>NZ_JBVIWC010000016.1:0-130290 GCF_055594965.1 Kitasatospora sp. NPDC040550 | reverse complement strand
CCCCTGCACCTTTAGTTGGTTGGGATGGGAGTCTGCCCTTTCTGGCGGGGAGGCAGGCTCACCGGAGCGCGGGGGGGGGGGGGGTTGTGGGGGGGGGGGGGGGGGTTTTTCCCCCCCCCCCCCCCCCCACAGCCGTTCTCCGCGCCGCCCGGAGGACTCGGCCACCGGATCCGCTTTCCGGCCGTCGAACTGATCTGTCCCTAGCCGTAGCAGCTCTGGCGGGCGGCCCGGGGGAGGGTGCGGCGGAGTACCGTGGGAGGCAACCAAGGACATTCCGCACACCGGCATCAGCGCCGACGTCGCCCTGGGTCGTGACGGGTCTCTCGTGGACCGGACGGGCGGCTTCGCATGATGCCGATCGCTTTTCCCACCTCTTCTTCTCCCGGGCCGTGGTCGGTGCCCGGCATCCCGCTGCTGCCACGGCTGGAACTCGAGCCGACGATGTCGCGGGAGGGCGTTTTCGACGGGGCTTGGTGGCCCCGCTCGAACCACGTGCTCGCCGAGCTGCCGGACCTGATCACCGCACTCGGCGCTCACTTCGGGCGCATCGTTCGGGTCGGCCTCGACACCACGGCCTGGGACGGCGTGCCCCGGTCCATCGCGGCGAACGGCGTGACGATCAAGATCAACTGGTTCACCGGCAGCGACGCGACGATCAGCGTCACCCGGGGTCTCCAGGACCACTTCCTGCTGCTGGTGGTGCCGCCCGGCACCGCCCCGGCGACGGCGGCCTCCGCGATGGCCGGTGCCTCGGCGACCGGGAACCACACCCCGGCCGCGGAACTCCTGCATTGAACCCCGGACACCAGCGGCCGCTGTTGTCCGCGGGCTCCGGTAACTTGCCCGGACGGATGAGCGAGGAGGCGTGCGGGTGAGCAGTCCGGTGGTCGAGCTGGGCCATGCCGAGGGGTGGGACTTCGCGGCGGGTGCCGCGGTGGGCGCGTTGCGGCCGCAGGAGGCGCGGGCCCGGGACGCGGCGGGTCTGCCGTACGTCGTGGTGTACCGGAGCGCGGGGCGTTCGGTGCCCCTCGAAGTGCGCCTGGTGTCGTGGCGGGACCACTACGCGGGTGTGTGGGTGTACGACGAGCACGGGCGACGGGTGGAGCACCTGGAGCTGCGGCTCCTGGCGGAGGGCCGCCTGCTGCGGAGGTACCGCGAGCGCTGGGTCCACTCCAGCGCCGAGGCACCGGAGTTCGACCGGACCGCCGACCGGACGGTGGTCGAGCTGTTCCCGGGTGGACGGGGCCGGGTGTCGCACCAGCCCCAGGGGGACGCCGGACCGAGGACGGTGACCGCGCCGGCGGCCGCCGAGGAGGAACGCTGGTTCCGGCGGCCGGACTTCGACGACTGGCCGCTCTTCTCGGCCGACCGCTGGGGACTCGACGGTTCGGCCCGCTTCACCGCGGCGCCGCTCCCGGAGTTGGTGTCCGGCGCCGCGGAGGAGCCGTGGCTCCCGCCGCGACCGGGTGGGCCGGGGGACCTTCCCGCGCTGTTCGTGCCCGGTACCCGCCTCGCCACCAGCGATGACCGGGAGAACATAGTGGTGCTGGAGGCGACGGCCGGGCCACGGTTGCGGGTCCCCAGCGGCCGGCTGGCGGTGGACGATCCGTTCGACACCGCGCGGCCGGGCATCACGGTCGAGGTCCCGCCGGGCAGCTACCCGTCGGAGGTGGCGAGGATCGGCTTCGGATACCACTGCCAGTTCGAGGGTGCGTGGGTCGAGCAGACCGCGACCCCGGCCCTTCGGCTGCGGGTGAGCGACGAACCCGTCGACTCCTGGACGATGGCTCTCGGGGAGGGGCACGACCTCAGGCTGCTGCGGGACGGCGAGGCGTACGGATTCAGCACGGACGGCGCGACGGGGTGCTTCGCGGACGCCGGGGCCTGGCCGGTCCTCCAGGAGCGGTTCCGGCGTGCCCTGGTGGACGGGGACGGGGAGGCCGGTGACGGCCTCGACTCCGACACCGGCTTCTTCCTGCGCACCGTGGACGAGGAGTCGGGTGCGGACCTGCTCGCGTTCGCCACCGACAGCGACGGCACCCACCCGGTGTGGCTGGGCCTCGACGGGTCCGGCGGCGTGGTGTGCGTCATGGTCCAGGTGGACTGGCTGCCCGACGTGAAGGTCGTCCGAGCGGGCCCGGAGAAGGAGTTCTGCGGCGAGCGATGAGTTCTCGGCGCGGCTGCGGTCCGGTCCAACCCTGTGAAAGCGACGACGTGACCACGAGGGAGACACCGCGATGACCGGGACGGCGACCGCGACGACGGCGATGACCGCGACGACGGCGACGACGACCGGCGAGTTGACCATCACCCGGGAGCTGCCGGGGCCGCAGGCGGAGGCGGGGCTCAACTCCGGCTTCGACCGGCTGGTCGAGCCCCTGGCCGCCCGGGGCTGAGGGGTCGTGTCACGGGTGCCGTCCCGGTCCTCCCCCGAGGGTCCGGGGCGGCACCCTGCTCTTTCAGCTGGTGGCGTCCTGCGGGTACCAGCGGAGTTCGACGGTGTTGCCGTCCGGGTCCTGGACGTAGAGGGAGGTGGCGGTGCCGCGGGCGCCGTAGCGGGGGCCGGGGCCGTCGAGGACGGTGAAGACGCCGGAGTCGACGACCTCCTGCCAGTCGAGGGGTTCGACGGTGAGGCAGATGTGGTCGACGTTGGACTCGTGGCGGGGGCGGTGGAAGAGGTCGATGATCGTCGCGCCGTTGACCCGGACGGAGGGGAAGGAGACCTTGCCGGCCCGCCATTCGTCGACCCGGACGGGCTCCAGGCCGAGCAGGCCGGTGTAGAAGGCGAGCGACCGCTCGATGTCGGCGACGTTGAGGACCAGGTGGTCGAGGGCGACGACGCGCATGGTGATCGGCTCCGGTGGTGTGGGTTCTCGTTCGGTGACGGGTTCAACGATCCTCCGGCCGGGGGTGATCATCAATGGCGGATCACCGTACGATCGTTGAGTCGGGCTAAACGATGCTGGGCGCGGAGGGGCGGGGCGGCATGCTGGAGCGGCTGGAGATCGAGGTCTTCCTCGCCCTCGCGGAGGAACTGCACTTCGGCCGGACCGCCGAACGGCTGGGCCTGACCACCGGGCGGGTCAGCCAGGTGGTGCGGAAGCTGGAACGCCGGATCGGCGCGCCGCTGTTCGACCGGACCAGCCGCTCCGTCCGGCTCACCCCGGTCGGGCGGCAGCTGGCCGCGGACCTCGGCCCGGTGGTGGTCGCGATGGAGCAGGCGCTGCGCCGGGCGGTGGACGCCGGGCGGGGGGTGACGGGCGAACTGCGGGTGGCGTTCCTCGGGGAGTGGACGGCACCGGTGCTGCTCAGGGCGGTCGCGCTGTTCGGCGAGCGGCACCCGGACTGCCGGGTCGACGTCCGGGAGGTGCAGCTCTCCAACTCCCGTTCCAGCCTGGAGGACGGCTCGATCGACATCCTGGTCGCCTCCTACCCCTTCGACGGCATGGCGCTCGGGCCGGTCCTGCTCAGCGAGCAGCGCGCCCTGGCGGTGCCGGCCGGGCACCCGCTGGCCGCGGAGGCCTCGGTGTCGCTCGAAGTCCTCGGGGACCACCCGGTGGTGCAGTACCCGGCGGTCACCTCGGTGGGCTTCAAGCGCGACCGCACCCCCGACCGCACTCCGTCCGGCCGCCCCGTGCCCAAGGGACCGTCCGGCAGCACCTTCTCCGAGATGCTCAGCCTGGTCGCGATGGGCCGCGGCGTCCTGCCGGTCGGGCAGCACTGCCGCCAGTACTACCCGCGCCCCGACCTCGCGTACGTCCCGATCCACGACGCCCCGCCGATCGAGCGCGGACCGGTCTGGCTGCCGGCCAACACCACCGAACGCGTCCGTGAGTTCATCCGGGCGGCGGCCGAGGTGGCCGCCGCGGCCGGGAGGTAGGACGGCCCGGCGCCGAGGACGGCCCGGCGCCCGAGGACGGCCCGGCGCCCGAGGACCGCCGGGTGTCAGGAGATCGCGCGGAGGCGGGCCGGGGCCGGCCGGGTCAGCTGCTGGAGGTGGGCGGCGGTCCCGGGGTCGGCGGGGTGGAGGACGAGGAGCTGCTGGGCGTCGGCGGGGAGTTCCAGGGTCTCGCGGTGGAGGCGGAGTTCGGGACCGGCGGGGTGCTGGAGGCGGAGCGGGCCGCGGCGGGGGACGAGCTGGTTGCCGAGGCGGCGGGTGAACTCGGGGCCGGCGACGGGGGCGAGTTCGGTGCTGAGCCACTCGGAGTTCTCGACGGTGGGGCCGAGCCAGAGGTCGAAGGCCTGCTCGTCGGCGACGTCGTCCCAGTCGGGGAAGAGGGTGCGGGCACGGGGGTCGGTGAAGACGTAGCGGGTGAGGTTGGGGGCGGGGTGGTCGAGGAGGCCGGCGGCGCCTAGGACGGCGGCGTAGCCGGGGGTGTGGGCGAGGATGTCGCCGAGGCGGTTGGTGACGGCGGCGATGCCCGGTTCGAGGAGGCGGAGGGTCTCGCGGACGGTGGGGCGGACCTCGCGGCCGGGCGGCGCGGGGCGGACGTGGCCGCGGCAGGCACCGCCGGTGATCTTGGCGAGGTAGCGCAGGTGGGTGCGTTCGGCCGGATCGAGGCTGAGGGCGTCGGCGAGGGTGTTGACGACGGCGGTGGAGGGGTTGCGGTCGCGGCCCTGTTCGAGTCGGGTCAGGTACTCGACGCTGATGCCCGCGCGGAGGGCGAGGTCGGAGCGGCGCAGTCCGGGTGAGCGGCGCCGGCCGTGGTCGGGCAGACCGAAGGTCTCCGGTTGGATGCTGTCGCGCTTGGCGCGGATGAAGTCCCCCAGTGGTGTGCCCATATGACGAGCCTACGGGCGAGCGGGGTGCGGAGGGTGGCCCTGTGGGGGCCAGCCTGGGCACGGCCTGGCTGGGTCCGCCGGCCGGGCGGATGGTGGTGGGCATGGAGAACGACAGCATGGAGTACCGCAGGCTCGGCGGCACCGAGTTGGTGGTCAGCCGGATCGCGCTCGGGTGCATGGGCTTCGGCGGCAGCGGCCGCGGCCACAACCCCTGGGCGCTGGACGAGGACGCGGCGGCGCCGGTCTTCCGGCGGGCCGTGGAGCTCGGCATCACCCTCTGGGACACCGCCAACGTGTACGGCGGCGGCGCCTCGGAGGAACTGGTCGGCCGCGCGGTGCGGCGCTACACCCGCCGCGAGGACGTCGTCCTGGCGACCAAGGCGGGGCTGCCGATGCACGACGGTCCCGGCGGTTCGGGGCTGTCCCGGCGGGCGATCCTGGAGCAGGTCGACGGTTCGCTCGCCCGGCTTGGCACCGACCACCTCGACCTGTTCCAGCTGCACCGCTTCGATCCGGCGACCCCGGTGGAGGAGACGGTGGCGGCACTGGCCGAGGTGGTGGCGGCGGGGAAGGTCCGGTACGTGGGCGCCTCCTCGATGTGGGCGTGGCGGTTCGCGAAGCTCCAGCACGCGGCGGCCCGGGCGGGCGGCCCGGCCTTCGTGTCGATGCAGCACCAGTACAGCCTGGTGCAGCGGGAGGAGGAGCGGGAGATGTTCCCACTGCTCGCCGACCAGGGGGTGGGCAGCCTGGTGTGGTGCCCGCTGGCCTCGGGGCGGTTGGCCCGGCCGTACGGGCTGGCGACGGCCCGCTCGGCGGGGGACGCGGTGGCCGGGCGGTTCTTCGGGGACGTGGACCGGCCGATCGTGGACGCGGTGGAGTCGGTGGCCGGCGCGCGCGGGGTGCCGATGGCGCGGGTCGCGCTGGCCTGGGTGCTGGGCAATCCGCTGGTCACCGCCCCGGTGGTGGGCGCGACCCGGCCGGGGCACCTGGACGACGCGGTGGCCGCGCTGGACCTGCGGCTCGACGCGGCCGAACGCGCGGCGTTGGAGGCCTCGTACACGCCGCGGCTGCCGACCGGCTTCTGAGTGGTCAGCCGACCTCGTCCGGCCCGGTGAAGTCCGGCGGGGTGTACCCGGGGCCGGTGAAGTCGGGCGGGGTGAAGGCGGCCGGGCGGGGGCTGCGGCCCTGGGGGTCGGTGATGCCGTCGGGGCCGGGGCTGGTGAAGGCCGGCGGGCTGTAGCCGGGGCTGGTGAAGTCGGGGCGGGTGGGTTCCGGGCCGGTGGAGTCGGGGCCGGTGAAGTCCGGGCTGGTGTAGCCGGGGGCCGGGCGGCCCGCGACGGTGGGCAGGTGGTCGTGGAGGTAGGGCAGCAGGCCGTGTTCGCGCAGGGCGGTCCGCCACTTCGCGCGGGCGGCGCCGAGTTCGGCGGCCAGCTCGGGGTCGGTGCCGGCCGGGACGGCGGCGGCGCCGTCCCGCAGGGCGGTGAGCAGCAGGCCGATGATGCCGACGGCCATGGCGGCGACCCCGGCGGCGAGTGCCACCCAGCCGGCGGTGACCATCGCGCGGGCGAGCGCGAGGCCGGAGTCGGCGGCGCGCATCAGGTAGCCGACGAGCAGCAGGACGAGGGCGGCGGCCCAGGCGAGGATCGGGGTGAGCACGGTGAGCACGGGGAACAGTCCGGCGCCGCCGTCGGCGGAGCGCAGCTGGCTGAGCAGGCCGGGGGCGTACGGTTCGACGTCGGCCGGTGCCGGGGGCGTGGCGCGCAGGGTCTCGCGCAGCGCGGTGTAGTGGGCGTACTCGGTGGCGGCGGCGGTGTTGATGGCGTCGGCGTCGCGCAGGGCGAGGACGCGGAGCTGGTCGGTGCCGAGCGCGCCGGGGGCGCGCAGGGCGGTGAGGACGGTGCGGTCGCGCAGGGCTTCGGCGAGGAGGCGCTCGTACTCCGGGCGGTCCTCGGCTAGCAGCGGCGGGGGGTTGGACATGGGGACCCCGTTCATGCGGACCCCCGGCCCGGCGGCGAGGACGCGGGACCGCATCGAGGACGCGGGACACCCTCAGGGCGCCGGGGCGGGCGCGGAGGCGGGCCGCCGGACGGGCGGCCGGGTGTGGTGTGCCTCATGGTAGGGGCGGGTGTGCCCGTGCTGACAGTCGGTTTCCGGAATTTCGCGCCCCGGCCCGCGCGCGTGGAGGCGTGAGCGCCGGGAACAACTGTTCCAGTGATGCCCATGGGTGGCGGAGCGTCAGTTCGGCGGCCGCGTTCGGGTCGGCCCTGCGCTCAGATCGGCAGCCGCGCGACCAGCAGCCGGCCCTCCATGGTGACCCCGCCGTCCATCGCCACCGCCAGGTCGTCCGCGTACACGTACGGCCCCGGGATGTGCGGCGGCTGCCCGTCGTCCGCGTGCACCGCGCCGGTGAGGTACGGGATCGGGCTGTGCCCGTGCACGACCCGGGTGCCGCCGAAGGTGTCGAGCAGCTCGTGGACGGCCATCGGCCCGGCGTCGCCGCGGAAGGCGAAGCGCTTGGTGAAGCGGCGGAAGCAGTCCCACCACTCGTCCACGCCGCCGTCGGCGAGCAGGCTGTGCACCGCGTCGTTGACGTCCGGGATGGACTCGCCGTACTCCAGGTACGCCGTGGTGTCGGAGTGCAGCAGCAGGTGGCCGTCCTCCAGGCCCATGGCGGGCAGCCGGGAGAGCCAGCTGATGTGGTGGGCCTCCAGCCGGTCCAGGTCGTTCTGCTGGCCGCCGTTGAGCCGCCAGGCGGCGAGGAAGGAGGCGGTGCCGGCGGTGGACTGGACGGGCTCGTCGCCGTACTTGGCGGCGCCGAGGAAGAGCAGTTCGTGATTGCCCATCAGGGCGCGGCAGTAGCCGCCGGCCGCGGCGGCCTCCGCGGCGAGCTGCATGACCAGGTCGATGACGCCGATGCCGTCCGGGCCGCGGTCGGTGAAGTCGCCGAGGAACCAGATCCGGGCCCGGCCGGCGGACCAGTGGCCGCCGTCGTCGATCAGGCCCTGGTGGTGGAGTTCGGCGCGCAGCTCTTCCAGGTAGCCGTGCACGTCGCCGACGACGTAGACCGGGCCGGGGGGCTCGCCGGGGCCGGGGGCCGGGTACGGGTAGGTGGGCGCGGCGGGGTCGGGCAGCGGCGGGCCGAGCTCGATGGTCGGCGGGTCGTCGCGGTCGGTGAGCTGGTCGCCGAGCTGGTCCGCGAGCTGGAGGGCCGGGGAGGGCTGGTCGGGCAGGGTGGGCTCGTAGCCGGTGTGGTCCTGCGGCTCGTAACCGCCGTGGTCCTGGGGCTCGTAGCCGGTCCGGTCCTGCTGTTCGTAGCCGCCGTCGTAGCCGACCTGGCCGTGGTGCTGCTCCTGGCCGGGCCCCTGGGCGTGCACGGTGTGGCCGTGGCCCTGGCCGTCGTGCCAGTGCTGCTCCAGGTAACGGGCGCCGCCGTAGCCGCTGTAGGTCTCCGCTTCGTACGGGGTGCCCTGGTAGCCCGGGGCGGGTTCGGGTTCGTAGTAGGTGCCGTACGGCAGCACGTCGAGGTCCGGCTGGTGGCGGGGGCCTGAGTGGGGGTGCTCAGGTCCGGGGAAGCGGTCCTCGGGTGTCATTCGCCCATCATAGGAAGACCACTCTCCCGCCGTCGTCACCTGGTGGGTATCCAATCCTCCGGAGCGTCAGCCGGGCGGTCCGGCAAGGTCCGTTTTGCCCCGGCTCGGTAGGGTCTCGTGGGCTTTTCGTGGGCGTACCGGCGGCTGTTCGTCGCCCTTCCGCCCGCTGCGCTACACCTCGCCCGGGGGGCGCGGCGGGCTGACGGTGGTGCGCGGGCTCCGGCGCTGGGAGGAGGCGCGGACGATCAGTTCGGTCGGCATCAGGGTGCCGGGGGGCGGGCCGTTGCCGGCGGTGCGGAAGCGGGGCGGGAAGAGCCGGGCGATGTCCACGCCCGTCCCGGAGTCGACTCCTTCGATGGCGTCGATGAGGAGGTTGACCACGGTGGTGCCGATCCTGCGCGGTTTGAGCGAGAGGGTGGTGATCGGCGGTTCGGTGGCCGCGTAGACGTCGCTCTCGCTGCAGGTGACCAGCAGCAGGTCGTCCGGCACCCGCAGGCCGTACCGGCGGGCGGCGGCCAGCAGGTCGGTGCCGTTGGGGTCGAACAGGCCGTACACCGCGTCCGGGCGGTCCGGGCGGGCGAGCAGCCGGTCGGCGGCGACGGCGCCGGCGGCCGGGTCGTGCGCGGGGTAGGCCTCGTACACCGGCTCCTGGCCGACCTTGGCGCACCAGCCGAGGTAGGCCTCGGTGGAGAGCCGGGTGTAGGTGTCGGTGCTGGTGCCGGTGAGCAGGCCGATCCGGCGGGCGCCGGCCTCGGAGAGGTGGTCGAGGATGCCGAGCACGGCGGCCTCGTGGTCGTTGTCGACCCAGGCGGTGACCGGGCAGTTGCCGGGCTTGCCGTCGCTGACCACCGGCACGCCGGACCGGTACAGCTCGCTGACCAGGGGGTCCTGGTCGGGCGGGTCGATCACCACGGTGCCGTCCAGGGCGATGTTGCCCCAGACGTCGTGGCGGGAGGAGGCGGGCAGCACGACCAGCGCGTAGCCGCGGCCGAGGGCGGCGCTGGTGGCGGCCCGGGCCATCTCGGCGAAGTAGGCGAACTCGGTGAAGGTGAAGGGTTCTTCGCCGTACGTCGTGACGGTCAGCCCGATCAGGCCGGACCGTCCGGTGCGCAGGGTGCGGGCTGCGGCCGAGGGGCGGTAGCCGAGGCGCTCGGCGACCTCGCGCACCCGGCTGCGGGTCTCGTCGGGCAGGCGGCCCTTTCCGTTCAGCGCATCGGAGACGGTGGTGATCGACACTCCGGCGGCTGCTGCCACATCCCGGATGCCGGCCCGCTCCAGACGCCGTGAGGTGGTGGGACGCCGACCGCTCTGGTTGGCTGCTGCTGTCATGGCGGACCGATCGTATGGCTCCTGACAAGGGTCTGTGACCGGCGCATCGGGAGCCTTTGGAGATACGTTTCTCCATGAGTGAGCCGGGGTGCACCCCTTCGATCCCCTCCCGAATCCAGCCGTCTTACCTCTGACATGTGCCAAAGGAACCGGGCAGAATGGCTGATCTGCGCCTGTAACCCGTCCGGGCATCTCACTCCTACGGGTGAGGGCGGTCGGTATCGTGCAAGGCACCCGACCGGGGTTGGTCCGGGCGCGCTCCGGGATTCCCGGGGGCGCGGCCAGGTTCCGCGGTACGGCGGCGATCCCGACCGTGCGAGGGCGGGCGGACCGGCAGAGAAGACGAAGGAGTACGACCGTGAGCAGTGGTACCTCAGCGCCGGGCCCGCGCCTGCGCCCGAGCCTGGACGGCATCCCCACCTACAAGCCCGGCAAGCCGGCCGGCGCCGACGCCTACAAGCTGTCCTCGAACGAGAACCCGAACGACCCGCTGCCCGGCGTCCTGGAGGCGGCGGTCGCGGCGGCCGGCTCCTTCAACCGCTACCCGGACATGGGCGTCAGCGAGCTGACCGCCGTCCTCGCCGAGCGCTTCGGCGTGCCCGCCGAGCACATCGCCCTCGGCACCGGCTCGGTCGGCGTCGCCCAGTCGCTGGTGCTCGCCACGGCCGGCCCGGGCGACGAGGTGATCTTCGCCTGGCGCTCCTTCGAGGCCTACCCGATCATCACCCAGATCGCCGGCGCCACGCCCGTCCCGGTCCCGCTCAAGGACAACGGCGACCACGACCTGGACGCGATGCTCGCCGCCGTCACCCCGGCCACCCGGCTGGTCTTCGTCTGCAACCCCAACAACCCCACCGGCAACGTGATCCACCGCGCCGAGCTGGAGCGCTTCCTGGACGCCGTCCCCGGCGACGTCCTGGTCGTCGTCGACGAGGCGTACATCGAGTTCATCCGCGACGCCGAGGTGCCCAACGGCATCGACCTCTACCGCGACCGCCCCAACGTCTGCGTGCTGCGCACCTTCTCCAAGGCGTACGGCCTGGCGGGCCTGCGGGTCGGCTTCGCGATCGGCCACGAGCCGGTCGCCAACGCGCTGCGCAAGACCGCCGTCCCGTTCGGCGTCAGCCAGCTCGCCCAGGACGCCGCGGTCGCCTCGCTGCGCGCCGAGGAGGCGCTGCTGGAGCGGGTCGAGGCGCTGGTCGCCGAGCGCACCCGGGTGGTCGCCGGGCTGCGCGCCCAGGGCTGGGACGTCCCGGACTCGCAGGCCAACTTCGTCTGGCTCGGGCTCGGCGAGCGCTCGCAGGACTTCGCGGCGGCCTGCGCGGCGGCCGGGGTGATGGTCCGGCCGTTCCCGGAGGGCGTGCGGATCTCGATCGGCGAGACCGAGGGCAACTCGATCTTCCTGACGGTGGCGGAGGCCTTCCGCAAGGAGATCGACGGCTGAGGTCGGGGCGAGGTTCTTCGGTTCGTAGGGGCGCACTCCGGTCGGGGTGCGCCCCTACGGCGTCCGGCTGCGTTCTCGGGCCGGGCGTGGGCCGGCTGCGGGCGGGGCCGGCCTGAGGGGTGTCTGAGGAAGCCCTCCCGGATGGCCGGGGATTGCTGGGAGAGCGCTGGGAGTTCGGCCAACGATCGCCCACGCCCCACCCAAGCCGCCGACACGGGCTGGTGGATATAGGAGGGATGTCCGGATCCGGCCGGTCAGTCTTCTCCCAGCCGCCGCTCAGGGCAGCGCAAGAGCACCCGGCGAAGCTGTCCGCCATGAAGGTGCTCCCACGGCGGCGCGGTGCCGTCCTCGTCAACTCCGCGCTCGGCGTGGCCCTGCTGGGCGGTGCGGCCCTGGTCTACGCCACGCTCGACGGCAGCGGCGGCACGGCCGCCGCCAAGCCGGTCGCCCGTACCGCGACCGTCACCAAGGGAACGGTCCTGGCCACGGTGTCCGGAACCGGCACCCTGGCCTCCCCGACCGACGCCGCCCAGGACTTCGCCACGGGCGGGCGGCTCACCGCCGTCAAGGTCGCGGTCGGCGACGCCGTCAAGAAGGGCCAGGTGCTGGCGACGGTCGACACCACGGCGGCCCAGCAGCAGGTGGACGCCGCCCAGGCCGCGCTCACCACGGCGAACGCCAACCTCACCAAGGCCCAGGCGGGCGTCACCACGACGACCACCGAGCCGCTGCCCGGGGCCACACCCCCGGCGAGCGGCGGCAGCGGTTCCGGTGGGGGTCGCGGGGCGGGCGGGAGCAGTACGCCCGCCCCGCAGACCACCACCATCACCACCACCAAGGTCGACGACGCGGCCGTCGCCCAGGCCCAGCAGCAGGTCGCCACCGCGCAGACCACCCTCACCAACGCCCAGGCGGCGCTGGCCGGGACGACGCTCACCGCCTCGGTGGACGGCACCGTCGCCTCGGTCTCGGCGAAGGTCGGGGACACGGTGGGCGCCACGGCCTCCGGCTCGTCCTCCTCCGCCACCAAGTCCACCGGCAGCAGCGCGAGTTCCGGCTCTCCCAGCGGCTTCATCGTGCTGACCAACCCGACCGGGATGCAGGTCACCGCCAACTTCTCCGAGCTGGACTCGCTCAAGTTGAAGAAGGGCGAGGCCGCCACCGTCACGCTGAACGCCCAGTCCGACACCAAGCTCAACGCGACCGTCCTGTCGGTCAGTTCGCTGCCGTCGAGCTCCTCCTCCGGGGGCGCGGCCGGTGGCTCCGCCGTCCAGTACGCGGCCACCCTGCAGCTCAACGGCGACACCAGCACGCTGCGCACCGGCCTCAGCGCGACCGTCCAGGTGATCACCGGCGAGGCGGACAACGCGCTCTCGCTGCCGACCTCGGCGCTGTCCGGCACCGGCACCTCGCGGACCGCCACGGTGGTGCACGAGGGCGGGGCCACCGAGCGGGTCGACGTCGGCGTGGGCGTCGAGGGCGACAGCACCGTGCAGGTGGTCTCCGGCCTCAAGGAGGGCGACAAGGTCCAACTCCCCACCACCAGCGGCACCAACGGCTTCCCGAACGGCTCCTTCCCGGGCCTGGGCGGCGGCGGTGGCGGCGGTGGCCGGGGCGGCAACGGCGGCGCGGTCGGCATCCCGGGTGGCGCCGGCGGCGGTGCCGGTGGCGCCGGTGGCGGCGGCCGCGGCGGTAAGGGCTGAGCATGCAGCACGTCATCGACAAGCGCGTCCCCGCGAAACCCGTGCCGGTGATCCGGATCAGCCGGCTCACCAAGTCGTACGGGCACGGCGACGCCACCGTGCACGCCCTGCGCGGCCCGTCCCGGCCCGGGACGGACGAGCCGGCCGGCGTCGACCTGGACATCGAACAGGGCGACTACGTCGCCGTGATGGGCAGTTCGGGCTCCGGCAAGTCCACCCTGATGAACATCCTCGGCTGCCTCGACATCCCCACCTCCGGCCGCTACCTGCTGGACGGCACCGACGTCGGCCACCTCGACGAGCAGCAGCTCGCGCTGGTCCGCAACCGCAAGATCGGCTTCGTCTTCCAGTCCTTCAACCTGGTGCCGCGCACCACCGCCCTCGCCCAGGTCGAGCTGCCGCTCGCCTACGCGGGCGTCCGGGCGGCGGAGCGCCGCCGGCGGGCGATGGCCGCGCTGTCCCTGGTCGGCCTCGGCGAGCGGGCCGGGCACAAGCCCAACCAGCTCTCCGGCGGCCAGCAGCAGCGCGTCGCGGTGGCCCGGGCACTGGTCACGGCGCCCGCGATGCTGCTCGCCGACGAACCCACCGGCAACCTGGACAGCCGCTCCACGGAGGAGGTGCTGGGCCTGATCGACGGGCTCAACGCCACCGGCCGTACGGTCGTGCTGATCACCCACGAGGACGAGGTCGCCCAGCACGCCAAGCGGGTGCTGCGCCTGGTCGACGGGCAGATCGTCAGCGACGTCCGGCAGGCGCCGGTCGACGGGCCGCCGCCCGCCCTGCACCGGACGGGGGTGCCGGCGTGATCCTCTGGCAGACGATCCGCTTCGCGGTCGGCGGCCTGGCCGCCAACAAGGTGCGCTCCGCGCTCACCATGCTCGGAGTGCTGATCGGTGTCGCCTCGGTGATCCTGCTGCTGGCGGTCGGCAACGGCTCCTCCCAGGCGGTGAAGGACTCGATCACCTCGCTCGGCACCAACTCCCTGACGGTCAGCGCCGGTTCGGCGGCCGGTGGCTCGCGGGCCACCTCCTCGGTGAAGAAGCTGACGGTCGCCGACGCAAAGGCGCTGGCGGGCGACACCGACTCGTCGGCGATCAAGTCCGTCGCGCCGGTGGTCACGACGAGCGCGACGGCGCTGTACGGGAACATCTCGTACAGCCCGGGCTCGGTCGTGGGCACCTACCCCGCGTACTTCGAGACCTCCAACCAGAAGGTCGCGCACGGCGACTACTTCACCGCCGACGACGTGCTCGGCTCGCGCAAGGTCGCGGTGCTCGGCGCCACGACCGCCAAGCAGCTGTTCGACGCCGAGGACCCGGTCGGGAAGAAGATCGTGCTCGGCGGGACGCCGTTCACGGTGGTGGGCGTGCTGGCCGCCAAGGGCGGCAGCGGGTTCACCGACCCGGACGACGTGGTGATCGCGCCGCTGCCGACCGTGCAGAACGCGTTCACCGGCTTCGGGGCGGTCAACCAGATCCTGGTGCAGGCCTCGTCCGCCGACACGACGACGGCGGCGCAGTCGGAGATCACCCGGGTGCTGCTCGGGACGCACGCGATCACCGACCCGACCAAGGCCGACTTCCGGATCACCAACCAGGCGTCGCTGCTCACCGCGCGGGAGAGCACCACCAAGACCTTCACCGTGCTGCTCGGCGCGGTGGCGGCGATCTCGCTGCTGGTCGGCGGGATCGGGATCACCAACATCATGCTGGTGACGGTGACCGAGCGGACCAGGGAGATCGGCATCCGCAAGGCGCTCGGCGCCCCGCGGGCCGTCATCCTCGGGCAGTTCCTCACCGAATCGACACTGCTGTCGGTGATCGGGGCCGGGCTGGGCGTGGCGGCGGGGATCGTCGGCTCGCATTTCAGCATCGTCGGCATCAAGCCGGTGGTCATCCCCGAGTCCGTACTGGGCGCCTTCGGCATCGCCGTCGCCATCGGACTGTTCTTCGGCAGCTACCCCGCCAACCGGGCCGCCTCGCTGCGGCCGATCGACGCCCTCCGGCACGAGTAGGAGCACTTCTTCGATGGAGCACGACGAACAGGTCGCCCTGCTGGCCACCCCGCCGGACGCGCGGGACGTGAGCGCGGAGCTGGCGGCGCCGCCGCGGCGGAAGCTGCCCTGGCTGTCGCTCGTCCTCGCGGGCGGCGTGATCGCCACGGGGGCGTTCGCGGGCGGGGTCTGGTACCAGCAGGGGCAGGGCGGTTCCAGCGGTGCCAAGCCCTCGGCGCGGGCCGCTTCGGCGGTGGGCCCGGCGGCCGGCTCGGCGGCGGGCGGCTACGGGCAGGGCGGCGGCCAGGGCGGCGGGCGCCGGGGCGGCCAGGGACAGGGCCAGGGAGGTCAGGGCGGGCAGGGCGGTGGTCAGGGCGGCTTCGCGCGCGGCACGGTCAAGGCCGTCGACGGCTCGACGGTGTACCTGACCGACGCCAGCGGCAACACGATCAAGGTGACGACCGGGGACTCGACCAAGGTCCAGCTCAACAAGCAGGGCAAGGTCGCCGACCTCCAGCCCGGCCAGAGCGTGACCGTGGTCGGGACGCCCGACTCCAGCGGCGGGTACAACGCCACCCAGCTCGTCGAAGGCGCCGCGACGGGCGGCTTCGGCGGCGGTGGTGGTGGCGGCGGTGGCTTCGGTGGAGGCGCGCCCAAGAGCCCGTCCGGCGGCTGACCCGGAACCGTCGGACGATCGCTTCGCCCCGCTGGACCCATCCAGCGGGGCGAAGCGCTGCCGCGGGCCTGAACCGCGGCAGCAGAGCACTGCGTGCAGTCCGCCATCCGGCCCGCCGGCTCTTCGCGACGGTCGCTTGCCACACCTGCGCACGCGTGAATCGCGCAGGAAGTCGGCCCACCCGACTTCCTGCGCGAGGCAACCGGTCCGATCCGGCTGTGGGCGGGCCTCGCCGCGACGGAGGTCAGCCCCGGAGCGGCAGCGGGTTCTCCGGGGAGTCGAGCCACACGGCGTGAGCGGCCGGGGTGACGGTGAGGCCGAAACGGTCGAAGCCGGGTCGGCCCTGGTCGTCCCACCAGCGCCAGGCGGCCTCCACCTCGTCCCAGAGGTTGCGCGGGCCGGACTGGTACACCTCGTACTCGGTGTGGCCCCGCTGGTAGTCGACGGAGGCCCAGGATTGGGTGTCCCGGCTGTAGAGCCAGAGCGTGTAGGCACCGTCGTCGTAGCGCTCCGCGCGCCAGAACGCGCCGGGGACGGCCACACCGATGACGAACTGCTCGAACCATCCGCCGGTGTCGGGCGGAGGCAGCTCGGTGCTGCTTCTCACTGCATCGGCCGGCCACGGCTTTCCGCGCAGATAGTCCTCGAACGGCGGCCGGTCAGTGCGCTGTTGGCGCAGCCGCATGAACGCCGAGCTCCGGGTGAACCGGCCGCTCGCGCTGGTGCCGTCGGCGTCGACGGTCAGCCGGACGATCTGCTCGCCGCCGTACTCGGTGCCGAACGGCGCCACGATGATCCCGCCGGGCGCGGACTGGGCCAGCCATGCCGCCGGGATCCGCAGCAGCGAGCAGGTGGCGATGATCCGGTCGTAGGGGGCGCCGTCCGGCCAACCGTGCCGTCCGTCGCCCTCGACGACGGTCGGCGCGAGTCCGGCCAGGTCCAGGTTCGCGCGGGCGCCTCGGGCGACGTCAGGGTCGTACTCGACGGTCACGACGTTGGGGCTGCCCAGGCGGTGGGCCAGTAGGCCCGCGTTCCAGCCGGTGCCGGCGCCGACCTCCAGCACCCGGTTGCCGGGGCGTACGTCGAGATCCTGGAGCATCGAGAACACCATGGTGGGCATGGAGTTGGATGAGGTCGGGGTCGTGCCGAGTCCGTCCCCTTCGTGGTCCCCGTCGTCCCACTGTGTGGTCAGCGGGATGTCCGAGTAGACCGCCCGCCGCCACCCCTCCGGGTCCTGCGACCGGTACACCACGGGGTTCTGCCGGGTGCCGTCCGCGATGCCCGGCCAGATGCGGTCCGGGACGAACAGCTCGCGGGGTACGGCCTTGAAGGAGGGAAGCCAGTCCGAGCTGAGCGCGCCGCCGGCCACCAGCGCGGAGGCGAGCCCCTGTGGGCCCGCCTCCTTGTGCGTCCCGCTGGTCACTTGCCGCTGCCGCCCGCCGGGGAGGAGCCGTCCGAGGTGTTGCCACCCTCGTCGGACCCACCGCCGCCGTGCCCGGCGCCCTTGTTGCTGTCGTCCTGCTGCCCGCCGCCCTTGCCGTCGCCGGACCCGCCGCCGCGCTTGCCCATCTCGGTACCTCCGTGCTTGTTGAACCCAACGGACGGCCGTCCGATGGGTGGTGCTACCTGTCCAGCGCCTTCCCCAGGCGGGGCAGGGCCTGTGCCTTCGCGGCCACCGGCCTCCTTCCGCCGAGCTGTCACCAATTTGCGGCACCACCCGGGACGGTGAAACCTCGTACGAAGGACACGTCAGAACGTCCCTCAGGCGGTAGAACGTCCCTACAAAGGTCCGGACTTTGCGGGGAGACGAGCGAGATGCCGAACGAGAGGTTGAAAGCCGTTATGGCGTCGGGCGGTTGGACCTGTGCCGCCCTGGCGGACAAGGCCGGCGTCGACGCCAAGTCGGTTGAGCGCTGGGCCAATCAGAGCCGGACGCCCAGATTGGGGACGGCCCGTGCGGCCGCCGAAGTACTGGGAGAAGACATGTTCGCACTGTGGCCGAGCCTGCGGCAGCCACGTGCCGCGCGGGCGATAAGCCCGGAGCTGGTGGCCCTGTACGAGCAGCGGGCCGACCTGCCGGTGTCCGTCATCATTGACCTTCTGAAGAAGGCTGCAGAGCGCATTGATGTGCTGGTCTACGCCGCTGTCTTCCTGCACGAGGCCTACCCACGCCTCAACGATCTGCTTCGGGAGCGCGCCGTTGCGGGCTGCACGGTCCGGATCGCCATCGGCAATCCCGAGAGCGAAAACGTGAGGCAGCGCGGGGAGGAGGAGAAGTTCGGCCACGGCATCGAGTCCCGGTGCCGGCTGGCCCTCATGCACTACCGGCCGCTCATCGGCACGCCCGGCGTCGAGATCCGCACGCACGGAACCACGCTCTACAACAGCCTCTACCAGGCTGACGACCAGTTGCTGGTGAACGCCCACGTATGGGGCGTGAACGCCTTCGGAGCGCCCGTTTGGCACCTTCGACGGGCAGGTGCAGGAACGCTGTTCGACACCTACGCTTCGAGCTTCGATGCGGTATGGAACACCGCCCGACCGGTAGAGGAGAGCTGATCCGTGGCACGGACCGAGTACTACGACGATCCCGACGCCCCCGAGCCGAACCGGCTGGTCGTGGCGGCATCCGCGGTGGTGACGGATCCCGAAGGGCGCATCCTGCTCCAGCGGCGCACCGACAACGGCCTGTACGCACTGCCGGGCGGAACCATGGATCTCGGCGAATCGCTGCCGGGTACGGCCGTCCGGGAGGTTCGCGAGGAGACCGGCCTCGACGTCGAGATCACCGGGCTCGTCGGCACGTACACCGACCCCCGGCACGTGATCGCGTACTCGGACGGCGAGGTCCGGCAGCAGTTCAACGTCTGCTTCACCGCGCGCATCACGGGTGGTGAGCTGCGGATCTCGGACGAGTCCACCGACCTTCGGTTCGTCGCCCCGAGCGACCTCGAGGGGTTGCCGATGCACCACACCCAGCGCCTCCGGCTTCAACACTTCCTGGAGCACAGGGCGATCCCCCACCTCGGCTGACAGCAGCACCCGCGAGGCCCTCGCCCCATCCCTGGGGGCGAGGGCCTTCGCGCGTTCAGTGCTGCTCGTCGCCGTCCTCGGGGGGTCGCATCCGGAGGGTGGCGAGGACACCGAGGGCGACGGTGGTGATGGCGAGGGCGAGGAGGGTGAGGAGGGTCGCGGCGACGAAGTACTTCACCGGTGCCAGGCCTGGTCGCGCTCCAGGTCGCGGAGGAGGTGGAGGAGGTTGAGGAGGGTGCTGACGGGGGCGTTGCCGAAGTCGATCAGGATGCGGCCGTCGAGGGTGGTGTCGCCGGGGGCGGCGGAGCCCCAGAGGAGGCCGTGTGGGAGGCCGCGGCGGTGCAACTCGCCGAGGAGGGTGGTGATCTGGGGTTCGGTGTAGTCGCGCATCCGGGGGTCGTCGGGGGCGACGGGGTCGCGGGTCACGAGGCGGCGTCCAGCTCGTACCAGGTGCTCTTGCCGTACTTCTGGGGGTCGACGCCCCAGCGGTGGGTGAGGCCCTCGACGAGCTGGAGGCCCCGGCCGGTCTCGGCGAGGCCGGTGGGGGTGCGGGGCTGGGGGAGGGCGTCGCTCTCGTCGGCGACGGAGACGTGGAGGGTGCGGCCGAGGAGGGAGAACCAGACGACGGGCGCGGCGGTGCCGCCGTGCCGCGAGGCGTTGGAGATGAGCTCGGCGAGGGCGAGTTCGGCGTCGTGGATGGCGTCGGCGTCCCAGCCGCTACGGGCCAGGGCGTCCCGCAGGGCCTGCCGGGCGAGCGCGAGCGAGGGGGTGTTACGGGTGCACACGGGAACCTCCGTGAGGCTGTGGTGTGGGGAGAGGAGGGGAGGGGACGACGGTCGTCGCCGTGAGCCAGGCCGGGGCGGCGGCTGCTCTGCGGCGCGCGGAGGGCAGCAGGCGCCTACTGCCCTGGATGCAGGCATTACTGACGATCAGTCGGATCGAGCTGTGAACGACGATAGCCCATCTACTCTTAAAGTTAAGCCGATCGCGAGAGCGTTCCCTCGATCGTGTACCGGCCCCGGTGGCAACCCGCCCGTGCCGCGCGGCAGACTGGCGCCTGCACCCACAGAGAGGACGCCATGGCCAACCGAACCCCGACCCTTCGTCAGCGTCGGCTCGGTGCCGAGCTGCGACGCATGCGCGAGCAGGCCGGCTTCGGCGGCAGCCACCTCGCCCACCTGCTCGGGGTGACGCCCGCTTTGGTGACACAGATGGAGAACGGTAAGTCGGCCGTCAGCGTGGCTCGCCTGCACGAGATCGCGGAAGCCTGCATGTGCGCCAACGCACCGCTGGTCGAAGCGCTCGCCGAGATGGCCAGGGAGCGGGACTCGGCCTGGTGGGATGAGTATCGAGCGGCACTCGCAGCGGCTCCGATCGATGTGGCGGAGATCGAAGGACGCGCGAAGAGGCTCAAGAGCTTCACCATCGGCATCATCCCGGGACTGCTCCAGACGAACTCGTACGCGACTGCGGTGTTCGCGACAGGGTTCACCCCTCTCCCCGAGCGGGAGGTCGATCGCAGAGTGAAGTTCCGGCTACGGAGGCAGCAGGTCATCCGGTCGGGCGAGACTCCGTACACGGCACTCGTCCACGAAGCGGCGTTGCGCATCCAGTACGGCGGGCCCGCGGTACTCAGGGAGCAGCTCGAATGCCTCATCCGGGACTCCGAACGGCCGGGCGTCTCACTGCGCGTCGTGCCCTTCGCGACGGCCGACTTCCCCGGCCCCAGTGAGAACCTGCTCTATGCGGAGGGGCCGGTGCCAGAGCTCGACACGGTCCAGGCCGACTCGTCGCACGGCTCCCACATCTTCGACTCACCAGCCCAGCTGGCGGGCTACCGCGCACTCCTGGAGCGCCTCGAAGCCGTCGCGCTCCCGGAGAGCGGGTCACGGGATCACATTCGCTCGATCATGAAGGAAATGAACGACAGGCATGAATAGCACCGAGTGGCAGAAGTCCAGTTTCAGTGAAGCGAACAACAACTGCGTGGAAGTGCGGGCGCTTGAAGAGGTGGTCGAACTCCGCGAGTCCGACGAGGGCAAGGTCATAGTCCGCACCACCCGCCTCGGATTCGCCGACTTCCTCCAGGGCGCCAAGGCCGGCGAGTTCGACCACCTCGCCACCCAGCCCTGAGCGAATCGTTCCGGCGGGCACCTGGGGTGGGTCCAGCCCCACCCCAGGTGTGGGGCCAGACCCGTGTCGCGTCTTCCGCCGTCTCCGTAGATTCGTTCTCACCACGACACGGAGGACAGAACAATGGCGACCACGGCGACCGCGAACCTCGGCAACTCCGGTACCGACGAGGCCTTTTCGACCGCGAAGAAGTGCCTCACGCTCTTCGGTGCGATCGGTGTGATCACCCTCGCGACCGTCGCCGTGATGGCGGCCACCGGGCACGCGAGCACCCCGTTCATGTGGATCCGCGGGATCATCTTCCCCGCCCTCGCCCCGGTGCTCCTGCGGATCACCGCCCGCGCGGCCGGCGGCGACTACAAGGCCTTCGACCGGATCCGGACCATCTCCACCGTGATGCCGATCGCCGTCATCGCCGTCGACCTCATCCCCGGCATCTGCCCGCCCTGGTACGCCGTCCTCCAGGGCCTCTCCGCCCTGGCGGTCCTGCCCATCGCCTTCCTCACCCGCACCAAGGCCATGGCCACCGCCTTCCCCAAGCCGTGACCCCCGAGCCCCGCGCGGGGACCTCACCACCCTGGGGCTGCCCTTCCTGCGCTGCTTCGGCTTCACCGCCGCCGGCCGCCTCACCGCCGGCGGCGACAAGTACGGCCGCTGGATCGACGCCGTCCTGATGCAACGCCCCGTCGGCTGACCCGCACCCGGGGCGTCAGAGCTCCGATCAGTGGTCAGCCATGCAGGGGCTCCGGTGGTCTCGCGACGCCACCCGCCGCCTTGCACTGGAAGTCGGCCCGGCCGAATTCCTGTGTCGACTCTTCGCTCGATGCTCGAACGCTTCGACCGCTGGGAAAGATCCTCAATTCCAGGTCGGGAATATCTGCGGTGCGGCGTGGACAGGGGTCGGCGGGCCGCCCTAGCGTCGTCGGCAGCAGATGGGGAAGTGCCCGACCTGAGAGGGGTCAGTATGGCCGAGCAACCGCAACTGACGAGGCTCACCGGCAAGTTCGACGGCCCGACCTGTGATGACGATGACTGCCCCAATGTGTACGCCACCGACCGTGAGACCTTCGTGGTCCAGGGCGACCACTTCGCGGGCCTGAAGGTTCCGGTCGGGGAGTCTGCCGTCGAGATCCCGCGGCAGGTCCTGGAGGAGGCCGTCCGTGCTCTTGGATGGTGAGCAGTGGCGGGCGCACTTCGACCGGTACCGGCGTGAAGCGTTCCGCCTCGAAGTACAGCCCACCTACACGATGCCCAAGGAGGCCGAGAGCCTCTCCCGCTTCCTCCGCGGGGAGCCGAAGCCGGTCGATCACAACACCGCGTGGCACCGACGCGTGCGCGGCTTCGTCTCTTCGGGGCGTGCGATCGGGCGGGTCCGGGTGGTCCGTCATCCCCTGACGGATTACCAGCGGTACCAGTTCGCTTGGGGGATCCCCGGGAACATCGAGGCGGGTGAGGACATTCGAATCCTGGATGCGACGGACCGGGATTTCGGGCTGCCGGACCGCGACTGGTGGCTGTTCGACGAATCCTCGGTGGTCCACCTCAATTTCCGTCCGGACGGGACCCAGATCAATCGGGAGCTGGTCACCGGCGACATGCGACCGTACCAGGCGTGGAAGGAAAACGCCCTCGAGCATTCCGTGTCCTTCGCCGAGTACCTGAGAGAGCATGGGTGATCCTCGAACCCGACCAGCTCGGCAGATCGAAGTCTGATCTGGCCGAAACCCTGAGAAGGCTCCGGCTGGAGGCCGGTCTCACCGGAGACCGGCTTTCGGTGCGTTGTGGCATGTCCCAGAGCAAGGTCAGCAAGATCGAGACCGGAAAGGTGACTCCGAGCCTGGTCGACGTGGAGCTCATCCTCAGGGCGCTCGACGTGCCTGCCGCCGTCCTCCAGGAGGTTTCCGCGCTGGCGCGTACCGCGAACACCGAGTGGCAGGGCAAGCGTGCTTCCTGGCGACGGGGCGTCGAGAAGCGTCAGTCCGAGCTGCTGTCGCTGGAGAGAGACGCGACGGAGCTGCGGTACTTCCTGCCGACGATGATCACCGGCTTGCTGGCGACGCCCGAGTACATCCGGGCGAGCCTGAGTCATTCTCCGGGCGACAAGGCGGTCGTCACGAGTCGGAAGCTGGAGCGCCAAATGACGCTCCATGACGAATCGAAGTCGTTCACTTTCCTGCTGACGGAACAGGCGGTGAACTGGGCTCTGATTCCACCCCTGGCAATGGCTGTTCAAATGGACCGTCTGGTGTCGCTTTCCCGTCTTCGGGCGGTTCGGATCGGCGTGATCCCGTCCGGAACACCCCTCGCCCGTGGCCCGATGAACACGTTCACGATGTACGACGACCGCCTCGTCACCATGGAGTCGTTCACTGGGCGGATGGTGTTCCGGGATTCGCGAGACCTACTGCACTATCGTGAGATCTTCGCGGCGTTCGAGGCCTGTGCGCTGTTCGGTGACCCCGCCCGGGTCCAGCTGCGCGAATGGGCGGGGCGTTGTCGGGGGGAATCCCGAGATCTTTAGTCAGTATCGGGAATATCGGTGAACGGCTGCCCGGAAGTCTCGTAACCTGCTCCTTGCCGGTCGGAGAGTTCATCCGCAGGAGGGAATGCAGATGGGAAAGCACGGCGGAGGATCGGGCGGGGACGGCCCGGGTAAGGCCGGTGGGGGCAGCGGCGGCGGGCACTCCGGCAAGCCGGACACCGCGCCGCACGACGGACAGCGGGACGCCCCGCCCAAGAATCTGCCCAAGCCGGCGAAGCCGTAGGGGGCGTCATGACGTGGGACGAACTGACCGACGCGCTCCGGGAGTCCGGAGCGCTGTCGGCGGCCTGGGAGAAGACGTTCCGCACCACCCCGCGTGAGCTGTTCACGCCGGACCGGGTGCTGCACGGGGGAGGGTGGGTCGATCGCGCGGAACAGCCCGATCAATGGGTTGAGTTGGTCGCCTCGGATCTGGCTCTCGTGACGCAGGTCTACGACGGGACGGACACTCCGTCGTCGTCCAGTTCCATGCCCACGGTGGTCGCGCAGATGCTCCGGCACCTGGACGTGGGCGAGGGCATGCGGGTCCTGGAGGTGGGCACCGGCACCGGCTGGACAGCGGGCCTGCTGTCCCGCCAGGTCGGCGCGGAGAACGTGACCAGCGTCGAGCTGGATCCGGACCTCGCACGCCGGGCCCGGCACCGGCTGCATGCCGCCGGCCTGCGGCTCACGGTGATCGCCGGTGACGGCACACTCGGCCATCCCGAGGGCGCCCCGTTCGACCGGGTGCACTTCACTGCGGCCGTCCAGCGGCTTCCGTCGGCGATCATCGACCAGACGGCCCCCGGCGGGGTCATCCTGGTGCCGTACGGCACGCCGTTCTGCAACGGCGCGTTGCTGCGGCTCACGGTGGCGGAGGACGGGCGGTCGGCCAGCGGCCGGTTCGTCGAGGACGTCTCGTTCATGTGGGTGCGCGACCAGCGCCCCGACAGCGGCGAGTTCGACATCGGGGACATCCGGCGCGGTGCATCCGGGATCGACCCGGCGGCCGTGGCCGAGCACACCCATGCCGCGTTCGCGATCGGGCTGCTGATGCCGGACCTGTTCCGCCAGGACGTATGGGCCGGCTACGACCGGTTCGGCACCGGCCGGGCAGAGGTCTGGGACGGCACCTCCTATGCCCACTGCCGCTTCGCCGACTGGGCCGGCCCGCACGCCGTGTCGCAGTCCGGCCCGCGGAGTATCTGGGACGAGGTCACGGCGGCGCACGGCTGGTGGGTCCGTCACGGCAAGCCCGACCTCACCCGGCTGGGCATGACCGTGACCGTGTCCGGCGAACACCACCCGTGGTTGGACGAGCCGGGCAACGTCCTGCACTGATCCCGATCGGGCGGGCCGACTGCTCACGAAGGGGTTCACGGGCCGGCCGCGCGCGCTGCGGCCGGCCCGCTGGATGAAGGGCGCGTGTGTGCAGAAGATCGCATCGAGGCTCTGTCGGGCCATCAGGGGCCGATGCCGTGGCGGATGCCCTGGTTCTGGCGCTCGAGTTCACGGTCGGCACGACCGGCATCGTCCGTCACGAGGACGGGCGGGCATGACGGACGACCGGGGTGCGGCCGCCTCCCCTGGCAGGGGGAGGGGGCCGGGCCGCCGGGACGATGCGGCGGCGGCCCGCGTGCCGGGACCGTGGGGGCATGAAGACGACCGTCCTCCGCCCCGCCGCCTACGCCGCCGCCGGCTGGGCCGCCGCGTTCTCCCTCGTCCACCTCTACTGGCTGTTCGGGGGTCGGATCGGCCTGCCGTCCGGGCTGTCGGTCACCGGGAACACCCCGTTGCTGGTCATCGACATCCTCGCGATCCCGGGGTGTGCCGTCGCGGCGGTGCCGGCGCTGGCGATCGTCCGGCCGTGGGGCGGGCGGCTGTCGGCCCGACTGCTCGGGGTCGCGCTGTGGGGCATCACGGCCGTCCTGCTGGTGCACTCGCTGCCGTCCGTGCCGGACTGGCTGGCGCTCGCCACCGGCTCCCGGACGACGGCCGACTTCGACGCGATGGGCCGGTTCGCGACGCTACTCTACGAGCCCTTCTTCCTGGCCGGCGGGCTGCTGTTCGGCCTCGCCGCGTTCGCCCGTCGCCGGGGCTGAGGGGTTGCGCCGGGTGCTCCGGGCCGATGGCGCGCAGGACCTCGGCGAGCCACACCAGGTGGTGGCCGACGGCGCGGTCCGGGTCGGCCAGCAGGGCCTGGAGCCGTTCCCAGGAGTCCGACACCTTTCCGATCGTCAGCTCGCCGGGCTCCGGGGCCATGTCGTCCCGGGTCCGCCGGCCGGGTGCCGCCGCCGGGGGACCACTCTTGGCCCCTTGGTTTCTGACGTAGGAAAAGCTACGTTGCGTTCATCCTTCTGCTCATGGTCTCGTAGCACGAGAATCCTATTTTCGCAGCTAGATTGCCGCAGGCCATCGCCATAGACCCGCCGGTGATGCAACGGGCCGGGCCGCCTTTCGTTGCAATGGATTGACGGTGGACGCTATCTTGGGCGGAGAGAGCGCAGAGACCACCGATCCCCCGAGGAGACCGCGATGCCGGGCGGCAGGCTCACCCAGCAGGAACGCCAGCAGATCGCGCTGGGACTGGCCGACGGCCTCGCCTACGCGGAGATCGCCAGGCGGCTCGACCGGCCGACCTCGACCGTCACCCGCGAGGTGATGCGCAACGGCGGCCCCGCCACCTACCGCGCCGACCTCGCCCACCGCGCCACCGGACACCGCGCCCAGCGCCGGCGGCAGCCCGCGCCCCAGGGGCCGAGCACCACCCCGCAGCCGCACGGCCGGGACGCCGAGGCCGTGCACGCGTACGAGGAGGTGTTCACCGCCGTCCTGATGCAGTCCGGCATGCCCCGGATGACGTCCCGGGTGCTGGCCTGCCTCTACATCACCGACGCGGGCAGCCTCACCGCCGCCGAGCTGGTCGAGCGCCTCCAGGTCAGCCCGGCGACCATCTCCAAGTCGATCGCCTTCCTGGAGAGCCAGGGCATGGTCACCCGGGAGCGCGACGAACGGCGCCGCGAGCGCTACTTCGTGGACGACGACATCTGGTACCGCTCGATGATGGTCAGCGCCCAGGCCACCGCCCAGCTCGTCGACACCGCCCGGGAGGGCGTCGGCATCCTCGGCGGCGGGACCCCGGCGGGCAACCGGCTGGAGAACATCGCCCGCTTCCTGGACTTCGTCTCCGAGTCGATCGCCCGCGCCGCCGAGCAGGGCCGGGAGGTGCTGCACGCGAAGCCGCTGGGCGGGGAAGCAGCAGAGGCCGCCGAGGCTGCGGAGGCCGCGGAGCACGCCGGGGAACGACAGGCGTGACGCGGGTCACTCCCCGGGGTGTCACACGGCGCCCGGCCGTCCGGTCCTAGAGGGCGACAACGGCACGAAGCACCGAACCCGAGGGAGCACACCGTGGAAGCCCGACTGAACGCCTTCGCCAACCCGGTCATGACCAAGGTCTACAAGCACCTGATCGCCGCGAACCAGCCGATCGCCGACTCGACGCTGCCGTACGCGACCCAGGAGCTGGTGCGGCTGCGGGCCAGCCAGATCAACGGCTGCGGGTTCTGCGTCGACATGCACTTCAAGGACGCCGTGCACGCGGGCGAGGAGGCGACCAGGCTGAACCTGGTGGCGGCCTGGCGCGAGGCCACCGTCTTCACCGACGCCGAGCGGGCCGCCCTGGAGCTGGCGGAGCAGGGCAGCCGGCTGGCCGACGGGGGCGGGGTGACGGACGAGGCGTGGGCGAACGCGGCGAAGCACTACGACGAGGAGCAGCTCGCGGCGCTGGTCTGCGTCATCGCGCTGATCAACGCCTTCAACCGGGGCAACGTCATGATCCGCCAGCCCGCCGGCGACTACCGGCCGGGCCAGTTCGCCCAGCACTGAGCGGGGACGGCGGCGGGCGGTCGGACGGCACTCCGTCCGGCCGCCCGCCGTCCTCCGGGGCCGCTGCGGGCGGGCGGGGGCGTGACCGGCCCGTACGCACACCACCGAGCCCCGCCCCGGGGGGCTTGTCGCCGTAAAACCGACCGTTAAGGTGTTAATCCAACATTCATCCATGCCGCGTAGCCTCCGGGGGCTAGCCTCATGCTGAACGTCATCGTCCGACCGGGAGGCGAAACCCCCGTGCAAGGCACTGTCACCACACCGGGCGGCCCCGCCGTGGCCGGGGGCCAGGGCGAGGCCTTCCTCCTCGTCGTGGACGACGAGCCGAACATCCGAGAACTGCTCGCGGCCTCGCTGCGCTTCTCCGGATTCCGGGTCGCCTCCGCCGCGAGCGGGACGGAAGCGCTGGAACTGATCGCCGTCGAACGTCCGGACCTGGTGGTCCTCGACGTGATGCTGCCCGACCTCGACGGCTTCACCGTCGTCGAGAAGCTGCGCGAGCGCACCAACCGGGGCCAGATAGCCGGGCCCGCGCACGGGCACCCCGGCGACCACCTGCCGGTGCTGTTCCTCACCGCCAAGGACGGCGTCGGCGACAAGGTGCAGGGCCTGGCCGCGGGCGCGGACGACTACGTCACCAAGCCGTTCAGCCTGGAGGAGCTGATCGCCCGGATCCGGGCGATCCTGCGCCGGGCCGGCGGCCCCGCCGAGGACGGGCGCCTGCTGGTGGCCGACCTCAGCCTCGACCCGGTCGCCCACGAGGTGACCAGGGCCGGCACCCCGGTCGCGCTCTCCCCGACCGAGTTCAAGCTGCTGCACTACCTGATGGCCAACGTCGGCCGGGTGGTGTCCAAGGCGCAGATCCTCGACCACGTCTGGGCCTACGACTTCGGCGGCGACCTCTCCATCGTCGAGTCGTACATCTCCTACCTGCGCCGCAAGCTCGACTCCGGCCCGGCGCACGGCCCCAAGCTGATCCACACCGTGCGCGGCATCGGCTACGCGCTGCGCCGCCCCCCGCAGGGCTGACCGGTCCCGCCCGTGTTCACCCGCTTCACCTCCCGGTTGTCGCTGCGCGCCCGGCTCCTGGTCCTCGCCCTCGTGCTGGTGACCACCGGGCTCGTGGTCAGCGACACCTTCGTGCTGGGCGCCGTCCGGGCCCAGCTGGTGGAGCAGCTGGACGAGCAACTCCAGCGCTACGGCGTGCCGTTGTCCCGCAAGGCGCCGATGCAGGTGAGCACCCCGGGCAGCAGCAAGCCGGTCGTCTCGGGGCGCCGGATCAGCCTGCCCAGCCAGTACCTGGTGCAGTGGCTGTCCCCGGACGGCAAGGTCCAGAACTCGCTCCGCCAGCCCGTCTCGGACAGCGACCCGGCTCCCCAACTCGGCGGCCTGGACCCGACCCAGACCGCCCCGGACTCCCCCTTCGACCTGCCCGACCAGCGCGGCCACCACAGCTGGCGGGTCCTGGTGCTGCCGATCCAGGCCCCGCGCACGCCGACCCCCGGGCCCGGCGTGTTCGCCTCCCCGGTCAGCACCCCGACCTACGTCATGGTCGCCGTCTCCCGCGAGGACGTCGACGCCACCACCGCCCGCCTCGGCACCTCCTTCCTGGCCATCGGCGGCGGCGTCCTGCTGCTCATCGCCGGGCTCGGCTTCTTCGCCGTCCGGGCCGGACTGCGGCCGCTGCGGCGGATCGAGGAGGGCGCCGCGCGGATCGCGGCCGGCGAACTCTCGCACCGGATGCCGGAACTCTCCCCCGGCACCGAGGTCGGACGGCTGTCCGTCGCGCTCAACGGCATGCTCACCCAGATCGAGGCGGCCTTCGCGGCCCGTGCCGAGTCCGAGGCCCGGATGCGGCGCTTCGTCGCCGACGCCTCGCACGAACTGCGCACCCCGCTGGCCGGCATCCGCGGCTTCGCCGAGCTGTACCGGATGGGCGCGCTGCCCACCGGGGCGGACGTCACCCGGACGATGAGCCGGATCGAGAGCGAGGCCGTCCGGATGGGGACCCTGGTCGAGGACCTGCTGGTGCTCGCCCGGCTCGACGAGGAACGCCCGCTCGACCTGGCCCCGATGGACCTGCGCACCCTCGCCGCCGACGCCCTGCACGACCTCACCGCGCTCGACCCCAGCCGCCCCGTCGCCCTCACCGGCCCGGCCGGCACCGGCGCGCCCGGCGCGGCCCCCGTCCTCGGCGACGAGGCGCGGCTGCGGCAGGTGGTCACCAACCTGGTCGGCAACGCCGTCAAGCACACCCCGCCCGGCACCCCGGTGCGGATCGGGGTCGGCGGCGGCGCCGACGGGGTCTGCCTGCTGGAGGTCGCCGACGCCGGGCCGGGCCTCACCGAGGAGCAGGCCCAGCGGGTCTTCGACCGCTTCTACCGGGTCGACGCCTCCCGCAGCCGCGACAACGGCGGCGGCGGCGGACTCGGCCTCGCCATCGCCACCGCCCTCACCCGCGCCCACGGCGGCACCCTCACCCTGGACACCGCCCCGGGCGCCGGCGCCACCTTCCGGGTCGAACTGCCCACCAACGGCGACCGCGTCTCCTGAGTCCTCGTCGACTCGTCGAGACCGGCTCCGACCCGGCCACCCCGTACCTCGCCCTCGGCGCGGCCACCGCCATCGGCCTCGGCGCCGCCGCCCTCCACGTCTCGCGCCGCAAGGGCACCCGCCCCACCTCCTGACCCACCCGGTTCGCGCCCGCTCGGGAGGAGGCCGCGAATCCGCCGCACCCCGAACCGCAGGGCAGGCCCCCTCCTCGGCCCGCCCTGCGGTTTCGCGTTTCCACACCCCAAACGCCCCGTTCGGGTGAACCGGAAGGCGTTCACCCGCTCGGCCCCCCGGTCGTGTGCGACCGTGCAGCCGTCGCTTGTGCGGGCTCGCACGGGCTGATCACACTGGACGGGAAAAGAGGTGTCTCGTGAGCGCGTCAGTTACCGAGGTGGCCGTCGTGAACCTGGACCAGGTGCTGTGGCAAGCGTGGAAGTCCATGGATGTGCCCGAGGGCTTCCGCGCGGAGGTCATCGAGGGGACGATCACCTTGTCACCCACTGGCGGAGCTCGTCATTTCACTGTCAACAGGCGGCTGGGCAGGGCTCTCCACGACTTTCTGAGCGGCACCGGCTACGGGCCGGCGCAGGACGGCAACGTGATTGCCGATCTGAAGGTGTTCATCCCGGACGTCTTCGTGGCGCCCGAGGACGTCGACGAGATCGAGCATCCGGAGGGCTTGGGGGTGCTGGCTTCGGGTGTGCCGATGGTGGTCGAGACCGTTTCGCCGGGCGCCGAGGCACGCAAGCGCGACCACGTCCTCAAACGTCGCGCGTACGCCCGTGCCGGTATTCCGGTGTACGTGATCATCGACGACTACGACGAGGGCGGCGTCGTGACCGTCCTGACCAGCCCTGACCCCGGCCGCCGGGAGTACGCCTCGTCGGTCCGTGTCCCGTACAGCAAGGAGGCCGTGATCCCGGAGGGCCCCGCCAAGGGCTTCGTGATCGGCCCCGACATCACCGGAGAGCCCCGTGGTTGACCAGACGTCCGTCTCCTTCAAGCGGGACCTCTCCGAGTGGCGGATCGCCCTCGTCGCCTGGCGGTTGCTGATCCTCCAGGCGGCGGACCCGGTGGTGGGGGCGGGGATGCACGAGCACTCGACCTACCGGGCGCACCCGTGGCGGCGGATCGAGCACACCCTGGGGAGCGGGCGGCGGCTGTTCTACCAGGACGCGGAGGCGCTGCGCCGGGAGGTCGCCCGGCTGAACCGGGCGCACAAGCGGATCCGCGGCGAGATGCCGGACGGCCGGGCGTACGACGCCCGGGACGCGGCGACCAGGGTGTGGGTGCTGCTGACGCTGTTCGAGTGCGTGGCCGCCATGCGGCGGCTCGGCGGCGACCCGTACGACGCCGACCAACTGGAGCTGGCCTATCGGGAGTTCGGGGAGGCGATCGCGGCCTTCGAGCTGCCGGCGGAGGAACTCCCGAAGACCGCGGCCGACTTGCCCGGCTACTTCGCCCGGTACGCCGCCGAGAAGCTGGAGTTCACCGAGGCGGCCCGCTACCTCCTGGAGGACGTCCTGCGCGAGGCGCCCCGCCCGCGCCGGCTGTGGTTCCTCGGGGACGCCGGGTGGCGGGTGCTGCGGGTCGTCGTCGCCGCGGCGATCCGCGAGCTCACGGTGGCCGACCTGCCGCCGGTCGTACGGGAGCGGCTCGGCCTGGTCCGGACCCGGCGGGGCGCCCTGCTGTCGGTGCTGCTGCACCGTGGCGCCGGGGCCGTCGTGCCGCGCCTCCCGGAGCGGATGCGCTACCGCTCCGCGGAGGAGCAGGCGGCCCCGCCGCGCCGGCTGCGGCCGCAGCGCCGGGACGCGCGGGGCTCCCGGGTGGACCGGTTCTTCCGCGAGGTGCTCGACCAGACCGGGGACGGCGTGATCACCGTGCACGACCTGCGGGCGATGGCCCACAACGTGTGCTGGCAGCTGGAGTTGGACGAGGCCGCGGAGGCCCGGGTGTACGCGGCCTTCGACGGGTGGTGGGAGCAGCTGCGGGCGGCGATGGACGCCGACGGGAACGGCGAGGTGAGCCGCGAGGAGTTCGTGGCGGCGACCCTGGCGGGCTGCGACCGGGATGACGCGTACCTGGAGCAGGGGCTGCTGCCCGCGCTGCGGGCGGTGTTCACGGCGGCCGACACCGACGGCAGCGGCTTCCTGGAGTTCGACGAGTACCGCGCGGTGTTCGGCGGCCCGCGGGTGCACCCGGCCGAGCTGTCGCACGGTTTCCGCCAGTTGGACACGGACGGGGACGGGCGGATCACGGTGGAGGAGTTCGTGGGGGGCTTCACCGAGTTCTTCACCGCCCGGGCCGACTCGACCTCGGGCGCCCAGCTCCTCGGCCGTCCGTAGCCGAGGGCCGGCCGTGACCGAGGGCCGGCCGTGACCGAGCAAGCGCTCAGCGCTTAGCACGCCCCGCTCGCCACCGCGAGCGGGGCGTGCGGCTGTCAAGCGCCGGTTCGGCCAAGAGCGACGCGCCGTCCGCCCGCTCGTTCGTTGCCCCGGCCCCGGTCGGTCCGCAGACTGTGCGCACCGTCTTCGCAAACCGTGACGCACCGCACACGGGTGTCAACCCCACCCCACCTGCGGTTCCCCCGTAAGGATGGTGGATACTGTGCTTGTGAACGTGTTCACGTTCACAAGCGGACAAGCTTGCACGGTTGTGCGACGGTCTACGGCTATAGATGAAGTTTGTCCGGAACACGCCCTGAAAAAGGGCCGGTTGGGAGAGAGGGCGACGTGGAACTGGCAATCGCTCACGAGACGATCGCGCGATGGCAATTCGGAGTCACCACCGTCTACCACTTCCTCTTCGTACCGCTCACCATCAGCCTGGCCGCGATCGTGGCCGGGCTGGAGACCGCCTGGGTGCGTACGAACAAGGAGAAGTACTTCCACGCGACCAAGTTCTGGGGAAAGCTCTTCCTCATCAACATCGCGATGGGCGTCGTCACCGGAATCGTCCAGGAATTCCAGTTCGGCATGAACTGGTCCGACTACTCCCGCTTCGTCGGTGACGTCTTCGGCGCCCCGCTCGCGATGGAGGCGCTGATCGCCTTCTTCTTCGAGTCCACCTTCATCGGCCTGTGGATCTTCGGCTGGGACAAGCTGCCGAAGAAGATCCACTGCGCCTGCATGTGGATGGTGGCCCTGGGCACCGTGCTCTCCGCCTACTTCATCCTGGCCGCCAACTCCTGGATGCAGCACCCGGTCGGCTACGCGATCGACCCGGCCACCGGCAAGGCGCAGCTCACCGACATCGCGGCGGTGCTGTTCCAGAACACCACCCTCACCGTCGTCTTCCACACCCTGACCGCCGCCTTCCTCACCGGCGCCGCGTTCATGGTCGGCATCTCCTCCTTCCACCTCTGGAAGGCCAAGCGGCTGCTCGCCAAGAGCGGAGGGGCCGAGGGCGTCGACCCCAAGAAGACCGCCGTGATGCGCACCTCGCTGCGGCTCGGCCTGGTCCTCGCCGTGGTCTTCGGCGCCGGCACCGCGCTCAGCGGCGACACCCTCGGCAAGGTCATGTTCGAGCAGCAGCCGATGAAGATGGCCGCCGCCGAGGCGCTCTGGGACACCCAGTCGCCCGCGCCGTTCTCGATCTTCGCGGTCGGCGACGTCAGCAAGGGCCACAACTCGGTCGAGCTGGAGATCCCCGGGATACTCTCCTTCCTCGCCCACAGCGATTTCAGCTCCTCGGTGCCCGGCATCAACGACACCGCGGCCGCCGAGGCCGCCGCGCACGGCGGCGACCCCAAGGACTACATCCCGAGCGTCTTCGTGACGTACTGGGGCTTCCGGTTCATGATCGGCTTCGGGATGACCTCCTTCGTCGCCGCCCTGATCGGCCTCTGGACCACCCGCCGGAGGTTCCTGCTGCGCCCCGAGTTCCGCACCGGCGACACCGAGGTGCCCCGGCTGATGCTCACCCCGTCCCGGGAGATGGGCCCGCTGCTCACCAAGTGGAGCTGGCGGATCGGCATCCTGACCATGGGCTTCCCGCTGATCGCCAACAGCTTCGGCTGGATCTTCACCGAGATGGGCCGCCAGCCCTGGGCCGTCTTCGGCCTGATGACCACCGCGAGCGCCGTCTCCCCGAACGTGGGCGTCGGCACCCAGATCGGCGCCCTGGCCACCTTCACCACGCTGTACGCGATCCTCGCCGTCGTCGAGGTCCGGCTGCTGGTCAAGTACGCCAAGGCCGGCCCGGTGGTGACCGAGCAGCCCCCGGCCAAGGACCCGACGCTGCGCGGCCCGTCCGCGGACGAGGACGCCGACAAGCCGCTCGCCTTCGCGTACTGACGCGCACCACAGGGGATTTGAGGATCTGACATGCAACTCCACGACGTCTGGTTCGTGCTGATCGCGGTCCTGTGGATCGGCTACTTCTTCCTGGAGGGCTTCGACTTCGGGATCGGCATCCTCACCAAGCCGCTCGCCCGCGACACCGCCGAGCGGCGGGTGCTGATCAACACCATCGGCCCGGTCTGGGACGGCAACGAGGTCTGGCTGCTGACCGCCGGCGGCGCCACCTTCGCCGCCTTTCCGGACTGGTACGCGACCCTGTTCAGCGGCTTCTACATCCCGCTGCTGGCCATCCTGGTCTGCCTGATCGTGCGCGGCGTGGCCTTCGAGTACCGGGCCAAGCGGGACGGCGCCCGGTGGCAGCGCAACTGGGAGGAGGCCATCTTCTGGACCTCCCTCCTCCCCGCCTTCCTGTGGGGCGTGGCCTTCGCCAACATCGTCCGCGGCGTGGACATCGACGCGCAGAAGAACTACGTCGGCGGCCTCGCCGACCTGCTCAACCCGTACGCGCTGCTCGGCGGGCTGGTGACGCTCACCCTGTTCACCTTCCACGGCGCGGTGTTCGCGGCGCTCAAGACCGTCGGCGAGATCCGCGAGCGGGCCCGCCGGGCCGCCCTGTTCGCGGGCCTGGCCGCCGCCGTCCTCGCCCTCGCCTTCCTGGTCTGGACCCAGGCGGACAGCGGCAACGGGCGCAGCCTGGTCGCCCTGGCCGTCGCCGCGGCGGCCCTGGTCGGCGCCCTGGCGGCCAACCAACTCGGCCGCGAGGGATGGGCGTTCGTCCTCTCCGGGGCGACCATCGTGGCCGCCGTGGCGATGCTCTTCCTGGCGCTCTTCCCGAACGTCATGCCGTCCACGCTCAACCCGGACTGGAGCCTGACCGTCAGCAACGCGGCCTCCTCGCCGTACACGCTCAAGCTGATGACCATCGTGGCCGCCGTGTTCACCCCGCTGGTGCTGCTCTACCAGGGCTGGACCTACTGGGTGTTCCGCAAGCGCATCGGGGTCCAGCACATCCCCGGCCACCAGGCCGGTCAGCAGCCCGCCGCCCCGGCCGACCGGGCCTGACGCCGTGCAGCCGGTCGACCCGCGCCTGCTCGCGCACGCCCGCACCACCCGTGCCTTCCTCGCCGGATCCGTGCTCCTCGGCGCGGCCGGCGCGGCCCTGGTGGTCGCCCAGGCGAGCCTGATCGCCGAGATCGTGGTCCGCGCCTTCCAGCGCGGGGCCGGACTCGGCGAACTGACCACCCCGCTGGTCCTGCTCGCCCTGACCGCCGTCGGCCGCGGGCTGGTCGGCTGGCTCACCGAACTCACCGCCCACCGGTCCGTCGCCCGGGTGAAGTCCACCCTGCGGCGCCGGCTGCTCGACCACGCCACCGCGCTCGGCCCGTCCTACCTGGCGGGCCGGCGCACCGGCGAACTCACCACCCTCGCCACCCGCGGCATCGACGCCCTCGACGACTACTTCGCCCGCTACCTGCCGCAGCTCGCGCTCGCCGTGGTCGTACCGGTGATCGTGCTGCTGCGGATCGTCGGCGCCGACCTCACCTCCGCCGCGATCATCGCCGGGACGCTGCCGCTCATCCCGCTGTTCATGGTGCTCATCGGGATGGCCACCCAGTCCCGGATGGACCGGCAGTGGAACACCCTGGCCCGGCTCTCCCACCACTTCCTGGACGTGGTCGCCGGCCTGCCCACCCTCAAGGTGTTCAACCGGGCCCGCGCCCAGGCCGCCACCATCGCCCGGATCACCGCCGACTACCGCAAGGCCACCCTGCGCACCCTGCGGATCGCCTTCATCTCCTCCTTCGCCCTGGAACTGCTCTCCACCCTGTCCGTCGCCCTGGTCGCGGTCACCGTCGGCTTCCGGCTGGTCGACGGCACCATGGACCTGGAGACCGGGCTGCTGATCCTGGTCCTCGCCCCCGAGGTGTACGTCCCGATCCGCCAGGTCGGCGCGCTCTACCACTCCAGCGTCGAGGGGCTCACCGCCGCCGACGAGATCTTCCGGGTGCTGGAGACCCCGCTGCCCGCCGCCGGCACCCGCCCCGCCCCCGACCTCACCGGCGCCGTGATCACCGCCGAGGGCCTGACCGTACGCCACCCCGGCCGCGCCCGGCCCGCCCTGGACGGCGCCGGACTCACCCTGCGCCCCGGCTCCAGCACCGCCCTCACCGGGCCCAGCGGGGCCGGCAAGTCCACCCTGCTGGCCGTCCTGCTCGGCCTCACCGCCCCCGAGGCCGGCCGGGTCCGGATCACCGCCGCCGACGGCAGCACCCACGACCTCGCCGAACTGGAACCGGACAGCTGGCGGCGGCAGATCGCCTGGGTGCCCCAGCGCCCCCACCTGTTCGCCGGGACGATCGCCGACAACCTGCGGCTGCACCGGCCCGAGGCCCCCGACGAGCAGCTGTGGACGGCGCTGCGGGCCGCCCACGCGCTCGACTTCGTCACCGACCTGGACGCCCGACTGGGGGAGGACGGCGCCGGGCTCTCGGCCGGCCAGCGCCAGCGCCTCGCCCTCGCCCGGGTGCTGCTCGCCGACGACCGGCCGCTGGTGCTCCTCGACGAGCCCACCGCCCACCTGGACGGCGACTCCGAGGCGGCCGTCGTGGCCGCCGTCCGGACCCTCGCCGAGGACCCGGCGCGCACCGTGCTGGTGGTCGCCCACCGGCCGGCGCTGCTGGCGGTCGCCGAGCAGCGGATCCGGCTGGCCGGGCCCGCCGCCGTCGAGGCCGAGCTCCCGGGCCCGGTCGTGCCGCTCACCCACACCGGCCGGCCCACCCCCGCCCCCGCCGCGCCCGAGGAGCCCGAGGCCGAGCCCGCCGCCCCCCGGCTGGCCCTGTCCGTGCTGCTCGGCGCGCTCGCCCTGGGCAGCGCCGTCGCCCTGATGGCCACCTCCGGCTACCTCATCTCCCGGGCCTCCCAGCTGCCCCCGGTGCTCTACCTGATGATGGCCGTCACCTCCGTCCGCGCCTTCGGCATCGGCCGCAGCGTCTTCCGCTACGCCGAACGGCTGGTCTCCCACGACGCGGTGCTGCGCACCCTCGGCACCCTGCGGGCCGCCGTCTACCGCCGGCTGACCGTGCTCGCCCCCGCCGGACTGCCCGCCTTCCGGCGCGGCGACCTGCTCTCCCGGCTGGTCGCCGACGTCGACGCGATCCAGGACCACCACCTGCGCTGGCGGCTGCCCGCCGCCGTCGCGGCCGTGGTCGCGCTCGCCTCGGCCGTCGCGATGGGCGCCTTCCTGCCCGCCGCCGGACTGGTGCTCGGCCTCGGACTGCTGCTCGCCGGGGTGCTGGTGCCCGCGCTGACCGCCCGCTGGTCGGCCGGCGCCGAGCGGCGCCAGGCCCCCGCCCGCGGCCGCCTGGCCACCGCCGTGGTGGACGGGCTCACCGGCACCGCCGAACTCACCGTGGCCGGCGCGCTGCCCGCCCGGCTGGCCGCCGTGCGCAGCGCCGACGCCGCCCTGACCGGCCTCGCCGCCCGCTCCGCCGCCACCACCGCGCTCGGCACCGGGCTGATCACCCTGCTCACCGGGCTGACCGTGGTCGCCGCGGCCGCCGTCGGCATCCAGGGGGTGCGCGACGGCGCGCTCGCCCCGGTCTGCCTGGCCGTCGTGGTGCTCACCCCGCTGGCCGCCTTCGAGGCCGTCACCGGGATGCCGCTCGCCGTCCAGGCGCGCCAGCGCAGCCGCGCCGCCCGGGCCCGGCTGGACGAGGTGCTCACCGCGCCGCCGGTGGTCGCGGAACCCGCCGACCCGGCCGCGCTGCCCGAGCGGCCGCTGCCCGTCGCGGTGCGCGGGCTGACCGTACGGCACCCCGGGCGGGCCGTGGACGCGCTCACCGGCGTCGACCTCGACCTCGCGCCCGGCCGCCGGATCGCCGTGGTCGGCCCCTCCGGCTCCGGCAAGACCACCCTCGCCCAGGCGCTGCTGCGCTTCCTGGAGCCCGACGCCGGGTCCGTCACCTTCGCCGCCGGTCGTCCACAGGCTGTGGACAGCCGCGCGCTCGCGGGCGAGGACGTCCGCCGGGTGATCGGCCTCTGCGCCCAGGACGCCCACGTCTTCGACAGCTCGCTGCGCGAGAACCTGCGGCTCGCCCGCCCCGACGCGGACGAGGCGGAGCTGCGCGCCGCCCTCGCCGCCGCCCGCCTGCTGGACTGGACCGAGGGCCTGCCGGACGGCCTGGACACCATGGTCGGCGAGCACGGCGCCCGCCTCTCCGGCGGCCAGCGCCAGCGCCTCGCGCTCGCCCGGGCGCTGCTCGCCGACTTCCCCGTGCTGGTCCTGGACGAGCCCGCCGAGCACCTCGACCTGCCCACCGCCGACGCCCTCACCGCCGACCTGCTGGCCGCCACCGCGGGCCGCACCACCGTGCTGATCACCCACCGGCTGGCCGGACTGGACGACACCACCGTGGACGAGGTGCTGGTGCTGGAGGCCGGCCGGGTGGCCGAACGCGGCCGCTGGTCCGAGCTGGTCGGCGATCCGGACGGGCGGCTGCACGCGCTGTGGCGCCGGGAGCGGGAGGCGGACGGGCTGCTGGAGGCGGTGGCGGCGCTGGAGCCGCTGGAGCCGGTGGGGCACTGATGGCCGCATCGTCCCTAAGCTGAAAACCGTACAAAAGTAGGCTTTCTTCATGGACCCCACGCCGGACCTCCCCGAGGCCGCCCCCGAGCCCACCCCCCACCGGGTGCCCGAGATCGCCTCGCTCGGGCTGGACACCCTGGTCACCGAGGTCGCGGAACGGCTGCAGTCCGCCGCCGCCGTCACCGACCGGATGCAGCGCCTGCTGGAGGCGGTGGTCTCCATCGGGGCCGGACTCGACCTGCACGCCACCCTGCACCGGATCGCCACCGGCGCCGCCGAACTCGTCGACGCCCGGTACGCGGCCCTCGGCGTGATCGCCCCCGGCGGGCACGGCCTGGCCGACTTCATCCACGTCGGCATCGACGACGGCACCGCCGCCGGGATCGGCGAACTGCCCGCCGGCCGCGGCATCCTCGGCGCGCTCATCGACCGCCCCGAACCGCTGCGGCTCGCCGACCTCGGCGCCGACCCGCGCTCCTCCGGCTTCCCGCCGCACCACCCGCAGATGAAGACCTTCCTGGGCGTGCCGATCCGGGTCCGCGAGGAGGTCTTCGGCAACCTCTACCTCACCGAGAAGAAGGGCGGCGGCGCCTTCACCCCCGAGGACGAACAGGTCGTGCACGCGCTCGCCGCGGCCGCCGGCGTCGCCATCGAGAACTCCCGGCTGTACGAGGAGGGCCGCCGCCGGGAACGCTGGATCGCCGGTGCCGCGGCCGTCACCACCGCGCTGCTCTCCACCGAGCAGGCCGAGGGCGCGCTCACCGTCGCCGCCGAGCAGGTACGGGAGTTGGCGGGCGCCGCGCTCGGCATGATCCTGCTGCCCACCGGTCCGGCCGGCCCGCCCGGAGGGTCCGGCTCGTCCGGCTCCTCGGCGGCGGGGGACGGGCAGATGCGGGTCGCCCACGCCTCCGGTGAGGCCGCCGAGTTCGTCCGCGGCGAACTGCTGCCCAAGGACAGCTTCGCCGCCCAGCTGCTGGAGGGCGACAGCGTCCACCTCGACGACATGTCCAGCGACCCCACCGTGGTGATGCGGCTCGCCCGCAGCTTCGGCCCGTCCCTGGCCGTGCCCATGGTCGCCGCCGGGCGGGTGCTCGGTGGACTCTGCGTCTGGCGCTCGCGCGGCGCCCTGCCCTTCACCGACTCCGAGAAGCAGCTCGCCGAGACCTTCGCCTCCCAGGCCGCGCTCGCCCTGCGGCTCGCCGAGGGCCAGCGCGACCAGCAGCGGCTGGCCGTCTTCCAGGACCGCGACCGGATCGCCCGCGACCTCCACGACCTCGTCATCCAGCGGCTGTTCGCCACCGGGATGATGCTGGAGAGCGCCGCCCGCCGGTCCGTCGTCCCCGAGGTCAAGGTGGGCATCGGCAAGGCGGTCGACGAACTGGACGCCACCATCCAGGAGGTCCGCACCACCATCTACGCGCTCCAGCACGACAACCACGGCGACGCCCCCGACACCCTGCGCACCCGCGTCCTGCGCGAGGCCAGCCAGGCCGCCTCCGCCCTCGGCTTCAAGCCCTCGGTGAGCTTCGTCGGCCCGGTCGAGAGCCTGGTCGGCGAGAACACCGGCCGCCAACTCCTCGCGGCTCTACGCGAGATGCTCTCCAACACGGCCCGGCACGCCCGCGCCTCCCGGGTCGGCGTCGAGATCGACGCGACCGTCCACCTGGACGACGCCGGACGGCCCGTCGGCGGCGACCCGGAGTCGTTGGACCGGGGCGGGCGGCCCGGCGTGCTGCTGACCGTCACCGACGACGGCGTCGGCATCCCCCAGGGCGGCCGGCGCAGCGGACTGCTCAACCTCACCCGGCGCGCCGAGGCTCTCGGCGGCGCCGCCTGGCACGAGCGAGGCCCCTACCGGAAGGGCGCCGTGGTCCGCTGGACGGCCCGGCTGTGACCGTTCCGGTACCGACAGATGAAAGCTGAACGAGGGAGAACTTCCCGACCAACGGCGCAAGTTGTGAACGTTCTGGGCTTTCGGCGGTTCCGTGTGCACACATAGCTTGGCTCCGTCCCGGAGGGGAAACCGGACGGAGGGGGCAGTGGACGGTTCCGGCCGCGGTCACACCGCAGCAGGGGCGAGCCGAGGGGGGTTCCGGACCGAGCGCGCACCGGACGGGCGCTACCGCTGGCAGTTGAAGGCGCCCAACGGCCGGGTGGTGGCGATCACCTCCGCGCTGTTCGAGACGCCCGGCGAAGCCGAGCGGGGCTTCGACGGACTGCGCGCCGGCGCCGACGGACTGACCGCGAGGATCACCCATGTCCGTGACGGGCTCGGCTGGATCTGGGTCGTCCCCGGCTCCCGCAGCCTGCCCGAGGTGCGCTCCAGCCGCGCGTACGAACGGTACGCGACGTGCCAGAACGCCTTCCGTCGCTTCGTCGTGCTGCTCGCCAAGCAGCCGCCGCGCGAGGCGGCGGTGCACGAGTCGCCCGTCCGCGAGGGGCCCGTCCGTGACGCGTCCGTTCGCGATGCCTCAGTTCGCGACGCGCCCTTGCGCGAGACGCCCGTCCGTGACCGGGCCGCGCGTGAACTCCCCAGGAGAGCAGTGTCGTTGAGACGCCCCGATGGCAGCTGAGCGGCGCGGACCGCGGCTGCTGATCGTGCCCGCGGCCGACCGCTGCGTGGGCTGGGCGCTGCGCGCCGCCAACGGGCGGCCGCTCGGCGTCGGCGTGCGGACGTACCGCAGCGAGGAGGAACTCGCCGACGCGGTGCGCGAACTGATCATCGAACGGGCCGCCCTGCGCTGCTCCACCGTCCAGGCCGAGGGCCGCCAGTGGGTGTGGTCCGCCCACCTGCCGGTGCGCACCACCCGGCCGGGCGCGGCCCCCGCCGTCCCGGTCGCCCGCAGCGCCCGCGGCTACCTGCGGCGCGACCAGTGCCAGGCGGGCGTCGAGGGCTTCCTGGCCGGACTCCAGTGGGTCGGGCAGGAGTGGCGGCGGTCCGGCCGCGACGGCCGCTGGCCGCTGTAGCGGCCGTACCGTTCGTGCCGTTCGGCTTCGTACGGTTCTGCTCCAGGCCGTTCCGCTTCGTGCTGTCCCGGTGAAGCGCAGGTTTCCGGCAACACCCCGAGCCGCCTCCTGGAGAAGAACGTCGACCGGGTTCGGAGCCCCTGTTCCGCCCCTGTCACATCCGGGTTGACCAGTGCCTAAACCTCGTCGAACCGATGAGTCGACATTCCCCGGCCGGCCCCGACGGCCCTTCCGACGGAACCTCCCGGCCGGACAGGATCGGCACTGCCGGAGCGGCCGCAGCAGACACGGCCCCCGGCCCCGGACTCCCCCCGGAGCACGGGTTCACGCGATGGACGTCTCTCCCTCGGAGGAAGAGGAACATGCGTAAGACCGCTGCCAAGCTGCTCACCGTCGCCGCCCTGGCGACCTCCCTGGTCACCGTCGTCAGCGGCTCGGCCCTGGCCGACCCGACCGTCACCCCGGCCGCCCAGGACATCGTCGGCGTCGGCTCCGACACCACCCAGGCCGTGCTGAACCAGTTCTCCACCGACTACAACGCCTCCCTGGGCGCCGGCTCCACCAAGCCGCACCTGTACAGCTGGGACGCGACCGGTTCCTCGCCGATCACCACCAAGACGGGCGCCACCTCGATCACCCGTCCGAACGGCTCCGGCGCCGGCATCTCGGCGCTGAACGGCAACACCAGCGCCACCGTGGACTTCGCCCGTTCCTCGCGGGACCCGCAGTCCTCGGACCCGAACACCTTCGACTTCGTCGCCTACGCGACGGACGCGGTGTCCTGGGCGGCCCAGAACGGCGGCCACGCGCCGGCCAACCTGACCACGCAGAACTTGAAGGACATCTTCAACTGCAACGTCACCGCCTGGAACCAGATCGACCCGAGCCTGTCGACCAACACCATCAAGCCCTTCCTGCCGCAGGCCAACTCCGGCACCCGCGCGTTCTTCCTGAAGACGCTCGGCATCACCACCATCAACTCCTGCGTCACCCAGGGCGTCCAGGAGAACCAGGGCAGCGCAAGCGTGCTGAACGACGCCGACGCGATCGTGCCCTACTCCGTCGCCCACTACATCGGCCAGGCCTACTACGGCAAGGGCAGCGGCAGCGACGTCCAGGGCCCGCTGACCGTCCGCAGCATCGACGGCGTCGCCCCGATCGACACCACCAACAAGGTGATCACCGACGACTTCGCGAACACCAACTACTCCCGCTCGGTCTACAACGTCCTGCGCCACTCCGAGTTCGTCGCCACCGACGCCCACGGCACCGCGCTGCAGGCCATCTTCGGCACCAACGGCTGGATCTGCACCAGCGCGACCGCGACCGCCGACCTCAAGAGCTTCGGCTTCCTGCCGCTGCCGTCCGGCGCCTGCGGCAGCACCATCCACTCCTGATCGACCCCGCACGACCCGGCGGCCACGGGCCTGGTGCCCGTGGCCGCCGGCCGTCGCAGGTGTGCTGGACCAGTTCTCGGCCGACCACGACGCGACCCTCCCGAGTTCGGACACGGCCACTGCCGACCCGGTCCCGCGGCAGCGCCCGCCACTCCTGACCATCTGCCACCACAGCACCACTCCACCTCTCCCAGGGAGTTCACCATGGCAAGAATCGGCGCCCGCCTCGCTGCCACCGGAGCAGCCGTGGTCCTCGGGGCCACCGGTTTCAGCAGCGTGGCCGTGGCCGACGGCACCGTCGCCACGACCACCGCGCCCACCGGCAGCGCGGTGATCACCGTCGACCAGCAGTTCCTGGCCAACACCGCGCTCAACGGCATCATCGTCGTCCCGCTGCCGTCGGCCACGGCGGACGACACCGACAACGTCCTCACCACGACCCTCCCGGTCACCGGTGGCGTCGCGAACATCCCGGCCTTCAACGGTCACGTGCAGTTCGGCGGCGGGCTGCTGTTCGTGAACCTGAACAACGGCAAGAACGTGGCCTTCAAGCAGCTCGACTTCGGCGTCCGGGCCTGGAACATCTCCGGCGTCCCGGTCGGCGGCACCGCGCCGGTCCCGCTGCTGGACCCGCGCGGCTTCACCCAGCGGGGCGTCACGGGCACGACCCAGACCCTGTCGGCCTCCAGCCTCCAGGTCGACGCCGCCGCGGCGCAGTACCTCGACACCGCGCTGAACACCACGTACTTCACGGGCGGCCAGTCGGTGGGCTCGCTCGCGCTGTCCTACACCCCCGGCAGCTGATCCGGCGCTCCGTACGGGACATCCGGTGATCGGCGGGCCCGCGCTTCGGCGCGGGCCCGCTCGCGTGCAAGGGGAGCACCCAACTCCGTTCCAGGGGCGCCGCGTTGTGTTCTCGTACATCCTGTCGACCGGATCCGGACACGTCCGGCTGGCCGAATGGTGGGTACTGGGGGTGCCCGGCCGTCGGCATGCCCGATCCCACCTTGCGCCGCGTGCTGGGCGGCGCGGATCCGCACGGAGGTGCCCGCCATGAGAGTCCGATTGCCCGACCGGAGGGATCCCGGGAGATGGCGCCGCCGCCTTCCGGCGGCTGCGCTGGTGTGGTCGGTGGTGGTGGCCCTCGGGGTGGTGCCGATCGGCCTGGGCGTCGGACCGCAGGCGGTGGCGGAGACCTCCACCGTGACCGTCCCGGGGCCGAACCTGTTCGATCCGAAGAACCCCGGAACGCCCGGCAAGCCCGGCAGCATCACCGTCTCCCAGACGAAGGACCTCACCAACCAGGTGGTCCAGGTCTCCTGGAGCGGCTTCACCCCGACCGTGGACGGCGTCGGGAACCCGAGGCCGACCGCGCACCGCTCGGACGCCACCACGTACTACGCCGTCCGCATCTACGAGTGCCGCGGCGAGAAGCCGAGCATCACCGACTGCTACGACAGCTCGCTGTACGGGGGGGACGCGGCGGCGGGCTTCCAGCAGGTGGCCCCCAAGGTGACGGCACCCGACTTCCCGAGCAACATGGTGATCGCACCGACCGGCCCGGACGGCTCCGGAGCCGCGGACGTCCAGCTGTACACCTCGGACCAGAGTCCGACGCTGGGCTGCGACGCCACCCACGCGTGCTCCCTGGTGGTGGAGGCCAACTACGGCGGGGACAGCCTCGGGGCGAGCAACGCCGCCCGCGCGGTCGACTGCGCGAACCACACCGTCGACAAGCAGCGCTCCCGGACCACCGCGGCCGACGCGGTGTTCAACCGCGTCGCCATGAACGGCATGTCGAGCGGCGAGCAGTGCGCCTGGCAGAACGCCAAGGTGATCCCGCTCTCGTTCGCGCCGACGCCCGCGGCCTGTGACTCGCAGGCGCCCGCGTTCGTGGCCGAGGGGCTGGAGATGGCCAACCGGGCGGTGCAGAAGTGGCGGGCCGGCCTGTGCATCGGGGCCTCGCCGCTCGCGTTCCAGTACCTCTCCGCCAGCGGTGAGCCGCAGGCCCGCAGCCGCTTCCTCGCCGGGACGACGGACGTGGCCCTGACGGCGCGTCCGGACCCGGCGACCCCGGCCCGGCCCTACGTCTACGCGCCGCTGGCGACCTCGGGGGTCTCGGTGGTGTTCCTGGTCGACGACCAGACCACCGGGCGGCAGATCCGGGACATGAAGCTCAACGCCCGACTGATGGCCAAGCTGCTCACCCAGTCCTACTCGCCGAAGGGTCTCGTCGACTCGGTGAAGGGCAACCCGACCTGCATCTTCGCGGACCCGGAGTTCCTGGCGCTGAACCCGCTGCCGGACTCCTCCGGACTCAAGTGGCCGAGGTTCTGCAACGTCAACGAGTTCGCCCCGACCGTCGTGGGCGGGACAACGGACCTCGTCCACCAGCTGACCTCGTGGATCGCCGCCGACCCGGACGCCGCACGCTTCCTGGACGGCGAGCCCGACCCGTGGGGAATGCACGTCGACACCTACTACCTGCGGCCGGCGTTCTCCGGGTACCCGGTCGACACCTTCATCCGGCAGGACTCCTCCGGGATCGACAAGCCCGAACCCACGAACGAGGAGAAGCACTGGCGCGAGTTCGAGTGGAACCCGGTCACCTCGGGACTCGGCGACGTGGTCCGCAAGACCCTGCAGAACAAGCCCAGTTGCATTCAGGCCAGCCTCAACGGGTCGGGTGGCCACGACGCGTGCGTGCCGATGGAGCCGGGCACCCGGACGCTCTTCTCGATCATGGACACCGGCCAGGCCAAGGCCTACTCCCTCCCCGAGGCCCAGCTGCTCAACCCGGCCGGCGCCTTCGTCTCCCCGGGGACCACCGGCTTCCAGGCCGCCGTCGCCGACATGACCGTCGACGCCTCGACGGGCGTGCAGTCGCTGCCGTACGGGACCGCCGACACGGCGTACTCCCGCGACCAGCGGGCCTACCCGCTGACCACCGTGCAGTACGCGATGGTGCCCACCCAGGGAGTCCCGGCCGACAAGGCCGCCGCGATCACCACCTTCCTGCGGACCACCACGACCAGCGGCCAGGTCTACGGCAACGAGCCGGGCCACCTGGCGCCGGGCTTCCTGGCGCTCACCAGCGCCCAGCGGGCCCAGGCGGCCGACGCCGCCACCCACGTGGAGGCGCAGGACGCCAAGCTGCCCGGCAACCAGGCCGCGCCGCCCAACCCGCCGGCCGTCACCCCCGGCGACGGGGGCACCGGCGGGGGAACCCCGGCGGAGGGCTCCGGCTCGGCGGGCGGCACCACCCCGGTCAGCGCCGGGACCGACAACGGCACGAGCGGTGGCGGCCCCGGCGCGGCCTCGACCGGCGGCCTCGGGGAGGGCACCGCGACCACCGGGGGCGCCGCCGCAGCCGCGGCCGCCGCCGGGGGCAAGACCCCGGGCGCCTCGCCGAGCACGCCCGGCAAGTCGCTGAGCGCCGCGCCCGTCGCGGCCGGGACCCCGGCCGCGGACCGCTCCGGCGCCGCCCGGCTGCTGCTGCCGATCGCGCTGATCGGCGGCCTGGTGCTGCTGGTCGGCGGGCCGGCGGCGCTGATCCTGGGCGGGACGCCGGCCGGGGAGCGGACGCTGGCGGGGCTGCGGAACGGGTGGTCGCGGTTGCGCCGTCGCCCCTGACGGCGGACGCGGGCTCCACCCGGCGGGGTTCCACCCGGTGGGGGCCACCCGTCGTCGCTCCACCCGTCGTCGCACCCCGCGTCCGACGGCTCGGCGAGGCCGCCGTCCCGGCCCGCCGAGCCGTCGGGCACCTGGCTCAACCTTCTGTTCAGAAAGCCGAGTTGACCGTCACCGCGTCGGATGGCCGGAAGGATCCGGCCACCCCGGCGCGGTCAACTCCGGCACCGAACTGGCTCGTTGGGGTCTCGTACACGTATCCGCCCCGGGGTGGACACCTCCGGATGGCCGAATGGGTGCGCACCGGAACCGCCGTCCGACCCCAACCGGCCTTCTCCACAGCGACTTCGCGCCGCCGAGCGCCCGCCGAGCGCCATCGGGGCAGCACAGCCACCACAGCCACCACAGCCACGTCGCGCCACCGTCCAGTCCGGGCGCCGCCCGGCCATCCGCACCCGAGCACGGAGAGCAGAGCATGACAGCCGCCGCCGAGCCCGCGGCCTCGTCCGCCGGGGCCCCGGGCAGACCGAACCGCGGAGCCGACACCGACGTCCCGCGCACCATCACCGCCCCCGCGACCCCCGGCGACCGGGTGTTCCGCGGGGTGCTGCGGGTGGCCGGGCTCTCGGTGTTCGCGATCATGGGCCTGATCGCGTTCTTCCTGCTGCTGCGCGGCTCGGACGCGCTGCGCGCCGTGGGCTGGTCCTTCCTGACCGAGCAGAAGTGGCAGACCGCCGCGCACACCTTCGGCATCGCCGCCGTCCTGCCGAACGGTCTGCTGATCGCCGTGATCGCGCTGGTCATCGCCGTCCCGGTGGCGCTCTCCACGGCGATCTTCATCTCCGAGTACGCGCCGGCCCGGCTGCGCGCCTCGCTGGTCTCGCTGATCGACCTGATGGCGGCGATCCCGAGCATCATCTACGGCCTGTGGGGGCTGTTCTTCCTCCAGCCGAGGATCATCGGTTTCAGCCGCTGGCTCTCCAACCACCTCGGGGACACGATCCCCTTCCTCAAGGTGCGCACCGGCGACATCGGGACCTCCTACACCTCCTCGACGTTCATCGCGGGCGTCGTCGTCTCGCTGATGATCATCCCGATCGTCACCTCGCTCAGCCGGGAGGTCTTCTCCCAGGCCCCGCAGGGCGAGCGGGAGGGCGCCTACGCGCTCGGCTCGACCCGGTGGGGGATGGTGCGCACGGTGGTGCTGCCGTTCGGCCGCGGCGGCGTGATCGGCGCGGTCATGCTGGGCTTCGGCCGGGCGATGGGCGAGACGATCGCGGTCGCGCTGATCATCTCCCCGAACTTCAAGGCCATCAGCCACATCCTGGAGAACGGCGCCAACTCGATCTCGGCGCTCATCGCGCTGCGCTTCGGCGAGTCGGACGCGCTCTCGCTCTCCGCGCTGATGGCGGCCGGACTGGTGCTGTTCGCGCTGACCCTGCTGGTCAACGTGGCGGCCGGCTTCGTGATCAACCGGTCCCGCTCCGGCGCCTCGACCGCCGACTGAGGCGGCGCACCGACATGACCGGTCCCGCTGAGACCCCTGCCGCACCGACCCCGGCGGCGACCCCCGCCGGGCCCCCGGCCGAGACCCTGTCGAAGGGAACGACCCGATGACCACGCTCGACCTGCCTCCGGCCGCCGCCGCCCAGGGGCCCGCCGTCCCCGGGGCCGCCGCGCCCGCGGCCGGCCCGGCGGAGCCGCGTCCGGAGAAGCGGGTGAAGCTCGGCGGCGCCACCCGCGAGGACGTGTTCACCGTGGCCGGTTCGTCGATCGGCTCGCTGGCCCTGAACTGGACGCTGTACGAGCGGGTGCTGCCGTTCAGTGGCGCCTTCGGCTTCCTGGTCTGCTGGTACCTGCTCTTCCTGGCCGCCTACTTCACGCTCGGCCGGCTCCAGTGGGGCCCGCTGCTGGTGCGCGAGCGCCTGGTCTCGGTCGTGGCGTGGAGCGCGGGCCTGCTGGTGCTGGCGCTCATCGTCGACCAGGTCGGCTACCTGGCGGTGCGCGGCTTCGAGGCCGCCCAGCACCTCAACTTCTTCACCGAGTCGATGGAGCGCACCGCCGCGCTCTCCCCGATCACCTCCGGCGGCGCGCTGAACGCGATCGTCGGCTCGCTCGAACAGGTCGGCCTGGCCACCCTGTTCGCGGTACCGCTGGGCATCGCCGCGGCGATCTTCATGTCCGAGGTCGGCGGCCGGATGGCCAAGCCGGTGCGGACCCTGGTGGAGGCGATGACGGCGCTGCCGTCGATCGTCGCCGGCCTGTTCGTGCTCGGCATCGTGATCCTGACGCTCGGCTTCGACAAGAGCGGCTTCGCGGCCTCGCTCGCCCTCACGGTGATGATGATGCCGATCGTCACCCGGGCCTCCGAGGTGGTCATCCGGCTGGTGCCCGGCACCCTGCGCGAGGCCTCGTACGCGCTGGGCGGGAGCCAGTGGCGGACGGTGTGGAACGTCGTCCTGCCGACCGCCCGGCCCGGCCTGGTCACGGCGGTCGTGCTCGGGGTGGCGCGCGGCATCGGGGAGACCTCGCCGGTACTGCTGACCTCGGGCTTCACCCCGCAGTTCAACGCCGACCCGTTCCACGAGCACCAGGTGTCGCTGCCCCTGTACATCTGGAACTACGTCAAGCAGCCCTACCCCGAGATGGTCGCCCGCGCCTTCGCGGCGGGGCTGACCCTGATGGCGCTGGTGCTGGTCCTCTTCGTCACCGCGCGGGTGCTCGGCGGCCGTCGCCCCGGCGAGCTGACCCGCGGTCAGCGGCGCCGGATCGACCGGGAGGCGCGGCGGGCCGAGAGCGCCGCCCGGGCCGCCCGGGCCGACGTCCACCCACCCGTCGGCCACCCGTCCGTCGCCCATCCGCCTGTCGTCCACCCGCCTGTCGTCCACCCGCCCGTCGCGCTGCCCGGGAACAGCTGATGAACCGTCCAACCACCCTCCGTACCAGAGGAGTTCTCATGTCATGGGAGGCCGCAAGGCGCTCCGTGGCCCGCGCCTTGGCGTGCCTGTCCGCGTTGCTGCTCACCGCGGGCACCCTGCTGTTCGGGCAGGCCGCACCGGCCTTCGCCGCCTCGGTCGCGCTCAGCGCCGACGGCTCCAGCTGGGCCGGCCCGGCCATCGACCAGTGGCGCCAGGACGTCGGGCCGCAGGGCATCCAGATCAGCTTCAACCCGGTGGGGTCGGCGGCCGGCCGGACCGCCTGGAGCAACGGGCAGGACGACTTCACCGCCTCGGACGTGCCGTTCCGCAGCACCGAGGACACCGGCCTCAACTCCGGTGCCCGCACCAGCGGCCAGGGCACCAGGGAGAACCCGGTCTACGGCTTCTCCTACGTGCCGATCACCGCGGGCGGCACGACCTTCATGTACAACCTGGTGGTCGGCGGCAAGCAGGTCCGCGACCTGCGGCTGTCCCCGCAGACCGTCGTGGACATCTTCACCAACAAGATCACCAACTGGAACGACCAGAAGATCACCGCCGACTACGGCAAGCAGCTGCCCAACCTGCCGATCACCCCGGTGGTCCGCTCGGACGGCTCCGGCGCCACCGCGCAGTTCACCCGCTGGATGGAGCACACCCACAAGGACCAGTGGGACGCCTACTGCTCCTCGGTCAATGGCACCACCTGCGGCGACTACACCGAGTTCTTCCCGCCGTCCGGCCGGATGGTCGCCCAGAACGGCTCCGACGTGGTCGCCGGCTACATCAAGGCCGCGGCCGGCCTGGGCACCATCGGCTACGACGAGTACGCCTTCGCCAAGCGCAGCAACTGGCCGGTCGTGAAGGTGCTCAACCAGGCCGGCTACTACTCGCTGCCGACCGCCTCCAACGTGGCCATCGCGCTCACCGCCGCCAAGATCCGCGGCGTGGACGACGACACCCCGGCGTCCGACCCGAACTACCTCCAGCAGAACCTCGACGGCGTCTACACCATGGACGACCCGCGCTCGTACCCGATCTCCAGCTACAGCTACGTGATCGTGCCGCGGGCCGGCGCCGCGCTGCCCCCGCCGGGCCGGTTCAACAACGACAAGGGCGCCGCGCTCAGCCGCTTCCTCGCCTACGTGCTCTGCGAGGGCCAGGGCGAGGCCGACGGCCTCGGCTACTCGCCGATCCCGCGCGGCCTGGTCAAGGGCGGGCTGCTGCAGACCAAGTCGATCCCCGGCAACGCCAGCCCGGTCAACCCGGACACCCTGGCCAACTGCGCCAACCCGACCTTCAACTCGGCCGGTGAGCTGACCGTCCTCAAGAACGCCCCGCAGCCGAGCCCCTGCGACAAGCAGGGCGCCCCGCTGGACTGCACCGTCCAGAACGGCCAGGCGGTCAAGACCGGTTCGGGCGGCTCCGGCGGCTCCGGCGCTTCCGGTGGCACCGGCGCGGCCGGCGGCTCCGGCGGAACGGGTGGCACCGGCCACGGCACCGGCGGGAACGGCAGCAGCGGGGGCAGCGGTGACGCGGCCGGCACCGGCGGCGCCGCAGCCGGTGGCGACCCGAACGCCGCCGCCGCGGCAGGCGACCCCGCCGCGGACGACGGCTCCGGCGACGTGGTCGACCCGCAGACCGGCCAGGTGGTCGCGCGCGGCCGGGGCGGCGCCACCGAGGTCGCGGCCAACGTGGTCGAGGTGAGCGGCCGGCCCGAGGACTGGACGCTGTCCTCGCTGACCGCCGTGGAGCTGCTCGCCGTCGTCCTCGTCCCACCGCTGCTCGGCCGCCGGCTGCTGCGCCGGCGCAAGGGTTCGGGCGGTGCCTCGTGACGGCACCGGTCCTGGAGAAGCCGCTCGTCCTGGCGCCGCCCGCGGCCGGGCCGCCCCCGGCCCGGCCCGCCGCCGTCACCCCCGCCCGGCGCCGCTTCCTCCAGGGCGCCTGGGCGGCCAGCCTGGCGGCCGCCCTGGTGCTGGGCTTCGTCGGCTTCCTGTTCACGCTCTCGCACGTCCAGGAGCGGCACTACCAGTCGACGGCGTACAAGACCTTCCGGGACCAGCTGGCCCGGGCCGTCGCCCCGACCGGAGCGGCCGCCGACGGCGACCCGGTGGCACTGGTGGACATCCCGGCGATCGGCCTGCACCAGGCCGTGGTGGTCGAGGGCACCACTGGCCGGGACCTGATGCGCGGCCCCGGCCACCGCCGGGACACCGCACTGCCCGGCCAGAGCGGGGTGGCGGTGCTGTTCGGCCGCGGCGCGACCTTCGGCGCGCCGTTCGCCCGGCTGTCCGGGCTGCGGGTCGGCGACCGGATCGAAACCACCACCGGGCAGGGCACGTTCACCTACGTGGTCAACGTGTACGGCGACGGCGACCACCCGATCACCGACCCGGCCCGCAACCGGCTGGTCCTGGTCACCGGTGACTCCGACTGGATCCCCGGCTCCACCGTGATGGTCGGCGCCCGGCTGGAGGGCGACCCGCAGCAGAACCCCGGCGGCCGCCCCGCCACCGTCGCCTACGACAAGGCGCTGGCCGCGGACAAGGGCGCGCTGGCCACGCTCCAGCTCTGGTCGCTCGCGCTGCTCTGCGCGGTGGCCGGGGCGCTGCTGCTGGCCCGGTACTGGCGCCGCTCGACCGCCTACCTGAGCGCCGCGCCGGTGGTCGGCGCCCTGCTCTGGGCGGTCTACGAGAACGCCGCCGCCCTGCTGCCCAACCTCTACTGACGCGCGCCCGGAGGACGTACCGATGACCGACACCGCCGACACCGCCGACACCACGCACCAGCCGCACGACGCGGCGGTCGACCCGGCCGCCGACACCCTCACCCTCCCGCCGGTCCCCGTCCCGGTCCCGGTCCCGGTCCCGCCGGTCACCCCGGCCTCCCCGCCTTCTCCCGCGCAGGGCCCCGACGGGGTGCTCGCCGGGCTGGAGACCCGGGACGTCTCCGCCTGGTTCGGCAGCCGCAAGGTGCTGGAGCGGGTCTCCCTGGGGATGCCGGCCGGCGAGGTCACCGCGCTGATCGGGCCGTCCGGCTGCGGCAAGTCCACCTACCTGCGGATCCTCAACCGGATGCACGAGATGGTGCGCGGCGCCGCCCTGGCCGGCGAGGTGCTGCTGGACGGGGACGACGTCTACCGGCCCGGCCGGCGCCCCGCCGAGGTGCGGCGCCGGATCGGCATGGTGTTCCAGCGGCCCAACCCGTTCCCGGCGATGTCCATCCAGGACAACGTCTCCAGCGGGCTCAAGCTGGCCGGGATCAAGGTCTCCAAGGAGGAGCGCCGTCACCTGGTGGAGACCAGCCTGCGCCGCGCCGGGCTGTGGGACGAGGTGGCCACCCGGCTGCACGCCCCCGGCGGCTCCCTCTCCGGCGGTCAGCAGCAACGCCTGTGCATCGCACGGTCGTTGGCCGTCTCACCGGACATCCTGCTGATGGACGAGCCGTGCTCGGCGCTCGACCCGACCTCCACCCGCCGGGTCGAGGAGACCATCGCCGAACTGCGCGGGCGGCTCACCATCGTGATCGTCACCCACAACATGCAGCAGGCCCAGCGGGTCTCCCAGCGCTGCGCGTTCTTCCTCGCCACCCACGACACCCCGGGCCGGATCGTCGAGGCCGGGCCGACCGAGCGGCTGTTCGGCAGCCCGCGCGACCAGCGGACCTCCGACTACGTCAACGGCCGCTTCGGCTGAGGGCGTTACCGGCCGGATTCGGCGATCAGCCGCTCCAGCACCGCCGCGACGCCGTCCTCCTCGTTGCTCACCGTGTGCAGCGGCACCGCCGCCAGCACCTGCGGGTGCGCGTTGGCGACGGCGTACGCGGTGCCGGCCCAGGCCAGCATCTCCAGGTCGTTCGGCATGTCGCCGAAGGCCACCACCTCGGCCCGGTCGATCCCGTGCTCGGCGCACCAACGGGCCAGCGTGCTGGCCTTGGTGACGCCGGGCGCGCTGATCTCCAGCAGGGCGATCGGCGCGGAGCGGGTGATCTCCGCCAGGTGCCCGGCGGCCGTCCGGGCCTCGGCGAGGAAGGTGTCCGGGTCGAGGTCCGGGTGCTTGGCCAGCAGCTTGAACAGGCCCCGCACCGGGCCGCTGTCCGCCAGCAGCTCCTCGGCCGGGCCGACCGCCCGCACCTCGTCGTCGCCCCACATCAGCACCTCGTACCCCGGCTCCCGGGCCCAGCCGTCCGCGTACTCGAAGGCGAAGGCGGTGCCGGGCAGCTTGGCCCGCAGCGCCTCGACCACGGCCAGCGAGGTCCGCGCCGACATCGGGAAGTACTCGATCAGCTCGCCGCCGCGCCGCACGTCCACGATCGCGCCGCCGTTGGAGCAGATCGCCACCCCGTGACCGCCGATGTGCGGGCTCACCTGCTGCATCCAGCGCGGCGGCCGGCCGGTCACGAACACCACCTGCACCCCGGCCGCCTCGGCCGCCGCCAGGGCCGCGGCGGTGCGATCGCTGACGGTGCCGCCGGAGCACAGCAGGGTGCCGTCCAGGTCGGTGGCGATGAGGCGGGGAGCGGTGCGGGGTTCGGTCACCGGTCCATCTTCGCCCATCGCCGCCGCCCGGTCACCGCCGCGGGCGGCGCGGGCGGGCCCGGCGGCGGGTGCGGCGGCAGCCTCGGCGGCGGGTGCGGCGGCGGGTTCGGCGGCGACCGACCGTAAGGACGGGTTCCGGCCCTTCCTGCGCCGCTTTCCGGCCGATCCGCCCCCGCCCGGGGTGTCGCGGCGGGCCGACGGGCAGGAACCCCCTGGTCACCCCGTCGGCAGGAAGAGCCATGCCCACTCGCCAGCTCCGTGACGAGCCGCCCCCGACCCTCCCTTCCCCGGATCCCCCCGCCGCCTCCCGCGAGCCGGTGCTGCTCGGCGAGGTGCTCTTCCACACCCTCGCCGAGCTCGCCCGCCGCACCCCGGACCAGGCCCCGGCCTTCCCGGCCCAACGCACCCGCCCACACCCCTGACGGCCTCCTGCCGTCGCTGACCTTCACGATGTAGCCGGTCCATGACGACCCGGCGACCATGCATCGCGACCCCCCTGGGGCCGTCGGAGAGCATCGCGGCGATCCGCCGTGAACTTCCTACGCCGCCGGACGCGGCCCAGCTCACCGGTCTGCTGGACAAGGCCGCGAGGGCTGAGTACCACGTCGGTCCGCCGGCGGTCTGGTGACCGCCGGCGGCCCAACGGCCTCTGCAGTACCGGCGTTGATCAAGCCAGCTGGGCGATGCCCTCGGTGGCGATCTTCTCGAAGACGGCGAGGTCGTTGGTGAAGATCGAGTCCGGGACGGGCCAGTGGATGACCAGCTCGGTGATCCCCAGCTCCTGGTACGTGCCCGCCCAGTCGACGAAGGCGTCCAGCGACTGGAGCGGCTTCTCCGCGGTCGAGCCCTGGAGCAGCATCTTCTCCAGCGTCGCGACGTTCCGGCCGGTCGCCTCGCAGGCGGCCGTGAGCTTCTCGATCTGCTGGGCGATCACGGCGGGCGCCTGCTCGACCGGCACGTCCGCCGGGCCCTTCGGGTCCCCGTACGTCACCCAGCCCTGCCCGTACTCGGCCGCCAGCCGCATCCCGCGCGGTCCGGCCGCCGCGACGTAGAACGGCACCCGCGGCGTCTGCACGCAGCCGGGGATGTTCCGGGCCTCGACCGCCGAGTAGTAGGTGCCCTCGCGGGTGGTGGCGTCCTCGCGCAGCAGCTCGTCCAGCAGCGGGAGGAACTCGCCGAACCGGTCCGCCCGCTCCTTCGGCGACCACGCCTCCTGCCCCATCGCCGTCGCGTCGAACCCGACTCCGCCGGCCCCGATCCCCAGCGTGACCCGCCCGCCGGACACGTCGTCCAGCGTGATCAGCTCCTTCGCCAGCGTCACAGGGTGGCGAAAGTTCGGCGAGGCCATTCCTCGTTCATACAATCCGTCCATGCGACGAAACGGGAAGCAGGAGCCGGTGATCACCCCGGGGGAGGCGGCGGCCGTCTACTGCCGGATCTCCCACGCCGATGACGACGACCAGACCGGCGTCGACCGGCAGGAGCGGATCTGCCGCGAGATCGCGGAGCGCCGGGGCCTGGTCATCGACCCCCGTCACATCTTCGTCGACAACAGCCGGTCCGCCTGGCGCCGCAACCGGAAGCGCCCCGGTTGGGACGAACTTCTCGCCGGCGCGGGCGAGCGGGAGTTCCGCCACATCATCGTCTACCACCCCGACCGGCTGATGCGGCAGCCCAGGGACCTCGAAGAACTGCTCACCATCTCCGACGAGCACCAGATCCTCCTCCACGGGGAGGCGAACCGGCGGAACCTCTCGGACCCGGACGACCGCTTCATCCTGCGCATCGAGGTGGCCCACGCCTGCCGGTCGTCGGACGACACCTCGCGGCGGCTGAAGGACACGCTCGCGGACCGGGCGAATGACGGCAAGCCACACACCGGCAAGCGCCGTTTCGGCTACGAGTCCGACGGCGTGACGATCGTGGATGAGGAGGCGGAGGTCGTCCGCGAGGTCTTCGATCGCTACCTCAAGGGCGAGAGCCCGGTCGCGATAGCCCTCAAGCTCCACAAGCGCGGCGAGAAGACGGTGTACGGGAAGGCATGGAGCCAAGGCACCGTCCGCGCGCTGCTCGACTCGCGGCACGTCGCCGCGATCCGGATACACCAGGGCGAGGAGCTCGGCCCTGGCACGTGGCCCGCCATCATCGACGCCGGCACGTGGGCGGAGGCTCGCGCCCGGCGCGAGTTCCGCTCACAGATCCACCAGACCAATCTGCAACTGCGGAGGTTCTACCTTCTGCGCGGCCTGGTCATGTGCGGCCGGTGCGGGACGCTCATGTCCGGTACCAAGATCGGCGCCGTGCCGTCCTACCTCTGCACGCGCAAGTCGCGTAACGACGACAAGAAGTGCGTCCGGCGGATCGCAGCCATCAAGCTGGAGGGCTTCGTTCGGGACGCCGCGATCGACCTGCTCGGCAAGCTCACGGTCTCGGGGCAGTTGGCCACGACCTCGCTCACGGACAGCGCTGCCTCAGCCGTCGAGGCCGACCAGCAGCAGCTCGAAGAGCTCAACGGGATGTGGACGGCGAAGGAGATCAGTACGGCCGAGTACCGAAAGATGAGGAAGGAGATCCAGGCACGTATCGCCAAGGCCCAACGGCGGGTGGCGGTAAGGCCGATGAAGCTCCTCGAAGGACTGACCGGGCCGGGTGCGCGAGACGCCTGGTTCGCCGAGGAGATGACCGACGAGCGAAGGAACGCGGTGCTGCGGTTCCTGTTCTCCGGCGTGATCATCGACGCCTCCACGAAGAAGCCCGGCGTCTTCGACTGGGATCGGATCGGCATCGAGCAGAACCAGCTCTGAGGGGAGGTCGAGCAGCGGCTGGCGCTACCACAAGATCGGCCGAACGTATTCGGCCGCGCGTGGGCAACCCTGGCCTCGGGGCCCGGAGCGGTCCGTCGTCCGAGGAGGCCGCCGTCGCCGTACCACAAGATCGGCTCGCTACAGCGAGCCGTGCGTGGGCGATTGTGGTCTCGCGGACCCGGTGCGGGCCGAGTAGATCCAGGCGAGGGAAAGGCGGGAGTCGCATTTCGAGGAGGAGATCCGACGTCGCGACCAGGAGCCTCCTGGAAGGACTTCACCCCAGGTCAGATGGGCTGCGGGAAATCTGGTAACGATTTCGCCGAAGTCCTTGCGCGGTGGATTTCGCCGAAGTCCTTGCATGGGAGATATTGCGGCTGCTTGAGTAATCGTATTCCCAGTCATTCCGCCTGCGATCTCTCTTGCCCCTACGACCTCTCCTCGGCGCGGTCGCGCGCCTTCTATCACCGGTTTCCGGCCGCACCAAACCGGTCCCTTCGTGGTCACTTGTGTGCGGCGACGGCCTTCGTGCCGCCGCCGGATGCCCCAGCCTGCCCTGAAACGAGGAGCTTCTGACATGACGTAGCCGCCGAGGAGCGTGCCGAGCGCCTGCCAGCGTCCGGCCCGCTGCCCGGCACGGTCCTGGTGTTGGAGCACCAGGACCGTGGCCGCCGCCTTCGTGACGACCGCCCACAACCCGCGCGACCCGGTGCTCCCGAGGGCCTGCCAGCCCGCACCTGGCGCGAGGAGGCTCAGTTGACCCTGCCCGCACACCCCCAGGCAGCGGCCCCCGACGTCGACGGGACCGTGATCGCCCTGCGCCCACAGTCGGCGGACGAGCGCGCACGAGCGTTGGAGAGGGTCTGCTCCGGTTTCCGGACGACGATCAGCCCGCGCAGCGCGGCCCGCCTGGCCGACCTGATGGGGACCGCCACGGCGGGTGCCGTGGCTCTCGCAGCCTGATCGCGTCCTTCCGGGGTCCGTGCACGGCGCGGATTTACCGGGTAAAGGGGTCGGCCCCTGGTGTTGGAGCACCAAGGGCCGAGACGAATCCCTGACGACCGCCCACAAATAACGATCAACACGGGTGCCGTCGGCCTGCCAGCCGTCCGGCTCCGCGCAAGGAGTTCCGTGTCCCAGCGTACGTTTCCCAGCTCCCGGATCGCACCCCTCTTCCAGGACGACGATCCCGTCTCGTCGGCCCTGGGCGGGCTGCCGGTGCCGCCGCACGACCTGGAGGCCGAGGCGATGGTGCTGGGCACCGGCATGTTCCAGGCGGAGGCGATCGACGTGATCCGCCCGATCCTTCAGCCAGGTGACTTCTACCGGCCCGCGCACGGCGACATCTGGCGCGCGCTGCTCGCGCTGCGCGACGAGGGCGCCCCGACCGACCCGACCGCCGTGGGCGCCCAGCTCGCCAAGGGCGGCAACCTCAGCCGCGTGGGCGGCCCGTCCTATCTGCACCGCCTGTTCACCGCAGCCGTCCCGGTCTCCGGCGCGGACTACCACGCGCAGATCGTGCGGGAGAAATCCGAACTGCGGCGCTGGCAGGCCGCCGCCGTCCGCCTGCTCCAGCAGACCGATGCCGAGGGCGCCGACCCGGAGCGGATTCGGGCCGCACTCGACGCCGAGCTGACCTCGGCGGCCGACCGGGGCTTGGGCGTGCGCGGGCAGCGGCTGACCAGGTTCGCGGTGGACGGCTGGTCGTTCGTCCAGGACCTCGGCGACCAGGTCGCCCCGATCTGGGGCAGCCGCGAGCAGACCGCCTGGGCGGACGGCGAGTCCCTGATGCTGGTCGGCCCGCCGGGGGTGGGCAAGACCACGATCGCTCACCAGATCGTCCTGGCCCGCCTCGGCCTGCTGTCGGCGGTGCTGGACATGCCGGTCGCCGAGGGCGAGCGCGTCCTGTACCTGGCGATGGACCGCCCGCCGCAGATCGCCCGCGCCTTCGCCCGCCGCGTCCTACCCGCTGACCGCCGCCACCTCGCGGAGCGGCTGGTCTTCTGGACCGGCCCGCTGCCCGCCGGCCTCGACCGGGAGCCGAACCTGCTGGCCGAGATGGCCGAGGCCCACCGGGCGGACACCGTGGTCATCGACAGCCTCAAGGACGTCGTCGGCAAGCTCACCGACGACGAGGCCGGCCTCGCCTACAACAATGCCCGCCAGCGGTTGCTTCGCTCCGGTACCCAGCTGCTGGAGCTGCACCACCAGCGCAAGTCGGGCGGTGACGCCAAGCGCGGCGAGCGGCCGGTGCTGGACCGGGTGTACGGGTCGGCGTGGTTCACCGCCGGGGCCGGCAGCGTGCTGTTCCTCGCCGGTGCGGCTGGGGATCCGATCGTGAAGCTGCACCAGCTCAAGACCGTCACGGGCGACGTCGGCCCGCTGTCGGTGGTCCACGACCACATCCGGGGTACCTCCACCGTTGAGGCGGCCCTCGACCCGGCCGCCATCCTCGCCGCTGCCCCGCAGGGCATGACTGCCCGTGAGCTGGCCTGCCGCCTGACCGGCGAGGCCGATCCCGACCGCTCCGACATCGAGAAGGCCCGCAGGCGCCTGGAGAGCCTGGTCAAGGCCAGCAGGGCCACCTGCCAGGACGGCACCGCGGGCGGGACCGGCGGCGGCCAGCAGACCCGCTACCGCTCCACCGTCCGCCACATCGCCGCCGTCTCCTGACCGGACCACCGCGCCGGAAGCCGTTGCGTCGGCGTGGTCCACGCGACCCGATCACGCCCCCACCCGCCCCGCCGGTCGCCACGCACCGCCCACTCCGCGCACGCCGACCGCCGAAACCGGCGCTCCCACAGCGCACGCGACCCTGCATGCCGTTCACGCCGCCCTCGCTGCACGCGGGTTCCCCTCCTTAAGAGGGAGAACGCGTGCGCGCCCACCGGGCCTGGCGCCCAAGACCTCGACCACCAAAGGGAAGAACACCACCCCCATGCCCGCCACCACCCCGACCTCAAGCCGCGTGACCGGCTGGGACTTCGCCGCGGTCGGCCTGCTCGCCGTTGCTGGCTTCGCGCTCTCCTACGACGCCCTGCGTCAGACAGCCATCGCGATCCACGTTCGTGGCCCGCTCACCTACGTGTTCCCGCTGATCATCGACGGGTTCATCGCCTACAGCGTCCGCGCGTTGTTGATCCTGCGCACCGCGCCACTGACGGCTCGCGCCTACGTGTGGCTGCTCTTCGGGGCTTCTACCACGGCGAGCATCTGGGCGAACGTCCTGCACGCGGTCCGCCTCAACCAGCAGACCCTCGCGGTCACCGGTCCGTTGCACCTGAGCGACACGTCGGTCGGCATCCTGTCCGCCGTCGCCCCGCTCGCCCTCGCCGGATCCGTCCACCTCGGCATCATCACCGCCCGCCACACCCACCCCGTCACCACCCGGACCGCCGAACCGTCCCCGGCCGAAGAGGACTTCCGAGCAGTGAGCGGAAACCCGGCCGCTCCGGGAGTCGCGGACCGCGACGACGCTTCCGCTCAGCCGAAAGCAGGCGAGCCACACGAGGGCGGAGTCGGGCGGCCGGCGCCGGAACAGTCCTCCGGCCGCCGCTGGTCCGCAGCGGTCGGCGACCTTCCTTGGGCCGTTCCGGGCAGCCCTGGGCACGTGCGGGCTGAGGACACCGTCCCCGGTGAACCTGCAGGCCGGAGGCCGAGCGGAAATACGGCTCAGCCCCCAACCGCTAGGCCCGCAGGCCGTCCCCCGGGCGCTTCCCTGGAGGAACTGGCCGCCATCGGCCAACAGGCCTGGACCGACGCCCAGAAGCTCAGCCGATCCGTGGTCCGCGACGCCGTCCGGGACCAGGGCCTCACGATCTCCGACCAGCGGCTCACCGAGGTCATGAAGATGCTCCGCCCCGACGACGAACCCCACCAGCAGGCCGCCGTCGACTGATCCGCGCACATCCGGGCACCTCGCCGACCATAGCGAGGTGAGGTGCCCGCCCGCCGCCTCCGGCCCAGCGCCGCGCCCACTCCCCGGCCGGGTGAAGCCCGGACCGCCGCCTTCTGCACCGCATCTCCGGCACCGCCCAACCGGTATCCGCCTGGACCATCACCTACAACCCCGCCGCCAGCCCACGGCTGTCCCGACAGAGAATCCGGAGACCCCGTGCCCGCCTCGCAGTACCCCCGCGACACCTCCCCCGCCCTTGCCGAGAGGGGCGCCAAGACCGGTAAGGTGATCGGTCGTCTGCTCCGGGCGTTCGGTAACTCGGCTCCTGGCGGAGCCAGTTGTACCCAGTCTCCGACACTTCGCGCGGGTCTGGGGTCCTCCGCCCCAGGGGTGGCGGAGGAGGCCCGGCACGAGGACGCGCCAGGCCAGGAGGTCCAGGCCGGGGGCGGCCTGGACCCGGAGAAGCTCGACGCGCTGCAGCGCGACATCCTCGCGCGCGTCCGCGCCGACCAGCAGAGCACCGAGACGCCCGTCGCCGTAGACGACGAGAGCGTTCGCGCCGCGCGCGCCGCGTTCCTGCACGAGAACACCGCCGCCCTCGACGTTCCGAAACTGAGCACTCCCGAAGGTGCCCAGCCGATGCCCCGGGGCAAGATCCGGTCGCACACCGGAACCCGCCGTACAGAGCGGGTCGGCCCGGTCGGCTTCACCGACGCGGAACTCGTCGAGCTGAAGGACGCCGCCGTGCGCCACGGCTACAAGGACACGATCTCTGGATACCTCGGTGACATCGCGCTCGCTTTCATCCGGGGCGAGTTCACCGTCGACCTACCCCTGCACAGCGACCGACTCGCCCTCCAGGAGTTCCGCGCCGAGGTCCGCCAGGAGATCAACGCCATCGGCAACAACATCAACCAGATGGTCCACGTGCTGCACCGCGACGACCGCGTCGAACCCGACATCGGTGAACGCCTGGAACGCCTCGAAGGGCTGCTGACCGACATCGCCCGAGCCCTGCTCGTACCCACGACCCCGACCCGCCTTGAAGAAGGCGGTGCCGGCGCGTGATCCCCTCCATCAAGGACCCCGGCGGCAACACCCGCGGCCTGCTCGCCTACCTCTACGGACCCGGCCGGCACGACGAGCACCTCGACCCGCACATCGTCGCCTCGTTCAGCCTGCTCGGCCTGCGCGATCCCGGCCGCGACCCGCACGCCACACTCACCCAGCTCTCCCGGATCCTCGACGAGCCGGTCAACCTGCGCAACAGCGGCTTCGGCAAGAAGGTCACCGACCACGTCTGGCACTGCCCCGTCCGCGCCGCACCCGGCGACCGCTACCTCTCCGACGCCGAATGGGGCGAGATCGCCCGCCGCATCGTGCACGCCGCCGGCATCGCCCCCGACCGCGATCCGCACGGCTGCCGCTGGATCGCCGTGCGCCATGCCGACGACCACATCCACATCCTCGCCACCACCGTCCGCGAGGACGGCCGCCGACCCAAGCTCCACAACAGCGGAAAGCGCGCCCAGGCCGAAGCCCGCAAGATCGAGAAGGAACTCGGCCTCCACCAGGTCCGGCCCGGCGACCGCACCGGCGAGCGCCGCCCCACCCAGGCCGAGATGCACAAGGCCGACCGCCTCGGCTGGCAGCAGACCAGCCGCCAGTGGCTGCAGGACCGCATCCGCGATGCCATCCCCCACGCCGGCAGCGTCGAAGAACTCCTCGCCTACCTCCAGGCAGACGGCATCGAGGTCAAGCCCCGCCGCCTGCCCTCCGGAGACCTCCAGGGCTACGCGGTCGGTCGGCCCGGCGACACCAACGCCAAGGGCGAGCAGATCTACATCCCCGGCGGCAAGATCGCCCCCGACCTCTCCCTGCCCAAGCTCCAGGCCCGCCTCGCCACCGGCACCCCGGAAGAACACCCCACCGCCCGCCGCAGCCGGCCCACCACCAGTTGGCAGCGCACCACCGACACCCTCGACCACGTCCATCAGCACCTCACCGAGGACACCACCGGGGCAACGGGCGGCGAGGACGGCGGCGCGCTCGCGCAGGCCCAGATCACCGCGCTGGGCGACATCATCAACGCCACCGCCCAGACTGCCCCGCACGAACTGCGGGCCGAACTGCGAGCCGCCACGCGGGCGTTCGCCCGCGCCCAGCGCTCCCAGGTCCGCGCCGACCACCAGGGCGCCGCCGACCTGCGCCGAGCCGCCCGCGACATCATCCACGCCGGCGACGGCCCCGACGGCAACGCCCTCACCGCCATGATCGCTGCCCTCGTGTGGGCGGCGATCCTCACCAACCGCTGGCACCGGGCCCGAGGCCACGCCCAGCAGACTCAAGCCGCCCAGCAGGCCGTCCAGCACCTCCGGGCCGCCTACGACCAGGCCGCCATCGACCAGCTCACCGCCCTCACCCACCGCCAGCCCACGATGGAGATCACCAACACTCTCGCCGGAGACGTCCGCTCCTCCGTCCCCGACCACGCGAACCGCATCCTCGCCGACCCCAACTGGCCAGCCCTGGCCACCGTCCTCGCCGACGCCAAGGCCCTCGGCCACCAACCCCGGCACCTCCTCCAGGAGGCCGCCGCCCGCCGCGAACTCACCACCGCCCGCCAGCCCGCCAAGGTCCTCCTCGGCCGCATCCAGCACACCAGCCGCAACCCCAGCGACAACCCCGCCGCCGAAGCCGCCCGCGTACGCGCCGCCACCGCGGTCTCTCCCGGCCAGCGGCCCGCTCCCACCGACTCGGCCAGCCCGGCCACCCCGCTTACTGCATCGGCCACCGCATCTCAGCGCCGAACCCGTTGAGTCCTCTCCTGCCCTGGCATCCACTTGACCGACACACAGGCGGGGGTGCCGGCCCGGCACCCCCGGCGGGGGCATGAGGGATGAGGACCGTGCCGAGTGCGAAAGCCTCATGTGCGTCATCGCGCCCGAGCCCGGAGAGATCTTTGCCCGCGGCGAGGACTGAACTCCGGCACACCCTTGGCCGGGCAACGACGTGGTCAGGATGTCGATGTGATGTCCTCCTCGGCGGTCGGGAACTTCCCGACCGCTGCACGCCTTGTGGTCCCTTGCATCGCGTCACCGCACTGGAAGGACCGCATGACCGACTACGATCCCGACTTTCACACCCCCCGTCCCCGAGCCTCACCGTGTCGCCATCCGCGCCGTCCCCCACCCTGGCGAGCTCCACGCCCGCGGCATCCCCGTCACCTGCCCCAACTGCCACGCCCGCCGCGACTGGCTGCTGCTCAACGTGCGCCACCAGGTCTTCGTCCGTTGCCGCTGCGCCACCGAATGGCACGAACCCGACCTCACTCGCGACTACTTCGACCAGCACTACACCGAGCCCGAGCACGAGTGGGACGACTTCGACACCGCCATGCGGGCCCTCGCGTTCGATGGGCTACTGGCCGGCGCCACCTGGGACTGAAGATCAATTCGCGCGCGGTGTGACGCCTGAATTCCGGATTGCACAGCTCCGAAAAACCGAACTTTTGGACTATCGGCCGAATTCCAACACATGGGCCAGCTCATCAGCGTGCCACACTCCACCAGTGACGTTATATCGGTGGATCCTGTCTCCATTGACGAGCTGGTACGCCCTGCGACTGGTGCGCGCTTGCGACGGCCTGCTTGAGCCGGATGTGGCCTGGAGAATGGCCCGCATGCGTCTCAATCCCGACGAGTTGCCGTTCCTCCTGCACGGACACGGAGTGGGCGACATCCCGCCTGGCGAGTGACTGGCTCGCGTTCGAAGGTCTCAGTGCGATCGAAAATTTGACCGAGGAGTCTGAAGAAATCGAAAGATCGCCGTCCGCTTCCGCAGTGAGGATTCGGCCATCATCTTCATTTGCGGTGCGCCGCCAACCTTTCGGGATGTATGAATGGCTGTCCGGCGATCAGCCAGCACCTTTTCGGGGGATCCGATGTCCGACGTTCTCAGTCTCTCTGCCGTGGCCGCTTCGGCTCTCCAGCCGACTTTCACCTTCCTCTACGGGCGCCTTGACGCACTCCTCAAACGCCACGAGGGGCGCGACGCCATCGACGAACTCACCACGTCCGACGTGCCGCCGTCGCTCGTAGGGACCGTCGCCCTGCCGCTCGTGGCCGACGACCAGCGCCTGCGTGAGCACGCCGCGCAGCTGCGCATGGCCAGGACCGTGCTCACGCGCTACCAGCAGGACCCGACTCTGGTGGTGCCGGGTGACTCGATCTTGACCGATGTCCTCGGCCAGCTCCGCGTGGCACTCGAAGAGATCTACTCGCACCGTTTCACCTTCACCGGCGAGAACCGCGAGAGCTCCGCCCCATTGGTCGTGCAGCGCATCGACAACGTGGCCGGCGACGTGACCGGCATGCGAGCGGATGAGGTGATCGTCACCGGCACTGTCGAGCAGGACTTCAGGACCGTTAGTAGCGGCTCCACGGTGATCGGGATGTCCGCCCCCGTTATTGGCGGTGAGGCATGAAGGGCTGATCTCCCAGGCTCGCGAGCGCTCCCCGGCACTCAACTCGCCTACGACCAGGAGAAGCCCGTCATGAACTCGCCCTTCCGTTTCATGGGCCATGGCCCGGCCGACGACCAGCCTCCGGTTAAGCCGCCTGCGCCTCCTGCGTCTCACGCAGATGGGGCTCCGATGGCTAGCGCCGAGGACACGCTCGGCACCGAGAGCGCTCACCCTCTGGCCTCCGACTCGCACTTGCCGCCGATGGCGACCGTGGTCTCGGAGCCTCGCGACCGTGACGGTGAGCACGGAGCCGCGGATCACAGCTCCATGAACCGGCAGCCTGTAGCCGGCAACCTGGCGGAGCATGTAGGACCTGCGCCAGCACCCAGCACTGCTGGCCCGGCGGACCATGTTGATTCGGACCAGGTTCCGACCCAGCACGATCACGACCTGCGAGTGGAACCTGGCTCGCAAGAACGGGACGCTCTCCAGCAATTGCTCGAGGACGTCGGGCCGCAGAATTCGCACGCGCCGTCCACGGTCACTGAATCGATCGAGCGGACGGCGCCCGGCGACACCAACGAGGAAGCCACGGCTCTTTCGCCATCATCCGGGTTGCCCGACACACCCCGGCCGTCGGTGCAGCAGAGCTTTGGTACGAACAACGGCGTCGCAATCGGCATGCAGTTCCAGAACATCATCAATGGAATGCGCACTGTCGAGCTGCGCGACGACTGGGTCGACCAGCAGCTCGCCGTCTACGTACCGCCCAGGAACGAGAAGGAGGCGGCCGATAAGCTTCGTGAGAAGCACGTCGTCGTACTCCTTGGCGAGAACGGTGCGGGCCGTGAAGCCACTGGTCTCGACCTCCTACGGCGGCTCAACAAGGGACTTACCCTCAAGCGCTTCCACCGGGAACCTGGGGATCCGTTCTCCCTCACTGACCTGACCGGCCAGCAGAACGTCGGCTGGATTCTCGACCTCAGGGCCGAGGGCGACACGGTGTCGGGTGGCTTGGGCTACTCGCTTCAGGACACCACCGCGCTAAAGACCGCGACGTCATACCTTGTGGTGCTGGCCAGCCCGCAGGTGTGGGCGAGCATCAGCGACGGCAGCGACAAGGTCGATGTCCGGCTCCAGGCACCGGAGGCGCCTGATGTCCTACGGGCCCATCTGAGGGCAGCCAAGTGCCGAAACCCCGAACAGTGGATCGCAAATGCTCGGATCGCTCAGGCCATCGCCGACAAGTTGCCGGGCACGGTGAAGCGATGGGCTAACGCCATCATGGCTGAGGAGGCGCGGCCGGTCGACGCATCGGCTGCCGCTGCAACCGATGAGCAGACACAGTTCAACGAGCGGGTCGAACGTGCCATCGAGGCTATGGCCGACTGGCGCAACCAGCTGCGCACATGGCACATCGAACATCCTGACAGCGATCACCGCAACTTCCTCCTCGCGGCTGCATCCATGGATGGCACCCCGGTCGAACTGATCTACCGCGCTTCGGAGAGCCTTGCCACCACCCTCGGGGAGACGCCCGCACCGAGGCCGGGACAGCAGGGACCGGGCATCATTGAGCTGACCTACATGATCGGCGCTGAGCTCTCTGCCGATGGCACGGTCACCCTGCCCAGCGAGGGCTACGCCGAGGCCGTTGTCGAGTACTTTCTGATGGACCGAGCCCATCTCGTCGATAGCTTCACTGAGTGGACCGCAAAACAGGCCGCCAGCCTCCAGGGCGACCTCGGGACACAACTCGCGGACCGCGTGGCAGTGTGGGTGATTCGCCACACCCAGAAGAGCCGCTCCGTCGATGTCCTGAGGTCGGTTGCCATCCAGTGGTCCACCGGCAAGCTTCTCAGGGAACACGCCAGGGACCTCTTGTCGGTCGCAGCCGTCGACAGCGAGATCGGTCGCCTCGTACGGGACAAGATCCTCACCTGGGCCCGTGACGGCAAGGAGCCTGAGAACCTCCGGGCCACCCTCGCCGGCGTGTGCCAGCAGGTGAGCCAGGTCTACCCGAAGGAAGCATTGCTGCGACTGGGTGCACTGGCTGCCAGCGACAACTCCACAATCACCGCTGCGGTAGGTGAGGCGATCAACGCCATGTGGGAGCACCCTGACCAGCGACAAAGGGCCCGGAAGGTGCTGCGTAAGTGGGCCAGGAGTTCCACAGAATCGCTCCGCCGCTCCAGCAGCCACGCATTCCTGTATCTCGCGAGCCGCGTGGAGGAGAACGACACACCGTCGCTGTTGGTCGCAGGAAACGACTACGAGAACGATCTCCCTTGGATCATTCAGAGTTGGCGCACCGCCCTGGAGTACGACCCCGCTCCCGAGACCGCGATCGATGCGTTCAAGGTGTGGATGGAAGCTGCTGCCGCCGTGCCGGACGTGCGCGACACCGTGTTCGACATTCTCGCCCGGGCAGTCCACGACGCTCCTGAGGACAACAGCGCCGTTCGCTTCCTGAGCCTGAACCGGCTCGCTAGCCACTGGGAGCCGTCCGAGCCAAGGAAGCAACTGACCGACCGGGCCCGCTTCCGTGACTCGCTGGTCAACTGGGTCAGGGCCGCGGACCCCACCACCAATCCGGGAACTGACTCAAGTGTTCCGAAGCCGTAGTTCCAAGGTGCGCGACGGGCTTCTGCACTTCGCCGGCACGGTGCCGAGCTCGGCTGAATGCTATCGGTTCCACTTCGAGGCCACGGGCCGTTGGTGCGACTCGCCCGGACCCGACCGCCATCATGACCCCGAGGCCGCTGCCACTAACCACGTCCTTACCGTTATCCGGGAGATCGCAGCATCCCATGCGTTACCCGACGCGCTGACCGTGGAGAAGCGCATCAATGCTCACCTCGGCATGCCGATCCCAGTACCTGGCATGCCGGTATCGCTCAGCTGGGCATCCGTTCAGCTGTGGGGGACATCCGATGATGTTGTTTCTGCCGCAGAGTCCCTGCAACGCGTCCATGAGCACAACCTGAAGGAGGAACAACACCGGCGAGAGATCGAGCTCAGCGAGTCGTTCCGGGACGCGCTGCGCAAGGACCCGAGCTTGGCGCTTGCCCATCTCGCCCTTCGGAACCCGCAGGGCCTGTCGGCAGAAGCCGTCGATCGAATCGACCAACTCATCGTCAAGATTGCCTCCTGCGACCCTGACACCTCCTGGGTCGCAACAGCCAAGCTCCTCCAGGAGCTCATCCGCGGCATGAAAGCGGACACTACAGCCCATCTCCTCGAAGAGCTTGCGTCTCTCGCCGCCCGGTTCGGCCAACCGAAGGCCGCCGACAGCCTGCGAAGTCATCGTCGGCAGGTCGAGCCGGAGCAGAAGGATCGCGACTGACCTGGAAGGTTGTCCAAGTCAAGGTCTTGCCGGAGTGCCGTGATCGTCAAGATGCCTCAGGGCGCTTGGCGATCACGGCACTACTCGTCCAAGAGTTGGTGCTCAGGCTGCCATCGCAGGCAGAGCCCGAAGCCGTTCGCGGAACTCGGCGACAGCGGGCTCGGCGGCGTACGGCTTGAGGTAGCCGTCGAACTTGGTTAGGCGGCTGACGGCACGCACGGAGTGGACTTGGGTTTCGAGAAGCCCGAGGCCGCGGTTGGCGGCGTCGAGGGCGCCGTCGAGGTCCTTGCCGGCGAGGCGGGCCGTGGCGAGGCGTCCGGCACGGACGGCCTGGTCACGGGGGACGGCGTGGTCGATGGAGGAGGCGAGGGCGCTGGTTGCCCGGTCGACCTGGCCGGCCCGGAGCATGATCTTGCCCTCGGTGGAGCTGAGCTGGGCGTCGCCGTACCAGGAGAGCCAGGTCGGGAGCTGGTCGCCCGCGTTCCTGGACCACAGGTCGTGGGCGCGGTTGAGGGCGGAGCCTGCCTTCTGGTGCTGGCCGTCGCGGGACAGGCTCTCGGCGTGGTGGAGTTCGAGGTAGCTGCGGACGCCGGGCTGAATCGTGGCGGGGGTGTTGGCAAGAGCGGTCTCGACCTGGGCGACGCGCTCGGCGGGGTTGCCGGCGTCGGAGAGGTGGACGCCCATCTCGGCGAGCAGGAAGCCCCCGAGGGCGTCGTCGCCGATGGTCTTGGCGGCGCGCAGAGCGCCGAGGTAGTACTGCTGGCCGGCTGAGCGCAGGCCGCTGTCATAGGCCATCCACCCGGCGATGTAGTTGACCTGGGCGGCTAGCCCGAGCAGGCGGGCTTCGACGGCTTCGGTATGGCGGCCCTGCCTGAGCAGGGTCGTGATGATCGCGAGGTCGCCGCGGGCCTGCTCGATGAGGCGGGCGCCGCCCATCTGCGCGTCCAGGGTCTGGAGGGTGGCGACGCGGGTTTCGAGGGTGTCGACCATGGAGTCGGTCACCTGGTCGCCGTTGAGAGCGGAGGCGAAAGCGGGCGAGGCCGAGGCCCAGCTCGCGGCGACGGTGGCCATGGCGGCCCCGGTGATGGTGAGAAAGCCCCGCCGATCCATACGACCACTCCTGACCAGTTCCACCAGTACGTCCACGGTACCGGTCTTCGTCCACGGCGCCGTGATGCCGGTCACCTCCCAGACAGGAAGCCACCGCGGCCACGGATTGGCAACCAGCGTACGGGGATTGACGCCCAGGAGGTCAGCCAGAACGTACTGGGCGTCCGGCTCGGGTTCCTGGCCCTGCTCCCACTTCCAGACCAGGGTCCGGTTCGTCGCAAGGTGGATCTTCAGTGCGGCGCCGCGGTTGCGCATCATGCCCGCGAACTGGTTCTTTCCCCATCCGTGTGACTGCAGCAGGTAGGTGAGCGGGTGGACCGCCAGCGTGCCTTCGATCATCTCAACCCCCGGCTTTTCAAGCCCTGTTGGTGAGCGTACTGCTACCCATCGCGGCAGGGGCGATCTCGGAGAGAAACCCCCTGGAAACGTTCCGCAACGCTCTGTCGCGCCGCGAACCTGGACCGGCCGCCATCCAGGGAGAGCGGAGGGGAACGGGCCGTGGAGACAACCGGGAACCCGCAGCGAGGCCGTCACCGTGGCGCGCACCGAGACCCGCTGGGGACCGCGCTCACCGTGCTGTGGGGGCTCGGCCACATCGCCACGCTCGCGTTGCTCGGGACCGCGACCCAGCACCAGCTCGGTACCGAGCACCAGTTCGCGGCACCGCCGGTACGCACTCTCCCGGATCGGGAGCCGACTGCCTGAGGAGCCACGGCTCCGTGCTCGGCCTGCCACCCGTCTACGAGTTGGAGGAGAGGTATCGTGTCTCGCCCGCAAGCACTACCGCCGGCCACGGCAGTGACCAGCGCCTTCGTCCATCGCACCGCCGTCGTCACCGGGGCCGCCGGTTTCATCGGCTCACACTTGTGCGAGCGCCTGCTGGACCTGGGCGCGGAGGTGGTCGGCGTCGACAACCTGTTGACCGGCCGCCTCGACAACCTGTCCGGTCTGCGCTCGGCCGGGAGGTTCAGCTTCCAGACCGACGACGTGACCCGGCCGTTCGCCGTGGCCGGGCCGGTGGACTTCGTCTTCCACCTGGCCTCGCCCGCGTCGCCGCTCGACTACGCCCGTCACCCGCTGGCCACTCTGAAGGTCGGTGCGATGGGCACGCTCAACGCCCTGGAGCTGGCCGAGGCCAAGCGGGCCCGGTTCCTGCTCGCGTCGACCTCCGAGGTGTACGGCGACCCGCTCGTGCACCCGCAGCCGGAGCAGTACTGGGGCAACGTGAACCCGGTGGGCCCTCGGAGCGTGTACGACGAGGCCAAGCGGTACGCCGAGGCTCTGACCTCGTGCTTCCAGCGCTCCGGCAACGCCCGGACCCGAATCGTGCGGATCTTCAACACCTATGGGCCGAGGATGCGCGCCGACGACGGCCGCGCGGTGCCCGCCTTCATCCAGCAGGCGCTGGCAGGCGAGCCGATCACCGTGGCCGGCGACGGCAGCCAGACCCGCTCCCTGTGCTTCGTGGCCGACACCGTCGAGGGACTCCTCGCCGCCGCCACGGCGGAACACACCGACCCGGTGAACCTGGGTAACCCGCACGAGATCACCATGCTCCAGCTCGCCGAGGAGATCCGGGCACTGGCTGGCTCCTCGTCCGCGATCACCTTCGTCCCGCTGCCCGCCGACGACCCGAAGCGCCGCTGCCCCGACATCGCCTCGGCCCGCGCCCACCTCGGCTGGGAGCCCGCCACCCACCTGCGCGACGGCCTGCGCCGGACCCTCGACTGGGCCGAGAAGCACTTCCCCCACCAGGCCACCGCCACTACAGGAAGGAGCGCCTCGTGACCACCGCTTCCCACCCGCTGCCCGCGCTCGTCTGCGGGATCGACGACGGATACGCCCGCCCGCTGCGGACGCTGATGCACTCGATCGCCGCCGCCCACCCGGGCAGCGTCGACGAGCTCCGACTGATCGTCCTCGACCAGCAGATCAGCGACGCCAATCGCCAGGCGATCCTGCGGGACGCCGACCGCATGGGCCTGCGGACCGAGCTGCGGCCGGCGCCCATGACCGACCCGCGCTACCCCGTTTCCGACTGGGTCAGCGGCGCGGTGTACGTGCGCCTGGCCATCCCGGAGGTCATCCCCGACGAACGCCGGGTGCTCTACCTGGACGCCGACACCCTGGTGCTCGGGGACCTGCGCCCGCTGCTGCGGCAGTCCCTCGGCGGGCGCCCGATCGGCGCGGTGCGAGACCCGCAGAACCCGGTCATCGGCCGCGGCATCCAGCTGCCCGGCTGGGAGAAGCTCGGCGTCCCGTACGGCAGGGCTTACTTCAACAGCGGCGTCATGCTCATCGACCTCGACCGCTGCCAGCGGCTCGGCGTCTTCGACCGGTCGCGGCAGTTCCTGTCCGAGCACCCGGACAAGGTCCGGTTCTGGGACCAGGACGCGCTGAACTGGGCCGTCGACGACAACTGGCACCGGCTGGACAGGCGTTGGAACACCTTCGCCATGTCCCCGCAGGCCGCCCAGCCCGGGTTCATCCACTACGCCGAGGCGGACAGCCCGCTCGCCCGGCTCCTGAACGACGAGGCGACCGCCGCCCTGGTGCACTTCGCCGGCCCTGACAAGCCGTGGCAGGACAGCTACCCGGAAGGCCAGCTCCGGGACACCTACCGGCTGTTCCACGACTACGTCGGCTCGGGAAGCGCCGAGTGAACGGCCGGAAGCCGTTCTGGCGGCGGCCGTCCTGGTGGGTCGCCGCGGCCGTGGCCGCGCGCAACATGAACGGGCTGCGGCAGGTCCGCCAGACGCTGGCCCGGGTCGACCAGCCGGCCCCGCTCTCGGCGGTGGAGCCGATGGTGCTGCACGTCGTCATCCCCGTGCTGCGCGAGCAGCAGCACATCGCCGGTGCGGTGGCGTGGTTCGTGCCGCTCCTGCACGACATCCCGGGTTCGACGCTGACCCTGGTGTCCACGGCGCGCGAGGAGCACGAACGCGCACACCTCGTCGGCCGGCTCGCCGGGGCGACGGCGACCGACCTCACGGTGCAGCGCTTTCCACAGCTGACCGACGACGAGCTGACCGCCCTCGCTGAAGCCCTGGCCAAGACCGGCGAACGCACGCTCACCCTGACGGCAGCCGCCGAGACCTTGTCGGCCTTCCCCACGACGGCGGACGTCATCGCGAGCGAGATCGCGCGCCTTCGGGAGCCGGTGGTCCGGCACGTCCACTACGAGGGCGACGGGCGGAAAGCCGCGCAGGTCAATGCCGTCGTCGAACAGCTCGCGGCCGACTCCGCCGAGGAGTACGTCGCCGTCTACGACGTGGACTCCCGCCCCAGCCGTGAGCTGCTGCAACGCACCACCAAGTTCCTGGCCCGCCGACGAGCGGAGGACGGCGAACTGCCTCGCGTCGTCCAGCAGTCCGCCCGCTTCACCGCTCAGAGCGCCGCCGACGCCGGGTGGGAGCGAGCCCTGTGCCGAGGCGCCGCCCGAGCCCAGACCCTGTGGACTCTCCGCCGCGAGATCCCCAACCTCCGCCGGTACGCCGACTCCGCCCGCCGAACAAGGGGCGGGCGCGGCCTCGCCCAGACCGTCGGCCACGGCCTGCTCATCCGCACCGACGTCTTCCGGCAGATCGGCGGGCTGCCCACCTTCACCGTCCTCGACGACGTCGCGTTCGGCTACCGGCTCACCCTGGACGGCATCCCGGTCGACAGCCTCCCCTTCACCACTGCGGTGCCGGCGGCCGAGTACCTGCCGGAGCTGCTGTCCCAGAGCGAGCGCTGGTTCCAGAGCTACCTCGACTACCCGCAGTGCGCCGCCCGTTGGTATGCCCAGGGCCATGGCAGCCGCCTCGACCACGCAGCGGCGCTCGCCATCAGTGCCTACCGGGGGATGGCCTGGCTGCTGGTCTCGCCCGCGACGGCCGCGTGCCTGACCCTGGCGCTCGGGCCGCGCACGCGCCTCCCCGTCCGGGCAACGGCCACGGTCGCGCTCTGGGCGGCCACCGTCACACCGGTCCGCCTGCTCGCCGAGGCCGAAGGCCGTCCGCTGACCGTACGGGAGACCGCCACGCAGAGCGTGGAAACCCTGGCCGGGCTGCTGCTCAAGAGCATCGGCCCGATGACCGCCCTCGGCCGCTGGGCCGCGACCGGCACCAGGCACTCGGCGCTCGCCCCCAAGAGCAACCGTCGTACCAAGGACAGGGAGACACCGTGATCCTCGGCATCGAGGGGGTCAGCTGCGTCGGCAAGACCACGCTGGCCGCCATGCTCGCCCCTCACCTCGACCAGCCCGCCGTCATTCCCTGCTACTTCCACGCCAGCCCCGCCCCCACCCGGCTGCCGGCCCCGGAGCCCTTCACCGCGGACCACCAACTGGCCAATATCGCCCAGTTCCTGGAAGTCGAGGACCTCCGGCTCACCCAGGCCAGGCAGGCCCTCGCGGACGGCCGGGACGTGATCCTCGACCGCACCGTGGACACCCTCCTCGCCCACGCGCACGCCGTCGGCTGGATGAACGGCTTCGACTGCGACGACCAGGCCCAACACTCCGTCACCAGCAGGGCCGTGGCGATGCCCGACCTGACGGTCCTGCTCACCGCCGACCCGGACGTGCTCGCCCGCCGAGCCCGCCTGCGCAAGGACATGCCGACGATCTTCTACGACCGCCACTTCAGCGAGCACTTCAACGCCTACTTCGACCACCCGCTCGCCCCGGCCGTCGTCCGACTCGGCACCACCACCGGCTCACCCGAGGATCTCGCCGCACGCGCCCTCGACCACATCCGCCGCCACCAGGCCGGCGAGCGCCCACTCCAGGAGGCATCGTGGAGGCCGCACTGATCGGTTGCGGTGCCATCGCCAGCCGCTGGGTCCGCTCACTACTCGCGGACGGCCGCATCGAGATCGCCGCCCTCGCCGACCCCGACCAGCAGGCGGCGCGGACTCTCGCCGACCGATACGAGCTGACCCCGGCCTTCGCCACGACGCTCGACGAGGCGCTCGCGCTGGCCCAGCTCGACGTAGTCGTCAACCTCACCCCGCCCGACCACCACTACCGCGTCAGCCGCGAAGCCCTCGCCCACGGCCTCCACGTCCTGACCGAGAAACCCCTGGCCCTGAACCTGCCCGACGCCCTCGACCTCGTCCACCTCGCCCGCGAGCGCGGCCTACTGCTGGCCGTCATGCAGAACCGCGGCGCCGACCCCGGCTTCCTCGCCTTCCGCGACACGGTCCGCCTCGGAGGCCAGTCGCCCTTCGCCGTCGCCGCCGACACCCTCGTCACCCTGCCCGGCCCGGGCTTCCGCAGCAGCCAGCACCTGCCCGTCACCACCGACCTCGCGGTACACGCCTTCGACCAGGTCCGCACCCTGATCACCGCACCACCGACCGAGGTCACCTGCACCGAGACACCGACCGGCTTCCTCGCACCGCACACCTCGATCGCCACAATGACCGTGCGGTTCGCCGACGGCTCCCTGTTCACCTACCGGGGCGGCTACATCGTCGACCCGATCATGCGAACCGACGCCAACGGCAGCTGGCGCGTGGAGGCCCGAGGCTTCGCCGCGCGCTGGGCCCCGGACCCCGCCGACAGGCACAAGACCACCCAGGCCGGGCCGCCGGCCTACCAGCGGTGCATCACCGCCATGGTGAACGCCCTCCACCAGCCCGGCACCGTGCCCGTCCCCGCCGCCGGCAACCTCGGCTCCATCGCCCTCCTGGACGCCGCCCTCCAGTCTGCCGCCAGCGGCCGCTCCGTCCCGGTGCCGGAGGTGCCCGATGTCCGCCCGTGACGCCGTGATCGACCGCCCGCACCCGCTGCTGCTCGACGCGCTCACCGCGGCCGGCTTCGACGCCACCGACGCGCGCTTCACGCCCCTGCGGTCCGGAACGGACAGCCTCCCCTTCGCCGCCACCACTCGCGACGGCGACGAACTGGTCGTCAAGGTCCGCCGCGCGGGCAGCCGCTCGCGCTACCCGACCGCCGCCTGGGCCTCGGCCCGGATGCGCGAAGCGGGAATCCCCGCCGCCCACGTCCTCTGGTACAGCCGAGAGGCGTGCGTCGAGACCCGTTGCCCGGGCCGGCCGATCGAAGCAGAGCCCCCACGGCCGCAGGACCTGGACGCCGCCGCCGGAGCTGGCGCGGTCCTCCGCCGCCTGCACACCATCGAGGTCAGCAGCTTCGGCCAGCTCGACGGGCACGGCATCGGCCAACACTCCACCGTCCAGGGCTGGTTCCTTGCCCTACCCGCCCGCCACACCCCCAGCCTCAACGGCCTCGACCTGCCCGGACTGTTGAACCGCACCCGCCTCGTCCTCGAAGCCGGAGCCGACCGCCTCCCGGCGACGGCGCCCAAGCTCCTGCACGGAGACTGGGTCGGACGCCACCTCTTCACCGACGGCCGCCACATCACCGGAGTCGTCGACCTGGAGAGCGTCCGCGGCGGCGACCCGCTGGCCGAACTCGCCGGCTGGTCCCTGCGCGAGCCCGCCCCGATGACCGAGGCCCTCCTCGCCGGTTACTTCGACGGCCCGTTCCCCGCCGAGAGCCTGCTGCCGCTCGTCCTGTTCCGCCTGCGCATCGCGGTCTCGCTCCTGCACTTCCACGCCTCCTGCGACGACCAGGACACGGTCCGGCTCCGGGCCGCCCAGATCCAGGCGGACCTCGACGACCTGGACCACGGCCACCTCACCGCCGTCCCCCGCATCGCCCCCGACCCGCACGCCTCCGGACGGCGCCGCCCGTAGGCGGCCCTGCCCCGACTGGAAGGACGCCATGAACGACCCCAAGGTCACCCTCCCGTTCCCCCGCGAGCCCAAGTACGGGCAGGCCGAGAAGGACGCCGTCCTCAAGGTCCTCGACGACGGGCACCTCTCCGAGATCAACCGCGGCCCGGCCACGAACGCCCTCGAAGCCGCCTTCGCCCGCCTCACCGGCACCCGCCACGTGCTGTCGTTCAACTCCGGCACGGCCTCCCTGCACGCCGCACTCCACGCGGTCGGCGCCAACCCCGAAGCCGGCGTCGCCGTCTCCCCGATGACCTGGATCTCCGCCATCACCGCTGTCTTCCAGGCCGGCAGCTACCCCGTCTTCTGCGACATCAAGCCGGACAGCCCCAACATCGCCGCCACCGCGGTCACCCAGGTCGCCGACGAGTGCTCCGCCGTCCTCGCCACCCACACCTGGGGCATCCCCGCCCGCATGGACCAGCTCGCCGCTACCACCGACCTGCCGATCGTTGAGGACTGCTCGCACGCCCACGGAGCCCTCTACCAGGGCCGGGCCGTCGGCTCCTGGGGCGCCGCCGGGTGCTTCAGCCTCCAGGAATCCAAGTCCGTCTCCGGCGGCGAAGGAGGCGTTCTCACCACCTCCGACCGGGAGGTCTACGAGCGCGCCCTCACCCTCGGCCACCACCCCGCCCGGCTGGCCGACGAGCTCACCCTTCCCGAGCTGAGGCCGCTCGCCGACACCGGGGCCGCCTACAAGTACCGGATGCCCGCCCTCTCCGCCGTCATCGCCCGCCAGCAGCTCCGCTCGCTGCCGGACCGGATGCTGGCCGCCGAACAGAACCTGTCCACGCTCCGCCAGACCCTGGAGGAGTACGACGCGCCGGTCGCCTGGCCGGAGATCGGCGAACTCTCAGTCCGCGGCTGGTACGGCACCCCGCTGACGATCAACGTCCGCGTGCTCGACCCGAAGACGCTGCACGAGAAGTGCCGGGCCGCCGGCGTCCCCGTCCGCTCCCAGTACGAGGACTGGACGCAGACCCCGCTGCTGCAACGCCTCGACCTGGCGGCCCGCTACTGGCCCCACCTCGCCGACAGCCCCTACCAGCCGCCGAGCAGGGACGCGCTACCGAACTACTACAAGGCCCTGCGGCAGATGATTGTGATGAAGGTGCCGCAGGTCCCGGCTCCGGACTACATGGAGCAGGTCGCCGAGGCCCTCGCCACCGTCCTGTCCCGCACGCTGCTCACGGCATAGCCGCGAACGCCTCCTGCACGTCCTCGCGCCGCTCCGTCCACCAGGCCAGGAAGCGCTCGGCGGGCAGGAACAGATGGTCGCAGGAGTGGTCGTCGCGGTCGTAGTGGAAGACCAGCTGCCAGTAGTCCGACATGCGCTTCCACCACAGCCGCTCCACCGCGTCCGCCAGGGCCGGCACCGGGAGCTGTACCACCGACCGGTAGCCGGCCACGAACGCGGATGTCCGCTCCAGATCGAGGAAGCCGTCCTCACCGCCGAACTGCACCGTGGCGGTGCGGGCGACCTCCTCGCCGAACGGCCGGAGCCGGATCCGGTCCCAGTCGATCACCCCGACGATCTCGCCGTCCCGCCACAGCACGTTCCGGTGCTGCACGTCACCGTGCGTCCACCCCACCGGGCCGACCACCACCTCGCCGGCCGGGCGCTCCTGCCCGTACTTCTCCAGCAGCACCTTGCGCTCAGCCAGCGCTGCGGCGGCCGCGACGTCGAACGCCGTCCGGCTCTCCAGCTCCGCGAGCACAGCGAGGAAGCGGTCCGCCTCCTGGTGAGCCTCGGCGGGCGTGGTCACCGAGACGGTCACCTGCTCCGGCCCCGGCGGCAGCAGGTCGGCCAGCTTCTCATCGTTCAAGCTCCGATGGATCCGACCAAGGAGAACGCCGAGGTCACCGGCCTGCCCGATCGAGAGTGCCGTACCTGGCAGATGGCTCCCGTTCGTCCATGGAAGCAGGCAGTACCCGCGGCCGGCGACCTCGACCACCGCGTCCCCAGCCGAGGAGGCCCGTGCCCTGCCCACCGGCAGGCCGTCGTCGGCCAGCTCCGCCAACACAGCCAGGTTCCGGCGAGCCAGCGACAGCGGCACATCCATGATCCGCTTCAACGCGAACGAGCCCTCGGCCGTATCCAGCCGCCAGTTCCCGTTCATCAAGCCGTCCGACAGGAAGCGGCATTCCCGAACCTCACCCAGCCCGAAAGCCTCGCCGAGAACCGCCAGATCCTCCGCGATCTCGCTGTACCGAGCGCCACTTGGGCCGTCGAAAGTCGCTTCCGTCACCCCATGCAGGCTAGCGGAGCAGAAGCACGAACGTGGCCGGTTCAAGCATTGCCGAACCTCACCACCAACCCATGCGGAATGTGATCAAGGCCGCTGCGGCAAAAGGCCCTTGGTGTCCGGCGTGACGTGGTACGTTCCGTGGTCCAATCAAAAATAGGCGACCCCGGCAGCGCGCCAACGCTCCGGGGTCCGGCAACAGGAGCTGACACTCCCGATGCGCGTCCATCGTAGCGCCCACGTGCGCAACTTCACCGTGCTGCCCAACGCTGTCCTGCAGTACCGACGGCTCTCCTACACCGCCCGCGGCCTGCTCGCAGACCTCCTCTCCCGCCCGGACGGCTGGCGCGAGGACGGCCGGCACATGGCCGACACCAGCCCCCAGGGGCGAGGCGCGATCCGCAAGGCTCTGAAGGAACTGGCCGAGGCAGGCTTCTACCGGGTCGAGAAGATCCGTATGCCCGACGGCACGATCATCACCGAGACCCACGTCTACGACGCCCCACAGCTGGCACTGCCGGGTACCACCCGTCCGGTCTCCGGTGAAGCGACCACCGGCGATGCTGACGCCCTTGTAAAGAACCTGGATCAAGAAACCTCCCTCCCCACCGAGCAGGCCAGCGAGCCGGTCCTCGCCGACGAGCTGCAGGCGAGGACGGGAGGCCGGGAGGGAGATCCCGATGAGGAGGCCAGCGAGCAGCCCGCGGCGGTACCGGACGAGCAGGTCCGCGAGGCGGTCGCCACGTTGTTCCGGGTGATCTGCCCCGAGCCTCGCCTTCGGCTCGGCCAGGCCGAAGCCGAGGAACTCGCACCCCTCGTCGCGCAGTGGCTGGAGCGTGGCGCGACCCAAGCCGACCTTGCCCAGGCCCTGCTGCCGGGCCTGCCCGCCCCGATGCACTCGGCCGTCGCGGTGCTCCGCTACCGCCTGGAGCGCAAGATGCCGCCCGTCCCGGCCGCAGTGCGGCCCACAGCCGCCCGGTACGCCGAGTGCGCCAAGTGCCACGATCCGGTGCCCCAGCCGGGTATCTGCCGCCCGTGCGCGGGCCTCACAGCTCGAACCATCACGGTCGGTGGGGGAGCGGACGTAGCGACCGCAGGTGCCGCACGTGTCCGAGCCGCCCTGCGCTCCGCGGTGGCCGGTGGCCGGAGTGCACACGTCGCTGCCTGAGGCGCGCGTGCTCGGCGCACCGCCAGCGCATCCGACTAGGGTCGGTGGCATGCGTCTGAGTACCGTAATCCTTCCCATTCACCGATGGGCCGAGGGACAGAAGATCTGGCGACGGGCCGAGGAACTCGGCTTCCACGCCGCCTACACCTACGACCACCTGTCGTGGCGGAGCTTCCGAGAGGAACCGTGGTTCGGGTCGCTCCCGACGCTGACGGCGGCAGCGACGGCCACCGAGCACCTCCGGTTGGGGACGCTCGTAACGTCGCCAAACTTCCGCCACCCCGTGACGCTCGCGAAGGAGTTGATCACGCTGGACGACGTGTCCGGCGGGCGGCTCACGCTGGGCGTCGGCGCGGGCGGGACGGGGTTCGACGCGACGGCGATGGGGCAGGAGGCGTGGTCGCCGAAGGAGCGGGCGGACCGCTTCGGCGAGTTCCTGCCGCTGCTGGACGAGCTGCTGCGCAACGACGCCACGACGCGTGAGGGCACCCACTACTCGGCGGTCGAGGCGCGGAACATCCCCGGCTGCGTGCAGACGCCGCGGCTGCCGTTCTACGTCGCGGCGGCCGGGCCGCGCGGGATGAGGCTGGCGGCCGAGTACGGGCAGGGCTGGGTGACGTACGGGGACCCGAAGGGTCCGGCGGACGTGCCGGTGGAGCAGGCGCCCGCCGTGATCGCGCAGCAGATCGGAAAGCTGACGGCGGTCTGTGAGGCGCAGGGCCGGGACGTGGCGACGCTGGAGAAGATGCTGCTCCAGGGCTCGACGGCGGAGAAGCCGCTGGAGTCGGTGGGCGCCTTCGTGGACTGGGCGGGCACGTACCGGGAGCTGGGCATCACCGAGCTGGTGATCCACTGGCCGGTGCCGGACTCGATCTTCGAGAACGACCTCGCCGTCTTCGAGCGGATCGCCACCGAGGGCCTCGCCCAACTGGGCTGAGCACAACCGCCGGGCGGGGCAGGCTCGCCCCGCCCGGCGGTCGCCGGCGGTCCACGTGGAGTAGCCAGTCCGCCAGCGGCCCGTTGGTCACTGGCGGACAAACGACATCAGCTGTCGCCGACCCGGGTAACCACGAGCTCCGTTCCTTCGAGTGTCGCGCCGACAGGCGACTCGGCCCACTTGGCGAGAAGGTCCGCCTGTTGCTCGACCGTGTCCAGCAGATCAGCGAGCAGGGACGCCTCTGGCGAGGCATCCAATTCGCAGCGGATCGCGACGATGCCTGTCGCGCTGCTGCCCTCCTCGTCGTCGGGGTCATCGGGCTCCCAGCGGGCGACCTCGATCTCCCAGGACTTGGCATCCTCGTTGCCCGGCTCCGGCGCGAAGATCGTCATGTAGTAGCGGTCCGAATCGTAGGGCTCCGAGAAGATGCTGAGCGGTGCGTGATCCAGCGTGGCCTGCTCGCTGGAACACCGGGAGTAAGCCGTGACCAGCACGCGCAGGTTCGCGACGGCGTGCTTGCGCTCCTTCGACGAGATGTCCGTTTCGAGGCGGTCCAACTGCTTCCGGACCTTACGGCTCAGTACCTGCGTACCGCCGACATGCGCCACGAATGGGCGGCCGAATTTCCAGTCCCGTCGGCCCTCCGACGCCGGCACGGGGATTGCCTCTGAGTACTCCGCCAGCGCATCGCGCAGCCCGCGCGCCTCCGCCGCCAGTTCTGCATCGATCGCGGACAGGACGGGCGGCGGAACGACCGCCAGCGCGTCGTCCAAGTCGGAGAGCGCTTGGTGGAGTTGCAGGCAGACGTACTCATACCACAGGCTGTGCGAGCCCTTCAGGAGACCGGCGCGCACGTCCCGGTTCGTGAGCGCCGCGAGGTGCGTCCGTGGGTAGCTGTTCACGCCTCCATCGCGGCGATCCCAAACACTCACCGGAACGGTAGCCAGGGCTGAGATCCGGTTGAGCGCGTCGACGATCGGCGCCGCCAGCCCAGGGGAACTCAGGCTCGTCACAGTGGACGACGCAACGCCGTCAGACCCCTGATAGGTCGCCAGGATCTGCGTCTTCCCGCGGTTCGCATGCTGGGAGTAAATGGTCATGATGGCACCTTTCGGCCACCGCACTGACGGCAGCCCGCTGGTCACGTGAGTGATGGGGAGGAAGGCGGTGGCGAGGGTGCTTTCCGACGCTCCGTGCCTTGAAGAAATCAGCGGTGGTCCAGGCGCTGTCCCAGACTCCGTGCCACTCTCACCCTAGCGCACCATCATGAGTACCAGTCAGGAAGAGTGGGCTTTCGAGCCCATCACCATCGAGGATGCGGGTGGGGCCCGAATCCGCCGGCCTCCAGCCGTGACCGGACCACCAGCACATCTGCGCTGGCGCCTCAGCTTTCCCTGTCGCGTTCCCCGCCGCCCCCGCGCCGACGGAGCACTCGCTCGGCGATCCCGCTTGAGAGTTTGCCCGTCGCCGATCTGGCCCGGTCGAGGGTGTCGATACCGAGGCGTCTGGCGGCGTCGACGCCCTCTGCTCCCGTCTCGAGCACCTTGTCCCTCGCCTCCGCGGCCGCGTCCGCCCATCGTCTCGCGTCCAATGGCTGCCGACCGCGCTCGATCCCGAGCCGCCCGTGAAAGTCGACGACGGCGATCGCGACATGGTTGCTCGAATGCACTACGGCGGGGGATGCGGTCGGGTGTAGCAGTACCTTCGTATTGGCCGTGCCGACAGCCGCATCCACGCGGGCCATCAGGCGCTCGGTGCTCCGTGAGATGAGATCTATCCGGTTCTGCCGGGCAGCCCGGAGAGCGAGACGATGCAGGTCCAGCTCGTGCGGAGACGAATCCAGCACGCGGTCGAGTTCGAGCACGGCGAGTGCGTCGTGCAGTTGAAAGCAACGAGCCAGAACGGCGAGCCACTCCCGAACTGTGAACTCGGCCTCCTTGGACGCCCTGGCGAGGTCGCCGATCTTGGTCTTGTGCTCCATCTTCTCGGCGAGCGCGTCGAGTTGACGCAATGCGTAGGCCTGGGTTCGCGCGATCGTCATCGACGTAGCCTGGACCTTCGACCACGTGACCCCGGAGACCCTGCCCACCTGCCCTCGGACGGTCATGGCCTCCTCGATGACGAGCCCGGCTCCGATCATGTCCGCCAGCGCCGCGTCCTTCTGGGCGCGGAGCACGTCGTCGACCTTCTCGTCGATCGCTGCGAGATAGTCGGTGATCTCCTCCATGGTCTGCTGCATCGCAAGCTGAGCCATGAGCCCCGCGGCGCCTGCCAGAAGCGCCGGGTTGGTCAGAAACGATCCGGGCGTCCTCACCAGTTCGAGGAGTCCCTTGATCTTGCCGTTCTCCGTCACCACGGCGCGTCTGACACCCGCATGCGAACCCTTCATCAGCCCATGGTTCTTGAGGGCTTGCGCGGACTGCTCAGTCAACTTCACCCAGCGACCCGAGTTGGCGGCCATCTCGGAACCCGCCTGTGCGGCTCCAGCCATGGCACCGAGGGCTGGTCCGAGCCTTGGCAACCCGAGGTCCTTCGATGGCAGCCCCTCGGAGACGAGGAAGCGCTCGACAGCCGCCGGACTTCCGATGACCGCCAGGCCGTCGCCGTCGCTGATCAGCTGAACGTCGTCGTCCATCGTCGGCTCCTGAAGCGGCTCTTCGCAGTTGAGGGCGTGGGCAGTGTGCGCGGCGGTGGCCGAGTAGGGGGTCGAAGTCTTCCGATGACGGAAGTCCTCACAGTGCCCATCTGGAAAACCTCGACGTGCCTGACGCTACCTTCGCCTCCCCTGACCTGGCTACGTTCTGTTGCCTCGATGAGCTCGGCTTGGAGGTGACCAGGCAACATGTGCAGCCGGATCAGGCGGTTCACCGAGCTGGGGTGGCTCCCGCGCCTACCGGCCGCAGACCAATGGCAAGGTCGGACTGCTGCTGCTACCTGAACTCAGAAGCAGCAGCAGTCCGACACACAAACAGCCCTTCGGGTGAAGACAGTTAGATGGCGGGAGCAGGCTCCGAAACCTCTGTCGTGGCCTGCTGGGGAACCTCAACCGCTGCAGGCTGCAGTAGCGATGTACCAAAGAATGCCTCAAAGACGAGGTCGAACTCGCAAACAGTCGATTCCTTGAAAGCAGGCAGACCGCGAATGGCATCGGCAGTGGTGTGGCGCTCACAGAACGTGCGGGCCCGGTCGTTCTTGTTGTTCGACTCGTTGGTCTGGAGCTCGGGATAGTACGCCTCGATCGCCCCGCGCTCCCAGACATAGATACCTTCGTGGCGGAGGTTCTTCAGCAGCTCCAGCTTCATCTTCTTCAGCTCCGGGTCCTTGGCTTCTTCGAGGATCCGCCGTGCGGCGCCGGAAGTGGAACGGGCGAAGAACGCCTTCACCGCTGTGTCGAGTTCCTCGAAATCGCACAGCCCCTGGGCGTGCTCCTCACTCTTGAGCTGTGCATGCTCCCAGAGAGCACGTGCGCTACCGCTCTTGAGGCTCTTGAGAGTGCTGGCGGACACCTTGGCGTCCTCGTCCTTCACAAGTTCGTTGACCTTGGTGACGACCTGGTCACGCAGCTTGTGGCAGCCGTCACTCGCTCCCAGCTTGTCGAACCCGTCAAGCACTGCGTCCAGGTCCGCTACGACCGCGACCCTCATCTCAAAGCGCTGGAAGAAGCCGCGGTATCGCTCGATGCTGCCCTTGCCTTCGACCTTGGCGATCGCAGCACCATGTTTGTCGAAGTCCCATTGCGGGTCGAGGGTACGCGCGAGGTGAGAGATGACCGTGCGGTCACTTGGGCCCTCCACGAGGAGCACGGAGCTGGCGAAGAACGCCGCCTCGTTGTTCTCGTGCGTGATGATTTCGAACTGATCGCGAGCACCCATGTCTGACAGATCGATCACGCAGGTCCGGCTGGCCGGGGGATCTAGCGTGTGGTCCTTGACCACCTTCACGAACGTGCCCGTCGCCCCGGGCGCACAGAAGGCCGGCGAATGTGTGCTGACCAGAACGTCGTTGTAGTCGGAGAACACTGTCAGGGCTTCGAAGAGCTTGCGCTGCGCCTGCGGATGCAGAAACACCTCGGGTTCCTCGAACAGCAGCAGGCAGGGCTGCCGGGCACCATCAGGCTGAGTTGGCTTCGTGGTCTTCATGTCCACGTAGGCGCGCAGGATGGCGAAGGCCACTGACCGACGCAGGCCGTCCCCCTTGGTCTTGAACGGGCCGCTGATGCCGTCGTCGACGGCGATCTGTGCCTCATCAAGCAGGCTGCGCAGGCGCGGCGGGGGGATCTCCAGGCGAACGCTCGCGCGCGGAAAGGACTCCTGCAGGTTGCGCTGGATCAGCGATTCGATCTCACGGACCTCCTCCAGCCGACCGTCCGACTCGCTTCCGTCCTTCTCCGGCACGACGTTCAGCTGCCTGCGAAGCAGATCGAAGGATTCCTCCAGCTGCGGCAGTTGGTGCTCGATGTCATCGAACAGGATGGACAGGAGGCGTCCGAACGTTGCCGTCGAGCTGGTCTTGAGATCGTCGTTGAGTTCTTTCACCGCGGGGATGTAGATCGGCTCCGGCAGTAGGGGAGCAACCGACTTGTCCAGGCCTGTCATCAGTGGGTCGTCGCCTGTGCTGTACTCGTCCTCCCTGAGCGCGGCGACGCATTCGGCCCATTCTCGCCTCACGGCCGCACGGTTGATCTTGCCGGACAGCTTGTCGAAGATCTCGGGATAGGTGTGCTGAACGTTCGCCGCAAGCTCCTCCGTGGAGATCTTGGGCTTGAGCACCTCCTCCAAGGCGACTTTGTGGAAGCGCTGGTCGCTCGGTACCTTCTGAACCACCCGCATCTGGCTCTTGCCTGGCCCGTTGTACGTCCGAGCCAGGGTCAGATGCCCGTCCTCAACCACGGGTTCGATGCGTGAACGGTGGCTCTCTTCGAGGCGTTGCAGGTCGGCCGCGCAAATGTCGGCAAAGGTGAGCTGGATGCGAATGGGCTTTGCCGGGTTCAAGAAGTCGGTATCAACCGCAGACCCCGAACGCAGGAACATGTTGAGCGCTTGGAACACCGAGGACTTCCCCGCGTTGTTCTCTCCGATGAGGCAACCAAATCGGGAAAACGACATGTCCACGTGGCTCAGGCCACGGAAGTTGTCGATCATGATGTGTTCGAGGCGCATGTTGCTCCAGAGGATGATCAAACCCGAGCAAACATCGTAGTGGCCCACATGGTAATCGCTGCCGGGTTATACCAAGACCGAAGACATCACCAGCAACACGACATGGCGACGAACTGTCGCGAACCGTGCGACCGGGAGGGCTGCGCTCCGCGCGTGAAGGGCGGTTGCCTTCACGCGCGCTGCAAGGTCCGTCGGCTTCGTCCCGGCATCCCGATGGCTACCCTGCAGCTTCCACGCTTCATGCCCGTGCTTGCGGCCGTGCGACGCACTCGATGGAGCGCCAGGTCAGGCTGCGATGGGTGAACGAGGCTTGACTGAGGTCACCAAGGTCCCGAGCCTGATCCGCTCGGTCGCACACGCCGCCGCCGTCAGCGTCGGGATCGACCCGAACCACGGCTCGTCCCGGAACGACCGCCAGGAGAGGTGGTCGTAGGTGTAGGCGGCGTGGAAGCCGAGTTCCTCGGCCCGCCGCCAGATCTTCTGCCCCTCGCTCCACCGGTGGATGGGGAGGATAACGGTACTCAAGCGCATGCAACGACGATACGCGCGCATTTCGGCGGACCTTCGGACCGCTCGCGCAACGGTAAAGGGGAGGTCGGCTAGCGTGGCGCCATGGGCACGTTGAGCAGGCGAGAACTGGCCGCGCTGGTCGAGGAGGCGACGGTCGACACCTACGACGAGCACGAGGAGGTGTCGGCTCTGTTCGCCGCCGTCGAGGAGAACCTGGCGGTGCCGTTCAGCACCTCGGTGCTGGGCGTCGAGGTGACCGTGAGCGGCGTCGACCTCTCGCGGGACGGAAGAATCGTCGCCCTGTGCACCCGCGGTGGATTCCGGCAGGCGATCGGGCTCCTGGATCTTCCGTTGCCGGACCCGGCGCCGGACGGAGCGGAGTGGGTCGAGGCATATCGCCATTACTGGGCGCAGTGAGCGTCGGAACCTTCAAGACCGAGAGAGCTCTCATGCCTGTCGCTGTACGGAGCGAGGACGAGGCGTCGTTGCGGCGCCTGATCGAGCGAAGTTCCGAACTGAAGGGCGAACTCGTCGCCTTCGCCCAGAGCGCGCGGTTCGACCGGTGGTTGACGCCCCTCCTCCTGGAGGCCGCCGGGCCTCAGCGGCAGTTGGGGGAAGGCGATGCGATCCGGATCGTCGACAACTTCATTCTGCGGTACCGCTTGCCGGACGGTTCTACCGTGGTGGACCGGTTCGTGGCCGGACGACGGGGCTTGACCGAGGCAGATCGGGAGATGCTGCTCGGCTGGCGTGACCCGGTCGAGGGCGTCTTCGAGATCCGGCGCAAGGACGGGGACGCCGTCGTCCTGCTGAACCTGGTCGACGACCTGGAGTACCGCACCTACTCGAACGTCGGGCGGGCGGCCTTCCGCGGCGTGTCCAAGGGAGGCTTCCTCCTCGCCTGCGTGGTGCCCGTGCACTCGGCGGACGGGGCGTGGCTGATCTCCGGGGCGATGTCGTCCTACCCGAAGTCCAGCGTCACCGAGATCGCCCGGGCGGCACTCCAACTGGCCACCAGCCACCCTGAACTGGTCTTCCGCAACCCCGAGAAGATCGAGCAGGGATGGGAGTCGATGCGGGAGGACCGGGCCGCGTTCGTCGAGTTCTGCGGCAGCGACGAACTGGTCCTTCCCCCTGCCGAAGTCGAGGACCGGCTCAACGCCTACTACCGGCACCGGCAGGAGGCCGCCGTCGCCGAGCATCCCGACCGGGCCCGGGGCAGGCGGCTCCCCGGCCTGGCCTTCCCGGCCTTCGAACTGCCGCGAGGACTCGCCGAATCGGACACGGTCGGCGTCATCTACGACGAAGTGGACGGGCTCAACTTCTACCCGGACTACGGGATGCTGCGGGACCTCTTCGCCGATCCGGCCCTCCCTGGCCGCAGGCAGCACCAGGACCTGCTGCGCGTGTACCTGCGCGAGGAGTCGATTGCACCGCTGCCGCTCCGCCGCCTGGCCGCCGCCCACCCGGAGACCGTCGACGAGGTGTTCCGGAAGCTGCTGCGGAAGCCCGGATTCACCTGGGACGAGCACGGCGAGGAGCTGCTGCGCCGGCGCAAGCCCTGGTACTACGAGCAGGAGCCCCGCCCGGGCGTCTCCGTGATCGGTGAGCGCCTCAGCGAACTCGCTGCCGGCGGCCGTCGGCAGAGGTTCACCAGGACACGGCGTGTGCCGGATCGACCCGGCCACCCGTGACCGAGGCCGGTTTTCGGTGATCAGTAGCGACCCATGTGCGGCATGGCCTTCTCCGCCAGCTCGATGATCGCCTGTGCTTTCGGCAGATCTCCCCTGACCTCCTTGCGATGGATCAGGTCGTCAACGACGGTCCGGCCCTGCTCCCAGCGGCTCATTCGCCGTTCTCCTCACGTAGGTGCAGGCGGACCAGCGGTCGCTCACGGACCGAGGTCAGGAAGGGTTCGTCACTCGGTGATGCCCATGCCTCTGGAGCGACACGGTGGACGTTGACCTCCCGGCGCAACTCCCGGGAGGCACGTTCGGCGAGATCGAAGAGTTCGTCCGGATCGGGGCGTCCGACGACAAGGACGTCGACGTCTGCTGGGATCGGTCCGGGCACGCCGCTGTGGCGGGCTGCCCAGGAACCGTAGATGTACGCCTCGTCGATGCCGTCGAGGTCGGCCAGGAGCGAACTCAGTCGAGGCAGCGGCCCGTACGTCACCAGCAACAGGTCGCACAGCGGCCTATACAGAACGGTGTCGGTCCTGGCTGTGATGACCCGGGTTCGTCCGACCCGCTCCTCCGCAAGAATCTCCGACCCGATCAGCCGGTCTACCTCTCGGAGGACGGCTGTGTGCGAGGCCCCCAGTTCCCCGGCAAGGCCGGTGAGCGTCCAACTGCGATCCGGGTGCAACAGCACGAGTGCCAGGAGGTCCCCTTGCAACTGGGACCGGAAGAGCGGAAGTAGCGAGGGCGCAGACATCTTCATTAAGCGCAGAATATCATGCGCGCAATGCAGATATTTCTCATCAAATACGACTACTGCGCAGGTCAGGCCGCGATGGGTGAACGAGGCTTGACCGAGGTCACCAAGGTCCCGAGCCTGATTCGCTCGGTCGCGCACGCCGCCGCCGTCACGTCGGCACCGACCCGAACCACGGCTCGTCCCGGAAGGACCGCCAGGAGAGGTGGTCGTAGGTGTAGGCGGCGTGGAAGCCGAGCTCTTCGGCCCGCCGCCAGAGCTTCTGCCCCTCGGCCCACCGGTGGATGGGGAGGATCACTGTGCTGAGACGCATGGCATCGACCCCAACCGGATGACCTCCCGTTCGAGTCCCGGTGCGCGTCCGGGGTCGTACGGTGACCCCGCCGGACGCCGGCGTTCGCCAGTCCACCCGGTGTCCCTACCCGCGCCGCGACGGTAGCCCGGTGGGCGCGCCGCACGACCCGCGCTCGGACGACCTCCGCGGGTTCGTGGAGTCGGCCGACGTCGGTCCCGGTACGGAGGTCGTCGCCTACTGCGGATGCCGGGAGCACACCTGGACGGCCTCCTCGGAACGGCGGCAGGCCGTCCCCCGCCGCCCGTCCGCGCTGGTCGGGGGCGGCGGGTGGTGGAGGCCGCAGTCGGCGGCGCGGCCGTGCCGACCTGTGCGGGCGCACTGCTCGCGCTCGGGCCGTCCAACCCCCGGAGCGCCTCGTACGGACGGAGGGGGACTCGTGCGGGCGCCCGGGCGGGTTCCTCCGGCCGGGCGCCCGTTGTCGTGGTTGGCACCAAGTGCGCCGGGTGTGGGGAGAAGCTGACACTGGATCGCATGTTCGAGGAATCGCTCCGCTGGCAGGGTGGAATCCGCAGACAGCAGGCGGAGGGCGCCCGTTCGGGGTGGTCCTCCCTGGGAAACGCGGAGGCGTCCTTGAGGATCACGAAGCGTGCCGTTCGGGGTGGCACTGTGCTGGTCGGGGCCGTGGGGCTGGTGGTGCTGGGGTCGCAGGCGCAGGCCGTGGCGGCCGTCGGCGGGCCGACGCGGACGGTGCCGGCGAAGGCGGCGGTGGGTCTTCCGTGGCTGGCGCGAGGGGCGGAGCGGGTCAATGGCTGGCAGTGAGCGGGCGGGCGGTGGCCACGAGGTGTGGGTCGCCGCCGCCGGGGACCGGGCGGGGGCGGCCGCGACCGCCGTGATCCGGTTGGTGGGGATGCTGCCCGAGGGCTGGATCTGTGAGCAGCGGGTCGAGGGCGGGCGGATCGCGCTACGGGTCGTCCCCGCCGCGGGCGGGACGGCCGGGGCGGTGGAGCGTTGGCTGGCCGGGGCGCTCGCGGACCGGGCGTTGACCGGCTGGCGGGCCGTCCCGCCGGGGGCGTGACCCCGGCGGGACGGCGGTTGGACGGCGTTTGGACGGCGGTCGGGGCGGCGGAGGGGTCAGATCCAGCCGCGTTCGCGGGCGAGCAGGGCTGCCTGGGCGCGGCCGCCGGCGCCCAGCACCCGCAGGATCTCGGCGATGTGCCGGCGGTAGGTGCGGACGGAGATGCCCAGGTTGCGGGCCCCGATGTCGTCCTTGCCGGCCCGGCACATCTCGGCCAGGACGAGCTGTTCCACGGCGGAGAGCCGGTGTGCGGCGTCGGACTGCGCCGCCGGGTCGGGCAGGTCGGAGGCCTCGTTCCAGATCTTCTCGAACAGGGCCAGCGCGTTGGCGACCAGCCCGGGCTGCCGGGTGAGCAGTGCGCCGCGCGAGGTGTCGGTGGGATCGGCCGGAACCAGGACGGTCTCACGGTCGTAGACCAGGATCCGCTCGGACAGGTCGTCGAGGACCCTGATCTCGGCTCCCTGCGCCGCGAGTTCGTACAGGTAGCCGGCGGTCGGCGGGTGTGACAGGGCCTGACGGAGAATCATGCTGCGCATGCGGACGCCGCGTTGCAGGCATCGGGCGTCCAGCGGACGGGCGTGGGCGATGTTCTCCGGTGTCAGTTCGGTGTACGGCTCCGCGGAGAGGATCTCGTGGCGGGCGAAGAAGGCCAGGTCGTCGATACGGGTGCGGATCTCCTCCAGCGCCTCCAACTGCTCGACGTCCTGGGCCGGGTGTGACCACGGGCCCTGCTCGCGGCGCAGCTCGTCGATCAGCCGGCGGGACTGGGTGACCTGCTGCAGTTCCTCGTGAAGGGACAGCAGGCGGAGGCGGCTGAGCCGGTCGACCGCCAGGCCGGGATCCGACGCGGTGAGCGCGCCCGCGTCCGACTGGTGCAGCAGGCCGAGCTCGATGAGGCGGTCCAGGGCCGCGCGGACGGCGGCCGACGAGGTGTGCAGCAGCAGGTGGACGTTCTCGTCCGTGGTTTCCGGGTTCCGCAGGAAGTGGCGGTAGAGCCGTTCCTCGACCGGGTCGAGGCCAAGTGTGGACATGCCGGTGCCGGCCATGACGTTCCCCCTGGTGTGATGCTCGGCGTGCCGTCCGACGGCGGCCGCGTGGGCGGTCGCGCGGTGGTCGGACATTGGCGTTCGGTCGTCAAGGGGATGGTAATCCACTGGTGGGTGGACAGTAATGTGATGGAAAAGTGTAGACGTTTCCGACAGTGACCCGCGGTCGGGTCGCAGTGGACTGAAATGCCGATGAAGGAGGGCACATTGGGAGTGTTGACGGGGGCATCGGTGCACGGGGCGATGGACTTCTCCGTGCTCACCGACCGGGAACGGGAGGTGCTGAGACTGCTTTCCTCGGGAGAGACCAACCGCCGGCTGGCGCGGCACCTGGGAATCACCGAGCGGACGGTCCGGGCGCACACCGCGAGCATCGTGCGCAAACTGTGCCTGCGGTCGAGATTCGAGGCGGCGCTGGTGTCGGCGCTGAACGCCGAGGAGCTGGCGGACGAGGAGCCGGCGAAGGGGGCGGTGTCGGCGGTCGCCGCGGACTGAGCCCGGGGCGGCGGCGTTCTCGGGGGTGTACGGCACGGGGCCGGGCCCGTACGGAATTCGCTTCCGTACGGGCCCGGCCCCTTTGTCGTGCGCACGTGGCCCTGGGCGGGTCACGGGATGAGCGCGGCGACCGCTTCGACGAGGAGCATCCAGGTCGGGTGCCCGCCGGTGCCGAAGGCGGAGGCGAAGGCGTAGCCGACGGCGGCGTCGGCGGGGCGGGCCGGGACGTCCTCCCGCCACTCGGCGATGACGATCTGGTCGCCGTCGCTGGAGAAGTCGCCGAGGCGCTTGCCGTCGCGGGTGAGCCGGCTGCTGGGGATGGAGTCCGGGACCAGGACGTAGACGGCGCCGTCGTACGTGGTCTCGACCCGGTAGGACCCGCGGAGGAACTTGCCCTTGCCCGGGCGCAGCGGCACGGGCGTGCCGTCCACGGTCAGGGCGAGGTGGGCGGCGTCGCGGGTGCCGATGGCGATCTGCGGGTCCGGTTCGCAGTCCGGGTCGCGGGTCAGGACGACGGTGGGGATCCGCTCGCCGGACACCGTCAACCGGTCCTGGCCCTCGAGGCTGACAGTGATCGCGCCGAACAGGGTGTCCTCGGTGGTGAAGGGGGCGGGCGTCGGCTGGTCGGTCATCTGTTCTTCCTTCGGTGGGGTCGGAACTCCGGTCACGAGGCCGGGAGTTCGAGGGCCAGGTCGATCCTCGCACCTGCCCGGCGGAGTGCTCACCCGGTTCTGGAGTGCTCACCCGGTGGCGGGCGCCAGCCGGCTGCCCGCCAGCTCGCGGTAGAAGTCGCTGCGGTCGAGCAGCTCCTGGTGGGTGCCCTGGTCCAGGACGCGGCCACGGTCGAACAGGACGAGCCGGTCGGCCGAGGCGACGGTGGAGAGCCGGTGCGCGATCAGGAGCACCGTGCAGTCCCGCGCGGCCAGTTCGACGGTGGAGCGCAGTGCCTGTTCGCTGCGGCCGTCCAGATGGGCCGTCACCTCGTCCAGCAGCAGCACCTGCGGGCGGCGCAGCAGCGCGCGGGCGATGGCCAGCCGCTGCCGCTCGCCGCCGGACAGGGCCAGGCCGCGGGCGCCGATCGCGGTGTCCAGGCCGTCCGGGAGTCCGGCCACGAAGTCGGTGAGCAGCGTGCGGCGCAGCACGTCGGCGATCTCCTGCTCGGTGGCGTCGGGGGCGGCGTAGAGCAGGTTCTCGCGCAGGGTGCCGGCCAGCATCGGGCAGTCCTGTTCGACGTAGGCGATGCGGCGGCGCAGATCGGCCCGGGGCAGCGTGCCGACATCGGTGCCGTCCAGCCGGATGCTGCCGCCGTCCGGGTCGTAGAAGCGCTGGAGCAGGGAGAACAGGGTGGTCTTGCCGGAACCGGAGGAGCCGACCAGCGCGGTGATCCGGCCGGCCGGGGCGGTGAAGGCGACGCCGTCGAGCGCGGGGGCGCGGCCGGGGTAGGCGAAGGTCACGTCGGCGACGGTGACGTCGGGTGCGTGACCGGTCGGGTGGGCCAGGGCGGCGTCGACGTCGTCCTCGGCCTCCATCCGGTTCAGCTCCTCGATCCGGGCGAGAGCGCCCAGGCCCTGCTGGAGCGAGGAGAAGCCGCCGACCAGCGAGACGATCGGTCCGCCGAGGTTGAACAGGTAGAGCAGGAAGGTGACCAGCGCGGCCAGGTCGAGGCTGCCGGTCGCGGCGAGCACGCCGCCGAGGCCGATCACGGCGAGGAAGGAGGCCTGGACGACCAGGCCGGCCAGTACGGCGATCAGCGCCTGGTACCGGGCGCCGCTCAGTCCGGCCTGGTAGGCCCGCTCGGCGGCGGCCTCGGCCCGGGCGGTCTCGGTCGCCTCGCCGCCGTTCGCCTTGACGGTACGGGCGGCGCCGAGCGCGCGGTCGAGGGCGGCGCCGATCTCGCCGACCGACTCCTGGGCCCGGGTGGTGAGCGTGCGGATCTTGGGCATCACCACGCCCAGCGCGATGCCGACCGCCACCAGTACGGCGGCCGTGATGCCGAGCAGCGGCAGGCTCACCACGCCCATCAGGACGATGGTGGCGATCAGGTGGACCGATCCGTCGACCAGCTGGATCAGGCCTCCGGTCGCGGCGTGCTGGACCAGGGTGCTGTCGGAGGTGACGCGGGTGGTGAGGCTGCCGGGCTCGACGCGGTCGAGTTCGGCGGTGCGCAGGCGGATCAGCCGGGCTATCAGGCCCTTGCGGACCTGGAACACCACCCGCTCCGAGGTGCGCTCGCCCAGCCAGGCCTGCCCCCAGGTGAGGGCGACGGAGAGCACGAACAGCCCGCTCAGGAGCAGGATCTCGTCGCGCAGCCCGTCACCGGTGGTGAGCTTGACGAGGACGTCCTGGACGACCAGCGGCTGGGCCAGGCCGGCCGAGCTTCCGAGCAGGGTGAGCAGCAGCACCAGGGAGAGGACCCCGCGGTGCGGCCGTGCGTAGGCGAGCAGCGCACGCAGGGCGGGCCGCTCGGCCGGAGTCGGATCTACGTCAGGTGTGGTCACGCGATCATTTGTATCCCCTTCCACGCGCACGGGGACATGGTCACTTGCGGCAATGCCGCCGCCGGAATTGCCGAGGCGGTCATGACGGAAGCGGAATTGGCGGGAGCGGCGATACCGCAATTGCCAGTAGTGGCCGGGAAAACCGGCGGGTCAGGATGTGGTCGTCCCCAGGGACAACGGGCCGCCGGCCGATCCGGGAGAACCGGATATCGGCCGATCGGCCCGGTAACGGAAGTCCGTATTCCGGAAGTCCGCATTCCAACGGAGGAGATCCTCATGCAGAACACCACCGAGCTGGACCTGTTCGACGGCTACACCGCCTACACCTCGGCCGAGGAGCTGGGCCTGGCGGACGGCAACGAGACCGGTCCGGCGTTCACGCCCACCATCCCGTGGGCGATCCGCGCCACCATCATCAGCGCCAAGTCCTCGCAGCAGTGCGCCGCCGCGCTCGGCTCGCTCGCCGCGCGGACCGTCGAGAGCAAGTGCTGATCACGCAGTGAACCCTGATCGGGGCGGGACGGCGCCGTGGCCGGGCGCCGGCCCGCCCCGGTTCGTACGGCCGGGCGGGAAAGGCGGAGGAGAAACGGGAATGGATGATCAACTGGGCGTGCCGGACCCCGGGTTCCGGCGGGTTCTGCTGGCGGGTACCGGGGCGCTCGGCGTGGCATTCCTGCCGTTCTGGATCAACTGGTTCAGGAACGCCCTGCCGCAGGTGGAGCTGAGGGTGGTGCTCACCCGGTCCGCGTGCCGGTTCGTCTCGGTGCAGGCGGTGTCCGCGCTCAGCGGGCGCGAGGTGTTCGTCGACGAATGGGGCGGTGAAGCGAGCGGCGTCCGGCGGTTCGGTGGGGAAGCCGGCCCGGTGGCGCCGCACGTCGAACTCGCCCGCTGGCCTGACCTCGTACTGGTCCACCCGGCCACCCAGCACTTCGTCGGCCGGTACGCCCTCGGCCTCGCCGACACCCCGTTGCTGCTCGCCCTGCACGCCACCGACGCCCTGGTGGGGGTGGCCCCGGCGCTGCCGCCGGCCGCCGAACGCAACCCGATGGTCCAGGAGCACCTGCGCACGCTGCGCGCCCGGCCCGGGGTCGTGGTGGCGCCCACCGTCCCGGCGGCCAGCGCGGCCACCGGAGAGGTGGCGGACGGCGGCGCCGCGCCGCTCACCGACCTGCTCGCACGCTGCGCCGACCGGCGCGGGGCGGGGGCGGCGGCATGACGTCCGTACCCGCGGCGGCCGCGTTTCCCGCGGACCTGGACGGACTCGAACCGGTCGCCGAGTACGCCACCCGCCTGCAGAGCACCAGCGTGCTCCGGGCCGCGGACGGGTCGTACCGGTGGTGGCAGCGGCCCGGTCCCCGGCACCTGCCCGACCTCCGGCTGCCGGACGCCCCGGACGCCGCCCGGTTCGCCCTGCCCCGGCAGGCCGGCGACGGGCTGCTCTACGAGGCGCCGGGCCCCGCCTCCGCCGCCGCCTGGCTGCGCGACTTCCGCCCGGCGGCCCGGCTGCTGGTGGCCGGTTCGCTGGCCTCGGCGGCGCGCGGGCTGCGGGCCCTGCACCGGTCCGGACCGCCCGCGCCGGAGCGCTCCGGGCCCGTGCCCGGGCTGCTGCGGCTGCGCGCATGGGCCGACTCGGACGACGAATCGCGGCGCCGGGCAGGGAGGTCGTGGGGCCGGGGCCGCACCGACCGGCTGCTCGGCTGGGCGGAGCAGGCGGCCGGGGCCGGTGGCCCGGCGGGGCCCGTCCACGGCTGGGCGTCCCTGGGCTCCCTGGTGCCACCGCTGCACTCCGGACGGACCGCCCTGCTCACCGGCCCGGACCTCGGCACCGCCCGCCCGGAGCTGGACCTCGGCTGGATCCTCGGCGAACTGGCCGAACTCGGCTGGCGGCTACCGTCGTTGGGCGCCGCACCGGCCCCGTACGGCCCCGCCGCCCTGGGCCGGGTGTTCCTCGACGCGTACGGCCCCGGGCCCGACCCGGTGCTCACCGGTCGCTGCGCCGTGGTGCGGATCGCCGTCCACGTGCAGGACTTCGCCCGCCACCAGGGCTGGCACGACGAACTCCTCGACTACCTCGCCTTCATCGCCGACCTGATCGACCAGGAAGGGCGGCCCGCGCTGCCCCCGAGCCCCGGAGACCACCACCATGACCCCGCCTGACCCGGCCGGAGGAGCGGCCCTGCTGCGCTACCGGCCGACGGACCCGGCGGCCGCCCCGGCCGTGCAGGAACTCCTCGACGAACTGGGGCTCGGCCGCCTGGAGCCGGAGGACCTGGCCGGTTACGGCGGCCGCAACGACAACTGGGCCGGCCGCACCAGCACCGGGGCGCGGGTCTTCCTCAAGACGGTGGCCCGCGCGCCGGACGGCACCAGCGGCGAACTCGACCGCGCGCTGTCCTTCGAGACGCTCGCCCTCCGCCTCCCGCCCGGCTCCGACCTGCGCGTCCCCGAGCACCTCGGCAGCCACCGTCCGGGCGCGGTGAGCGCCTACCGGCTGCTGCCCGGCGCCCGCTCCGGCGCCGAAGCCGCCCTGGACGGCGACTTCGACGAGGACCTCTGCCGCACGGCGGGCCGGGCCGTCGCCACCCTGCACGGGCTCGACCCGCGCGGCGCCGGCCTGGACGAGGGCGAGCCGCCGCTGCCGCCGCTCGACTGGCTGGAGGCGTTCCCGTGGAGCGCCCTGCGGGACCGCAGCATGGGGCAGATCGCCGCATGGAAGCTCGTCCAGGACGACCCGGAGGTGGTCGCGGCCCTGCACGGGCTGCGCGAGCGGGAACGCGCCGCACCCCGCACCCCGACCCACTGCGACCTGCGGTTCGACCAGTTCGTGCTGGCCGAAGGGCAGTTGTACCTGTGCGACTGGGAGGAGTTCCGGCTCGCCGACCCGGCCCGGGACGTGGGCGCGTTCGTCGGGGAGTGGCTCTTCCACGCCACCTGCGCCGTCTTCGCCCCCACCGGTGGCGGGGAGGGGTCGCAGGAGCCGGCCGGGTTCGACCTCAGCCACCAGGAGGTGCTGCGGCGCGGCGGTGAGGGCCTGCGCCGCCACCTGCCGCGCGTCGAGGCGTTCTGGCAGGGCTACCTGGAGCGCCGCACCCCCGACCCCGGGTTCGCCGAGCGGGCCGTCGGCTTCGCCGGCTGGCACCTCTTCGACCGGCTGATCGCCACCGCCCAGGCCCACGCCACCCTCAGCCCGGTGGCCCGCGCGGCCGCCGGCATCGGCCGCACCCTGCTCACCCGCCCGACCGGGGCCGTCACCACGCTGAGGCTCCACCCCCCGACCGGGAGCACCCGATGACCACCCCGACCGGCCCACGACTGCTCGCCCCCGCGGCGCTCGCCCCCGCGCCGCTCGCCCCCCGCCTGGCCGAGGCGCTGAACCGCGTCACCGTCCGGGCGGACGGCCGGCAGGCCGTGGTCGCGGGCCGCGAACTCACCGCCGAGAGCCCGCGCGACCTGCGCGGCCGCCTCACCAACGCGCTCTACCGGGAGCTCCACGCGGGCAACGCCCGCACGCCGGACGCGTCCGGGGCGGCGCCGCGCCGCGACACCCGCGACCCCGCCCTGGAGCAGCGGTACGCGGACGGCGTCCCGCACCGGTGGGCCCCCACCGAGGGCCGGCTGGTCGAGATCCGGCCCGATGGCGGGCACCTGGTCGTGCGGCTGCCCGAGATCACCGCCCGCATCCCCGTCGACCGGCTCCTCGGCCCGTCCGACCCCGGCCCCGGCGACCTGGTGCGCCTCGCCGTCGAGGCGGCCCGGCCCGCCCTGTCCCCGGGCTTCTTCTACGTCATGGGCTCGCGGCCGCTGCCCCGCCCGTCCGGCCCCGTCCGCCGCCTCTTCCTGCACCTCACCGGCCCGGACGCGGCGGCCGCGCACTGGGCCGCCGTGCTCGGCGCCCTGGAGGCGGCCGGCGCCGGCTACCACGCCAAGGTGCTCTCCGACCCGGAGGACTTCCCGCGCCGCGACGCGCTGGTGGTCTACCTGCACGGCGACGACGGGGCGGCCGAACGGGCCGTCACCCGCGCCGTACGGGACCTGCCCGGGCGCGGCGCCGAGGTCTCGCTGTTCACCGACGAACTGGCCCCCGGCCTCGCCGCCGCCTGGGACCCGGCCGACCCCCGCCCAGGCCGGCGCGACCTCAGCTTCGGCCAGCACCGCTGCCTCGCCCTCGCCACCGCCCTGATCGACCACGCCTCGGAGACCGGCACCGGAAGCCTCCCCGAGCAGGTCGCCCGCGCCTTCCGTCAGGCGGGCATCGACCCGCTGCGCCCCGCCCACAACACCACCGCCGACCCGGAGGAGAACTGAGATGACCGACACCGCGGCACACCCGGCCGTCGAGGCCGCGCCCGGGCAGGCCGGGGGGTTCGGCACCGCGCTGAACACCGCCTACAGCGAGGCCCTCGCCGGGGTGTACGACGAGGTCTACCCCAGCACCCCCGACCTGGACGACATCGGGACCTTCCTGCTCACCCTCGCCCGCCCGGGCGCCAGCGTCCTCGAACTCGGCGTCGGCACGGGCCGGGTGGCGCTGCGCCTGGCCGACCAGGGTTTCGACGTGCACGGCGTCGAGACCTCCCCGGCGATGCTCGCCCGGCTGGCCGAGAAGGACCCGGAGGGCAGGGTCACCCCGTACCTCGGCGACCTCGTCGGCCTCGATCTCGGCCGCACCTTCGACGTCGTGCTCGCGCCGTTCAACGTGCTGTGCTGCGCCACCGCCGTCGACGAGCAGATCGCCCTGATGCACGCGCTGGCCCGGCACACCGCCCCGGGCGGCCACGTCGTGACCGAGACCTTCGACCCGAGCGACCACCACGTGCAGAGGGGCAACGCCGTCACCACCTACCCGGTCGGCGAGCGGAGTGCGATGATCGAGTCGATCTCCGTGCTGCCCGCCTCGCAGAACATGCTGGTGCAGAACACCCTCTTCCTCGATGGCGCGGCGCCCAACTGCGCCACCACCGTGCTGCGTTACCTCTGGCCCTCCGAGCTGGACCTGCTGGGCGGCATCGCCCGACTGGAGCTGACTGCCCGTCACTCCGGTTGGCGTGAGCAGCCGTTCGACGGCGGCGACGGCCGGAAGATGTGCGTGTCGGTCTTCCGGCCGCTGACATGAGCCCCCTGCTCCACCGCCCCCTGCTGAACCGCCCCCTGCTGAACCGCCCCCTGCTGAACCGGGAGCAACTGGACAACGGGCTGCGGGTGTCGGTCGAGCCGAGGCCCGGGCACGGGCGCGGGCTCGTCGCGGTGGCCCTGACGGTGGCCGCGGGCAGCGACGAGGACCCGGCCGGGCGGCACGGGACGGCGCACCTGGTCGAGCACCTGATGTTCCCCCGGGGCGGGGGAGCGGACGGTGGCGACGCGCACGCCGCCCGGGTCGCGGGTGCGGGCGGCGTCTGCAACGCGGAGACCCACCGCGACCGCACCGTGTTCCACACCGTGGCGCCGGCCGGGATGCTGGACGAGCTGCTGGGCTGGGAGGCCCGTCGGCTGGAGGAGTTCGCGCCCGAGGAGGCGGTGCTGCGCACCGAGACCGAGGTCATCGCCGAGGAGATCCGGGGCGGCGCGGCATCCGGGCGGCTCTGGCAGACCGTCCTCGGCGCGCTGCGGCCCGGCAGCCGGGACAGCTACGGCACGGCGGGAGAGCTGGCCGGGACCACCCCCGCGGCGGCGGCGGCGTTCGTGCGGCGGCACTACCGGCCCGGCGCGATGGCGCTGTCGGTGGTCGGGGAGGTGGAGCCGCAGCGGGCGCTGGAGCGGATCCGGGAGGCCTTCGGCGGCCTCCCGCCGGGCCCGGGCGCCACGATGGACGGGGGCCTGCCGGCCCGGGCGCCGGAGGCCGTCACCGCTGCGCTGCCCTGGGCCGCCGAGACCGTCACCGCTGCGCTGCCCTGGGCCGCCGACGCCGTCGCCGTGGGGCACCTGCTGCCCGCCCCCGCCCGGGACCTGCCGGGCCACCTCGCCCAGGTGGTGCTCGCCGAACTGGTCGGCCGGGGCCGTCTGCCCGCCCTCGTCCGCCGCGATCCCCGGCTCACCACCGCCCGGGTCACCTGCGGCCTGTACGGGCAGTGGCTCGGCGCGAACGCCCCCGAACCGGTGCTCGCCGTCCTCGGCCGCGCCCCCGGCGTCCGCGCCGAGGAGGCCGCCGGGGCCTGGACGGACGTGCTGCGCGACCTCGCCCGCCGCCCGCCCGAGGCGGCCGAACTGCGCCGCGCTGTCAACGCGTTGCTGCTCGCCTGGCACCGGGGCGAGGACTCGCTGACCGCCCGTGCCGTCACCCACGGGCACCACGACCTGTTCCTGCCCGGCAGCGGCGGACCGGCCGCGCTCCCCGACGCGCTCCGGCGGACCACCCCGGACGGCGTCGCCGCAGCCGCCCGGGCGCTGCTCGCCGGGCCCCGTTCCCTGACCGTCCTGGGCGGATGAGAGACCATGACCCCGCACCACGCACCCGCTCACACGCCCGTTCACACGCCCGCCCGCGCACCTGCCACGGGCCGCGCCGGCCTGGACACCGTTCTGCCCAGCGGGCTCCGCCTGGTGGCGCTGCACACCCCGGACGCGCCCCTGGCCGAACTGCGCCTGGTGATCCCCTTCGCCCGGACCGAGCCCGCGCTCGCCGCCTCCCAGCGGGCGCTCGCGGCCTGCCTGGGCACCGGTGCGCGCACCGCCGCCGGACGGATCCTCACCCGGCAGGACATCGCCGACCGCGCTGCCGACCTGGGTGCCGAGCTGAGCACCGTGGTGACGGCCGAGTCCCTGGTCGTCGGCATGGGCGTGCTCGCCGCCGGGCTGCCCGGGGCCCTGGACCTGCTCGCCGACCTGCTGCTGCGGCCGCATCACACCGACCGCGAGATCGACCTCGCCCACGCCCGGCACCCCGGCGCGGGCGCCCGGCCGGCGGGCCGGGCCCGGCTGCGCGCCACCCTGCTCGCCCGCGCCTTCGGTGACCATCCGCTGCTGGGTCCCGGCCTCGCGACGGCGCCCGCCGGGCCGGTACCGCGGGCCGCCGAGCTGCACGCCCTGCACCGGCGGGCGGTGGTGCCCGCCGGGTCGGTGCTGCTGATCACCGGCGAGGTCGACCCGGCGGCGGTCGTCGACCGGGCCGAGGAGGCCCTCGGGGCGTGGCGCGGCGGGCCGTCCGGCCTGTTCCTGCCGCCGTTCGCCCGCGACACGCCCGCCCCGGGCCGTACGGCCCTCGCCGCCGCTTCGGGAGACGGGCCCGCCCAGGCCTCGTTGCTCACCGCCGGACCGGCCGAACGCGGCCACGCCCCGCTCCACCTCGCGCAGTTGGTGCTGGGCGGGCACGCGTCGAGCCGGCTCGCCGAGCGGCTGCGCGACCGGCACGGGCTGGCGTACGCCGTCTCCGCCACCCTCCGCGAGAACCGGGCCGGCTGCTGGCTGGAGACCGAGGCCGCCGGGGCCCCCGGCACGGCCTCCCTCCTCGCCGAGGAGACCGTCGGCTGCCTGCGCGAACTCGCGGAGCACGGCCCCACCGCCGCCGAGACCGAACGGGCCCGCCGCTACGCCCTCGGCTTCACCCGGTTCGCCCTCGCCACCCGCGCCGAAGAGGCCACCGCCCTGTCCGGCTTCCTCGCCGCCGGGCTGCCCCTGGACTGGCTCGACCGTTACCGTGACGACCTGGAGGCAGTGACGCACCGTCAAGTCATTGACGCGGCCTCGACGTTCCTGGATCCGGACCGGATGGCGGTCGCCACCCTCGACCCCGGCGCACCCGCCCATCACGACGAGACGGAGCCCGCAGCATGACCCCCGACCCGGCCGCCCCCGCCGTCCTCTACCCCCTCCAGCCGGACCACCCCGAGCTGGTCGCCCCGTTCGCCGCCGCCGCACGGCGCAGCGGCGCCCGCCGGCTCTGGCTCTGCCAGTCCTTCCGCGCCGAACCGCACCAGACCCTCGCCTACCTCGCCGGCCGGGGCGACGCCGTCCCGGTCGGCACCGCCGTCACCCTGCTGCCGCTGCGCCACCCGTACGAGGCCGCCGTGCAGGCCCGTTCCCTCGCGCTGCTCACCGACGCACCCGTCGTCGCCGGATTCGGCATCGGCAGCCCCGGCTTCGTCGCCGGGCTCACCGGGCAGCCGTACGCCAGCCCGCGCCGCGCCGTCCGTGACTACCTCGCCTCCGTCCGCGCCCTCCTCGACGGCGGGACCGTCGCCCAGGACGGCCCGTACCACCGGCTGAACGGCTCCCTCCCCCGGCTGCCGTACGCCCGGGTGGAGGTGGGTGCGGGCGTGCTCCGCCCCGGCATGGCCCGGACGGCCGGTGAGGTCGCCGACGTGGCGATCACCTGGATGACCCCGCCCGGCTACCTCGCCGCCACCCTCGCTCCCGCCCTGGCAGAGGGAGCGCGGGAACGCCCGGCCCCGCCGCGCATCGCCACCGCCGTGCACGTGATCCCCACCGCGCCGGGCCGCGACCCCCGCGCGCTCGCCCTCGCGGCCACCCGCGAGCACCTGGCCGCCCCGCACTACGCCGACATGTTGCGCCGGGCCGGCGTCCCCGTGGACCCGCACGACCCGGAGGCGACCGCGCGGGCCCTGCTCGACTCGGGGGTCGTCCTGACCGGGACCCCGGAGGAGATCGCCGAGGGGCTGGGGGAGTACCGCCGTGCCGGGGTGGACGAAGTGGTGCTCAACCCGGCCGCCGTCCTGCTCACCGAGGGCGTTCACGCCGCCGCCGAGGAGATCGAGCGGATCATCGCCGCCTGCCGCGCCGCCCGCCCGCAGCAAGCTGCCGACCGGGGACAGCATGCTGCCCCCGTATCGGTGCCCGTCGCGTCCGCCCGGCTGCTTGGCTGAGAGCGGGCGCAGGATGCGACGCGCGCACCGTACGTGAACCACTCTCAGGGAGAGGCCACTTGACCGGCAACGACCACGCCGTCGCCTTCGCGGGCGTCAGCAAGCACTTCGGCGCCCACCAGGCGCTGGAGGACGTCAGCTTCACCCTCCGCCCCGGCCGGGTCACCGGCCTGCTCGGCCCCAACGGCGCGGGCAAGAGCACCCTGCTGCGCATCCTGCTCGGCCTCGCCCGGCCCGACCGGGGCACCGTCCGGGTGCTCGGCGCCGCCCCCGGCGCCCTGCCCGACGCCGCACACCGGATCGGCGTCGCCATGGACGCGGTCGGCTTCGCGCCGCGGCCGACGGTCCGCCGGCACCTGGAGGTCGCCGCCCGGGCGCTCGCCCTGCCCGCGGACCGCGTGGACCGGGCCCTGGAGCAGGTGGGCCTGGCCGGGCGGTCCGCCCGCACCCGCTACAAGTCCTGCTCCACCGGTATGCGCCAGCGCCTCGCGCTCGCCACCGCCCTGCTGCCCGATCCCGAACTCGTCATCCTGGACGAGCCGTTGAACGGCCTCGATCCCGAGGGCATCCGCTGGACGCGCCATCTCGTGGAGCACCTGGCCGCCGAGGGGCGCACCGTCCTGATCGCCAGCCACCTGCTCGCCGAGGTCCAGCAGAGCGTGGACGACGTCGTCGTGCTGCGCCGCTCCGTCCTCTTCCACGGCCCGCTAGCCGACCTCGTCCGGCGGGGCGGCGGCAGTCTCGAAGCCGCCTACTTCCAGCTGATCGACACCTGCGCGACCTCGGTCGGCAGCTCTTGGACGGAGGCGCCCCGTGCGTGACCAGTTCTCGGCCGAACTCCTCAAGGCCCGCTCCGGCGGGGCGCTGCCCGCCCTGCTGCTGACCGCGCTGGTGCTCGCCGCTCTGGGGCAACTCGGCGCCGTCTACGGGGAGTCGGGACTCGCCGACCCGGGCGTGGCGGCCGCGACGAGCCACCGCGTGCTGATCATGGCCGGTTCCTGTGCGCTGTTCGCCTCGCTCTTCGGCGCGCTGGTCGTCACCGGCGAGTTCCGCTCCGGGGCGATCGGCCGCACCGTCCTGCACGCGCCCGGGCGTTCCGTCGTGGTCGCCGCGAAACTCGGCGCGGCCACCGTCGCCGGTCTGCTGTTCGGACTGCTCGCGGTGGCCGAGGCCGCGACGGTCGGCGCTCTCGCGCTCGCGGCGCGGGGCAGCGGCCTGGCGCTCGACGCCCGCAGCTGGGGGATCGCGGGTGCCGCCGTGGCGGTCTGCGGCCTGGGCGGCCTCTGGGGCGCCGCGATCGGATGGGTGGTCCGCCACCAACTGGCCGCCGTGGTCGGCCTGCTGGTCTGGGGGACGGTCGGCCAGCTCCTGGTGCTCGGACAGCTCCCCGGGTTCGGCCGCTTCCTTCCCGAAGGGGCGCAGTACGCCCTGCTCGGGGACCGGCTGACCTTCCCGGAGGCGCTGTCCGTGCCGCTGGGCGGGCTGCTCCTCGCGCTCTGGTGCGTGCTGGTCGCGCTGGCCGGACGGACGCTGTTCCTGCGTCAGGACGTCTAGTACTTCGTCAGTTGACCTGCCGGAGGCCGACCCCAACAGGTCGTGGTCGCCGACGCGGGCCACGGCCGGTCGGCGGCCTTCCGCCATGCCCCGCGCGCCCGGAATCCGGACTACGTCGTGGCGGTGCGCGGGGCGGGGGGCGAGAGCACGCACCGCCAGGACGCCGAGCCCACGACGCCGAGCCCACGACGCCGAGCCCGTGGCGCCGAGCCCGTGGCGCCGAGCCCGTGGCGCCCGCCTACGGCGGCGCCGGACGCAGGACACCGCCCCGCTACCGCACGGACTCCGTCGCTCCGCACGAGCTCGCCGCGGCGGTCAGGACGGGCGTGGTCGGTGGGAGGCGCTAATCTGTCCGCCGCACCTTTATCTGATCATGCGTTAAACGGGGGTTCTTTCGTCATGTCTGCATCCAGGAGACTGCTCGTCGCCGCTCTGGTCGCCACCGCCGCGCTGGGCCTCACCGCCTGCGGCCCGGACGACCCGTCGACCCAGGGGGCCGGCGCCGCCGCCACGACCGCCGCGCCGGCCGCCGGTGGGGCGGCCTCGCCCACCGCGGCCCCGGCGACCGGGACGGGCAAGCCCGCCCCGACCGGCAAGCCCACCGACGGCGGCCCGGAGGGCTTCTGCACCCACGAGCCGCTGCCCGCCGGGCAGAAGTGGATCGAGCCGGTCAAGGGCACCAGCGCGACCGCCCTGGTCTACAAGGAGACCAAGGACGCCTGCGGCGTCAACGACGTCGCCCTCGAACCGACGGGCGCCGACAAGACCGCGACCTTCGCCCCCACCGCCAAGGGCCACCTCAAGTCGGTCGTGGCCGCCCCGAAGGACGTCGCCGTCGCCGACCTGGTGAAGCACATCAACGAGTGCATCGCCACCCCCGGCAACCAGAAGGGCTCGTACCCCTGCAACAGCGGCACCTACAAGGTCGCCCTCGACGCCTCCGGCAAGGTCGTCGAGATGTGGGAGCGCCCCAGCTCCTGAGGTGACGCCGGACGCGGCGCCGGGCCGCTCACTTCACGGTGAGCGGCCCGGCGCCGTGGGCGCACCCGGGCTTCGGGGCGGCCTTCCGGGCGACGGTGGTGTTGAGCCGGGTGCGGGCGGTCTCCTGCGTGCGGGCCCGGTCGGTCAGGTTGCCGTTCGCGTCGTAGGCCCACGGATTCATCCTCCGGTCGAACTCGGTTGCCCGGTCGGACACGTGGTTCGTCCCCCTTCGGCGTCCGCGCGGTGCGCGGCACGCCCGGTGGTGCCGCTGCTTGCCAGGAGTCCGACAGGATTGCAAGTGGCGTTCAAGGGTCGTCCTTTACCCAACCCTTAGGGGAGATCGGTCCCGGCGTCATACCGCAGCAGCAGACAGCCCCGCGAAGCCTCGTCATTCCAGCTCATGGCCGCTGCGGCGCGGGAGCGTTACGTTGAGGGCGTGTCCACTGCTGTCATCAAGACCGAGGGCCTCACCAAGAGCTTCCCCCGGGTCACCGCGCTCGACCAGCTGACCGTCGAGGTGCAGCCCGGGGTCGTCGGGCTGGTCGGGGCCAACGGGGCGGGCAAGTCCACCCTGATCAAGATCCTGCTCGGGCTCGCCCCGGCGACCTCCGGCCGCGGCGAGGTGCTCGGCCTGGACATCGCCACCCGGGGCTCGGAGATCCGCGAGCAGGTCGGCTACATGCCCGAGCACGACTGCCTGCCGCCGGACGTCTCGGCGACGGAGTTCGTGGTGCACATGGCGCGGATGGCAGGGCTGCCCGCGACCGCCGCGCGGGAGCGCACCGCGGACACGCTGCGGCACGTGGGCCTGTACGAGGAGCGGTACCGCCCGATGGGCGGCTACTCGACCGGCATGAAGCAGCGGGTGAAGCTGGCCCAGGCGCTGGTGCACGACCCGAAGCTGGTGCTGCTGGACGAGCCGACGAACGGTCTGGACCCGGCCGGCCGGGACGAGATGCTCGCCCTGATCCGCCGGGTGCACACCGACTTCGGCATCTCGGTGCTGGTCACCACCCACCTGCTCGGCGAGCTGGAGCGGACCTGCGACCACCTGGTGGTGATCGACGGCGGCAAGCTGCTGCGCTCCTCCTCCACGGCCTCCTTCACCGAGGCGACCGCCGTCCTCGCGGTGGAGGTCACCGACTTCCCGCAGGACACCGCCGCCGAGCCCGGCGCCACGGTCCGGGAGCGGCTCGCCGCCACCGGGCTGGAGGTCCGGGCCGAGGGCCCGCACCTGCTGCTGGTCCGGCTGGACGGCGAGTCCACCTACGACACCATCCGCGACACGGTCGCCGAACTCGGCCTCGGCCTGGTCCGGTTGGAGCAGCGCCGGCACCGGGTCGCGGAACTCTTCACCGACCACGACGAAGCCGACGCCCTGGCGCACCAGGCGCACCACGGCGACGACCAGAGCACCAGGGGAGGGACGGACGATGCCGCAGCCTCCTGACACCAGGCCCGCCGACACCGGTGTCATCCACGACATCGGCTACCGCGGCTACACCGGCCCGCGCCTCGGCCGCGCCTATGCCACCCGCTCGCTCTTCACCCAGAGCCTGCGCTCCGCCTACGGCCTGGGCCGCTCCGGCAAGTCCAAGGTGCTGCCGATGCTGCTGCTGGGCGTGGTCACCGTCCCGGCAATGATCTTCGTCGCGGGCGCGGTCTACCTCAAGCGGGACGAACTCCCGGTCGAGTACGCCGGCTACCTCTCCAGCCTCGGCCTGGTGGTGTCGATCTTCCTCGCCGCCCAGGCGCCGGTGCTGCTCTCCCGGGACCTCCGCCACCACACCGTCCCGCTGTACTTCTCCCGACCGATCACCCGCGCCGACTACGTCCGGGCCAAGTTCGGCGCCATGGCCTGCGCCCAGTTCCTGCTGATGGCAGCCCCGTTGCTGGTGCTGTACGCGGGCGCGCTGCTGGCCGGGATGGACTTCGGGCACAACACCGGCCAGTTCCTCTACGGCCTGGTGGCGGCCGTGCTCTACGCCCTGGTGCCGACCTCGGTGGCCCTGGTGATCGCCGCGAGCACCCCGCGCCGGGGCTTCGGGGTGGCCGCCATCATGGGCTACCTGGTGGTGAGTTCGACGCTCGCCGCGGTCGTGGTCGGCATCAGCAACCCCGGCCCGGGCGGCTCGGACGCGGCCCAGTGGACGTCGCTGATCTCGCCGAACGGCCTGGTGGAGGCGCTGGTCAACGAGGTGTTCGACCTCGGGGCCGGGATCGACCGCCGGCACGCCCCGGGGGCGCTCGGCACGCTGGTGTTCGCACTCGTCGCCGTCGCGATGGTGGCCGGCTCGTACCGCCTCCTGCTGCGCCGCTACGAGAAGGTCTGAGAGGGCGCCATGGCCACCATCACCATCGACAAGGTCTCCCGCTGGTTCGGGAACGTGGTCGCGGTCAACGACATCTCGATGTCGATCGGCCCCGGCATCACCGGCCTGCTCGGGCCGAACGGCGCGGGCAAGTCCACCCTCATCCACATGATGAGCGGCTTCCTCGCCCCCTCCAGCGGCGCGGTCACCCTGGACGGCGAGCAGATCTGGCGCAACCAGCAGGTGTACCGGCAGATCGGCCTGGTGCCCGAGCGGGAGTCGATGTACGACTACCTGACCGGCTGGGAGTTCGTCCTCGCCAACGCCGAACTGCACGGCCTGCCCCAGCCCGGCGCCGCCGCCCGGCGCGCCCTCGACCTGGTCGAGATGGCACCCGCCAAGGACCGCCGCACCGGGACGTACTCCAAGGGCATGAAGCAGCGGGTCAAGATGGCCTCGGCCCTGGTCCACGACCCGGCCGTGCTGCTGCTGGACGAGCCCTTCAACGGCATGGACCCGCGCCAGCGGCTCCAGCTGATGGAGCTGCTGCGCCGCTTCGGCGCGGACGGCCGGACGGTGCTGTTCTCCTCCCACATCCTGGAGGAGGTCGAGCAACTGGCCCGGCACATCGAGGTGGTGGTGGCCGGACGGCACGCCGCCTCGGGCGACTTCCGGCGGATCCGGCGGCTGATGACCGACCGGCCGCACCGCTACCTGGTCCGCTCCAGCGACGACCGCCGGCTCGCCGCCGCACTGATCGCCGACGGCTCGACCACCGGCATCGAGGTGGACGAGCGGGAACGGGCGCTGCGGATCGAGGCGGTGAACTTCCAGGGCTTCACCACCCTGCTGCCCAGGGTCGCCCGGGAGGCCGGCATCCGGCTGTACACCGTGTCCCCGGCGGACGAGTCGCTGGAGAGCGTCTTCTCCTACCTGGTCTCGGCATGACCCCCGGCCCCACCCGCGCCACCCACCGGACCCAGGAAGGGGTCGACCGACCATGAACCCGACCGTCGCCAGGCTGACCCTGCGCGGCCTGCTCGGCCGCCGCCGCGGCGCGCTGCTGCTGGTGGCCCCGGCGCTGCTGCTGATCGTCGCGGCGATCGCCGCCGGGTCGAGCGGCGACGCGCACAGCCTGACCGTCAAGATCCTCGGCCAGCTGGACCTCGGCACCCTGCTGCCGATCCTCGGCCTGGTGATCGGCACCGGGGTGATCGCCACCGAGATCGACGACGGCTCGATCGTCTACCTGCTGGCCAAGCCGCTGCCGCGCTGGCAGATCGTCACCACCAAGCTGGCCGTCGCGATCGGCACCACCTGGGTGTTCGCCGCCGTCCCGACGCTGCTCGCCGGGCTGCTGCTGTACGGGACGAAGGACGGCGTGGCGCTCGGCTACACCGTCGCGGTGCTGGTCGCCGGGGCCGCGTACAGCGCCCTGTTCCTGCTGCTCGGCGTGGTCACCCGGCACGCGGTGGTGGCCGGGCTGGCGTACGCGCTGATCTGGGAGTCGCTGATCGGCAACTTCGTCGAGGGCGCCCGCACGCTGAGCGTCCAGCAGTGGGGCCGGGCGGTCGCCGAGGCGGTCGCGGGGGACAACGCGATCGGTGCCGACGTGTCGCTCGGGGCGGCCGTCCCGCTGCTGCTGGTGGTCGCCGTCGGGGCGACCGTGCTGGCCTCGGTGAAGCTGGCCGGGCTGACCCTGGCCGCCGAGGAGTAGGCCGCGCCTCGTGCGACAGGGCCCGGACTCCCACGGAGTCCGGGCCCTGTCGGCGTTGCGGGGGAGTCCTACAGCGTCCGGTTCCGCCCGGCGCCGAAGCCGGCCGCGCCGACCACCAGGACCAGCACCAGCATCAGCACCAGGGTGGCGTCCCAGCCGCCGGTGAGCTGGTGCAGCGCCCCGGCGCCGACCGGGCCGGCCGCCGCGACCAGGTAGCCGATCGCCTGGGACATGCCGCCCAGCTGGGCGGCGCCGGCCGCGGTGCCGGTGCGCAGCACGATGAAGGCCAGGCCGAGGCCCAGCGAGCCGCCCTGGGCCAGGCCGAGGATGGTCGCCGACACCCAGGCGCCGGAGACCGGGGCGACCAGCAGCAGGGCGATGCCGAGCCCGTTCAGGACGGCCATGGTGACGGCGAGGGCGCGCTGGCTGGTCATCCGGCCGGCCATCAGCGGCACCAGGAAGGCGCCGGCCACCTGCACCAGGTTGGAGTAGGCGAAGACCAGGCTGGCCTGGCCGCGGTCCATGCCGTGGTCGGCCAGGATGGTCGGCATCCAGGCGACCAGGGTGTAGACCAGCAGCGACGAGATGCCCATGAACAGGCTGATCTGCCAGGCCAGCGGGGACTTCCAGATGCCCTCGATCGGTTTGCCGGGCCGGGCGGCCCCTCCGGGCCGGGCGTCCCGGGCGGGGGCGGCGGCCACCGCGGCCCGCTCCTGCCGGGAGCGCAGCACCTGCGGCAGCCAGGCCACCGCGGCGATCAGCGCCAGCAGCGACCAGGCGCCGAGCGAGGCCCGCCAGCCGCCGCCGAGCGCGTGCTCCAGCGGGACGGAGGTGCCGGCCGCGAGGGTGGCGCCGACCAGCATGGTGGTCGAGTAGACGCCGGTCATGGTGGCCGCGCGGTCCGGGAACTCCCGCTTGACCAGGCCCGGCATCGACACGTTCAGCACGGCGATGGCCACGCCGATCACCACGCAGCCCGCGTACAGCGCGAACACCGAGGGCAGCACCCGCAGCAGCACGCCGGCGCCCAGCACCAGCACCGCCCCGAGCACCACCCGCTCGGTGCCGAACCGGCGGGTCAGCCGGGGGGTGAGCGGGGCGCCGACGCCCTGGAACAGCACCGGGATGGTGGTGATCAGCCCGCCCGCGGTGGTGGACAGCCCGAAGGTGTGCTGGATCTCCTTGACCATCGGGGAGATCGCGGCCAGACAGGCGCGCATGTTCAGCGCGACCAGCAGGATGCCGATCAGCAGCAGCGCGGGGTGGGCCAGCCGGCTGCGGACGGGGAGCGGGGCGGGAGTGGTGACAACCGGCTGCGGGGCACGGGTGACGGCCATGGGTGTGCTGTTCTTTCCGGGGCTCGGGGTGGCGCGGGCACGGCGGGAGGAGGCCTCCACCGGCCGCGGGCAGGACGGGAGGGGAGCAGGCAGCGGGGCTGCGTGCGGACGTGGGGAGCAGGCAGCGGGGCTGCGTGCGGAAGCGGGGCCTGCGCCGTCCTACTTCCGGGCCGCGATGGCCGCGAGGAGCTGCTCGACGGCCGCGGTGGGCTCGGCGAGCAGCGCCCGACACGCCGTCTCGGCGCGGTCCGGGTCGCCGCTCTCGATGGCGTCCACCAGCGCCTCGTGGGTGGCCACGACCGCCTCGGGCATCTCGTGGTCGCCGAAGGCGGCCGTCATCGACTCGCGCACGGAGGCGCCGAAGTAGCGGTACACCTCGGCCAGCGCCGGGTTGTGCGCGGCCTCGACGACGGCGGTGTGGAACTCCAGGTCGTGCTCGACGGTGGCCTCGCGGCCGGCCCGCTCGGGGTGCCGGGCGAAGACCTCGGCCTCACGGGCCAGCGCGGCCCGCATCCGCCGGACGTCCTCGGGGGTGTGCCGCAGCGCGGCCAGTCGGGCGGCCTCGGTCTCCAGCGCGGCGCGGACCTCCAGGACGTCCCGGATGCCGGAGCGCTGGACGCCGCGGAGCACCGCCGCCGGGTCGCTGGTGGACCGTACGAAGGTGCCCTCGCCCTGCCGGGAGACCAGCATCCCGGCGTGCACCAGCACCCGGAGGGCCTCCCGCACGGTGTTGCGTCCGACCTGCAGCTGCTCGGCCAGCTCGTGCTCGGTGGGGATCTGCGATCCGACCGGCCAGGCCCCGCCGGCCAGCTGCTCGCGCAGCCGGTCGATCGCGGTGTCCACCAGGGAACGCCGCCCGGCCGCCTGCAGGCCGTTTCCGTCGCCGCTCATGCCGGGCCTCCCTTCGCACACCACTCATCGGTCGTCGGTCATCCTACAACCGCTTGCCCGGTCATCCTACAACTGGGGGTGAACCGTCCGTGAACGTGTCCCGGGGGGCGCTCAGCGCGTCGGGTAGAGGCGCTCCAGGACGATCGCGACGCCGTCCTCGTCGTTGCCCGCGGTGACCTCGTCGGCGACGGCGAGCAGTTCCTCGTGGGCGTTGGCCATGGCCACGCCGTGCGCCGCCCAGCCGAACATCGGCACGTCGTTGGGCATGTCGCCGAAGGCGATGGTGTCGGCGGCGCGCACGCCCAGGCGGCGGGCGGCGACGGCCAGGCCGGTGGCCTTGGACAGGCCCAGCGGCAGCAGTTCGACCACGCCCGGGCCGGCCATCACCACGCCGACCAGGTCGCCGGCGGCGCGCCGGGCGGCCTCGGCGAGGCCGTCGTCGGTCAGCCCGGGGTGCTGGATGTAGAGCTTGCTGAGCGGGGAGGCGAAGAGCTCGCCGCGCTCGGCCCGGACGACCGGGAGGTCGGAGCCGATCAGCAGCTCGTAGCCGGGGCCGGCCAGCACCTGGCCGTCCAGGCCGTCCTGGTTGGCGGCGACGGCCAGCGGGCCGGTCTCGGCCTCGATCTTCTCGATCGCGACCGCGGCGAGCCGGCGGTCCAGGGTGAGCGAGGTGAGCAGCTTGTGGGCACCGGCGTCGTAGACCTGGGCGCCCTGGCCGCAGACCGCTATCCCGGTGTAGCCGATCTCGTCGAAGACCGGGCGGGCCCAGACGGCCGAGCGGCCGGTCACCACGATGTGCAGCGCGCCCGCGCCGGTGGCCGCGGCCAGCGCGGCGCGGGTGCGCTCGGAGACGGTTTCCGCGCTGGTGAGCAGGGTTCCGTCGAGGTCGGTGGCGACCAGCCGGTAGGGCAGGTCGCCACCGATCGGGTGGGTCGAGGAGGTCACTTGACCGGCTCGAGGACGGTCCGCCCGCCGAGGTACGGACGCAGCGCCTCGGGCACGACGACCGAGCCGTCGGCCTGCTGGTGGTTCTCCAGGATCGCCACGATGGTGCGCGGCACGGCGACCAGGGTGCCGTTCAGGGTGGCGAGCGGGCGGGTCTTGCCGTCCTCGCGCATCCGGATCGACAGCCGGCGGGCCTGGTACTCGGTGGTGTTGGAGGTCGAGGTGACCTCGCGGTACTTGCCCTGGGTCGGGATCCAGGCCTCGATGTCGAACTTGCGCACGGCCGAGGAGCCGAGGTCGCCGGAGGCGACGTCGATCACCCGGTACGGCAGCTCCAGCGCGTTGAGGAAGTCCTTCTCCCACTGGAGCAGGCGGCGGTGCTCGTTCTCCGCGTCCTCGGGCGTGGTGAAGACGAACATCTCCACCTTCTCGAACTGGTGGACCCGGATGATGCCGCGGGTGTCCTTGCCGTAGGTGCCGGCCTCGCGGCGGAAGCAGGACGAGTAGCCGGCGTAGCGCAGCGGCAGCTTGTCGGCCTCGATGATCTCGTCCATGTGGTACGCCGCCAGCGGGACCTCGCTGGTGCCGACCAGGTACTTGTCCTCCTCGGGGAGGTGGTACACGTTCTCGGCGGCCTGGCCGAGGAAGCCGGTGCCGTCCATGGCGGCCGGGCGGACCAGGGCCGGGGTGATCATCGGGATGAAGCCGGCCGCGGTGGCCTGGGCGATCGCCATGTTGACCAGGGCGAGCTCCAGCAGCGCGCCGGGACCGGTCAGGTAGTAGGAGCGGGCACCGGCGACCTTGGCGCCGCGCTCGGTGTCGATCGCGCCCAGCAGCTGGCCCAGCTCGACGTGGTCGCGGGGCTCGAAGCCCTCGGCGGCGAAGTCGCGCGGGGTGCCGATCTCCTCCAGGGTGACGAAGTCCTCCTCGCCGCCGACCGGGGCGGCCGGGTCGATGAGGTTCGCCAGGGAGCGGAGCAGGCGGTCCGCCTCCTCCTTGGCCGCGCCCTGTTCGGCGTCCGCGGCCTTGACCTCGGCGGCCAGCTCCTTGGTGCGCTGCAGCAGGGCGGTCTTCTCGTCGCCCTTGGCCTGGGCGACCTGCTTGCCGAGCACCCGCTGCTCGTTGCGCAGTTCGTCGAAGCGGCTGCCCGAGGACCGGCGCCGCTCGTCGGCGGAGAGGAGGGCGTCGACGATGTCGACGTCCTCGCCACGGACGCGCTGCGAGGCGCGCACTCGGTCAGGGTCCTCACGAAGCAGGCGAAGGTCAATCACAGGCCCAAGCGTACCGGGCGGCCGTTCCTCCACCGGTACCGGTTTTCCCCTGGGGATAACTCACCGGTTCCTGTGGATAACTCCTGTGGGGAACCTTCCGTCCCCAGCCCGGGGGCGGGTTATCCACAGGCCCCACCCCGGGCCTGTGGATGAGGGGTGGGGATCGGGATCCGCGGATCGAAACCAGGGAATTGAGGCTTCAAACCTCAATGAACCTTCTCGGGTGAGGGAATTGAAGCACTCGCACGGGTGATTTGCAGGCAAGCGGGTGACTCTGGTCCGATTAGTCATCTCTGCGACGCAAACCGATGGTCCGACCGGTTCTGGGCAATGGCTATACCGGTTTGTCGACTCATCCCCAGGGCTGTGGATAACTTCCGGCTGTGGACAGCGGGGAGGCCTGTGGACAGCGGCCCCCGGAGTCCGGGGTTCCTGTGGATGACGGGACGGTCACCCGCCGCGTTCGATCGGGCCGGTCGATAACGGTCGGAAAAGGTCAGAAAGACACGAGATGACGCTCAGCTGTCCGGGACCGGCCCACCCCGGGGATCAGATCTCCCCGCGCCCGTCGAGCGCCCGGGAGAGCCAGTCCGCCGCCGCGGTGAAATCCTCGTCCGAAGTCCCCGGCCGCCGGTGCTTGGACACCTGCCGGTCCGCGCGCGGATAGGAGCCGAGGAACCGGACCTGCGGACTGATCCGCCTGAGCCCCATCATCGCCTCGGCCACCCGCCGCTCCGACAGGTGCCCCTCGCAGTCGATCAGGAAGCAGTAGCTGCCCAGCCCCTCACCGGTCGGCCGGGACTCGATCCGCATCAGGTTCACCCCGCGCACGGCGAACTCCTGCAGCAGCTCCAGCAGCGCACCCGGGTGGTCGTCCGGCAGCCAGACCACCATCGAGGTCTTGTCCGCCCCGGTCGGCGAGGAGACCCGCCCCGGACGGCCGACCAGCACGAACCGGGTGGTCGCGCTCTGCGCGTCCGCGATCTCCTTGACCAGCGGGTCCAGCCCGTAGATCGGCGCCGCGAACTCGCCCGCGAACGCCCCGTCGTACCGGCCCTCGGCGACCAGCCGGGCGCCGTCCGCGTTGGAGGCGGCCGACTCCCAGACCGCGTCCGGCAGGTTGGCCGCCAGCCACTTGCGCACCTGCGGCTGGGCCACCGGGTGGCTGGTCACCGTCTTGACCCCGGACAGCTCGGTGCCCGGCCGCACCAGCAGTGCGAAGGTGATCGGCAGCAGCACCTCGCGGTAGATCATCAGCGGTGCGCCGGCGGCCAGTTCGTCGTTGGTCGCGGTGACCGCGCCCTCCACCGAGTTCTCGATCGGCACGAACGCCCCGGCGGCCTCCCCGCCGCGCACCGCCTCCAGCGCCAGCGCCACCGAGGACAGCGGCACCAGCTCCCGGGTCGCCGCCTCGGGCAGGGTGTGCAGCGCCGCCTCGGTGAAGGTGCCGGCCGGGCCGAGGTAGGTGTAGCGGGTGGCCGACATGACGCCTCCGTTGCCAGGGGGTGGTGCCCGAGCCGGGTGCTGCCCGAGCGGGGTGGTGCCGAAGCAGTCACCATAACGAGTCCGCGGCCCCGGCATGACCGCGTTCCAGTGGCCGGGACCGCTCCTCGCGCGGAGGCGCTACCCGTCCAGGAGCTGCTGCCCGAGGTAGCCCCCGGCCGGCACCCCCGGAAGGACGGCGTACAGCCCGCTGGCCTCGTGCCGGAGGAAGCGGGACAGTCCGTCGCCCCGGGAGAGCTTGCGCTGCACCGGGGTGAAGCCCTTGCGCGGGTCGGCCTGGAAGGCGAGGAAGAGCAGCCCGGCGTCCGGCGAGCCGTCCGGCAGCGCCCCGTCGTGGTACGAGAAGCCGCGCCGCAGCATCGCCGCCCCGCCGTTGCCCGCCGGGGCGGCGACCCGTACGTGGGCGTCGGCGGGGACGGCGAGCCCGCCGTCCGGGCCCTGGGCGGCGAGGTCCACCGGGGTGCCCTCGCCCGAGCCGGCCGGCGCGCTCAGCGGCGAACCGTCCGACTTGCGCCGGCCGATCACCCGTTCCTGGCGGTCCACCGGCAGCTCCTCCCAGTGGTCCAGCAGCATCCGGATCCGCCGGAACACCAGGTACGAGCCCCCGGCCAGCCAGGCCGGCTGGTCCCCGCCGGGGGCGCAGAACACCTTGGCGGCGAAGCCGTCCTCGCCGGGCCTGGGGTTGTTGGTGCCGTCGATCTGGCCCATCAGGTTGCGCCCGGTCACCGGGCGGGCGGCCGCGCCGGGGGTCCGGGCGAAGCCGGCCGACTGCCAGCGCAGGGCCGCCGTGCCGGCCGCCAGCTTCTGCAGGGTCCGCAGGGCGTGCACCGTCACCAGCGCGTCGTCGGCGCCGATCTGGACGAACAGGTCGCCGTCGCCGCGCGCCGGGTCCAGGGCGTCGCCGGGGAAGGCGGGCAGCGGTTCGAGGGCGGCCGGGCGGCGGTCGGCCAGCCCGGCCTTGTCGAACAGTGCGGCGCCGAAGCCGAGCGTGACGGTGAGCGAGCAGGGCCCGGCGTCCAGGGCGACCTGGTTGTCGAACTCCGCGGCCGGCTCCCCGGCGGTCAGCCGCTCGACCGCCCCGGTCCAGCGCCGCAACAGGGCGCGCAGCCCGTCCCGGCCGGCCCCGTCGACCAGGTCGAAGGCGGCCAACTGGACGCGGGCCTGGGCGGGTTCGAGGATGCCGGCCTGGTGCTCGGCGCGGAACGGCACCCGGCCCGCGCCGAGTGCGCCGGCCCCGCCGCCGGACGCCTTCGGGTCGGCGCCCGGCCGGTCGTCGTAGGCGACCGCCCCGGCCGCGCCCGCCCCGGCGCCGACCAGCAGTCCGGCGCCGGCCGTGCCGAGCAGCGCCCGGCGGGTGAAGCCCGCCGGGCTTGTCATCTGGTCGTGCTCCACCGGGCTCATCCGATCTTGAACTGCTGGGTCGGGGTGGTCTGGTCGATGTCCGAGGAGCGGATCTGCACCGAGACCACCCAGGTGCCGGCCAGCGGGAGCTGGGTGGTGCCGCTCCAGCGGCCGGTGCCCGCCGCGGTGAGCGCGACCGGCAGCGGGCCGAGGTCGCGGTCCGGCAGGGTGAAGGCCAGCTGCACCTCGGGGACGTCCACCGGCTTGCCGTCCGCGCCGTCCAGCGCGAGCTCGACGCCGTTCGGGCCGGTCCGGGCCGGGTTGAGGGTGACGGTCGCGGTGCCCTTGGCGTTCGGCGTCCGGCCCTTGGTGTCGTACGGCAGCTTGAGCTCCACCGTGCGGCCGGGCTCGGTCTGCGGGGCCGCCGGGGCGGCGTTCCCGGCGCCCGGGGCGGCCGCGCCGCTCCCGGCCGCCTTGACCTCGCCCGCGACCCGCCCGGGCGGGGAGTTGGTGAGCATCGTGGTGACCACCAGCACCGCCACCGCGACCAGCGCCTCCACCAGCACCGAGCGGCGCAGCCCGGCCCGGGTCGGGGTCAGCCCGCGCTCGCGGCCGGCGGTGCGCGCGGCGGCCCGCTGCCGCTCCAGCTGGGCCCGCCGGACCGGGTCCTCGCCGTGCCCGACGGCGCCGACCGGCTCGGGCACCTCGGCCGGCTCGACCTCCGCCGCCTCGGCCGGGGCCGAGCGCAGCCGGGCCAGCCAGCCGCGGGAGATCCAGGCGACGCCCAGCATCACGACCACGCAGCCGCTCTTCACCAGCAGCAGCTTCCCGTACTCGGTGCCGGTCAGCGCGCTCCAACTGCCCAGGCCCCGCCAGGACTGGTAGACCCCGGTGACGGCCAGCACGGCCACCGAGCCGAAGGCGACCCGGGAGAAGCGGTCCACCACCTCGGCGCCGACGCCCTCGCGCAGCGCGACCAGCAGCGAGGCCAGCCCGCCCAGCCAGAGCGCCATCGCGATCAGGTGCAGGATGCCGAACGGCAGGGCCAGCCAGACCTGGATGCCCACCGAGGCGTGGTCGGCGCCGACCCAGGTCGCGGAGAGCGCCACCGCGAGCACCAGTCCGGCCACGCCCAGGCCGATCCGGGCCTCGCGCTGCGGCCGTTCGGCGGCCCGCTGCTCCAGCTCGCGCAGCTCGGCGGCCTCGGTGTCGTCGCCGTGCGGTTCCGAGCCCGCGCCCGTGTCCGTGTCCGTGCCAGTGTCCGCGCCCGTGCCCGTGGCCGGCCTGGGCGGCTGCCCCAACTGCCCGACCAGCAGCGACAGGAAGATCCCGGCCGCCGCGAGCAGCAGCAGCCGGGCCGCCAGCGCGGTGCCGATCCGCTCGTCCAGGGTGGCGCGCACCAGCGACAGGTCCAGGGCCTGGCCGATACCGGAGCCGCGCTCGTACGGGCCGCGCAGCATCAGCACCGCGACGGTCGAGGCCAGCAGCGCCGTCCAGCCCGTCATCAGCAGCCGCTGCACCGGGCGCCGGGCGGCGCCGGCCGGCCAGCAGACCAGCACGAAGGCGGCGACCCCGGCGAGCAGCGCGAAGGCGGCGTACGCGACGGTGCGGCCCGTTCCGTACAGGGCGGCGACCAGGCCGTCGGCCTCGGCGCCCTGCAGCGCGGTGGTGGACACCGAGGTGTCCGAGGGGGCGCCGATGGAGAAGGTGAACGCCCCGCCGACCGGGTGGGAGTCCTCCGAGACGGCCCGCCAGGCGACGGTGTACGTGCCGTTGGCGAGGCCGCTGTCGAGGCCGACCCGGGCGGTGTTGCCCTTGCCGTCGGCGTGCGCCGGGTTGCCGGTGTCCACGGCCTTGCCGGCCGGGTCGAGCACCCGGACGGAGTCGCTCGACAGCGACACCGCCTCGCTGAAGGTCAGGGTCACCGCCGGCGGGGCGGTGGCGACCACCGAGTTCTGCGCCGGGTCGGTGGAGTCCAGGGTGGCGTGCGCGGACGCCGGGGCGGCGCCGGCGAGCATCAGCGCGAGCAGCGTGCCGAGCGTTCCCAGCGCCGCGGCGACGCGCAGCGGGACGCTCCGGCGGCGCGCGGCCGGTGGCCGTGACGCGCTGCGGGGGTGGGCGGCCTTCTCCATGCTGGCGGGTCCCTAACTCTGGCCGGGGCGGTAGGTGAGCTCCTTGACCGGCACCTTGACGGAGATGGTGCCGGACTTGGCGAAGGTCAGGTCGAGCTCCAGCTCGTCGCCGAGGGCGGGGGCCTTCTGCCAGTCCATGATCATCAGATGGGTGCCGCCGCGGGCGAGCTGCAGCGCGCCGTGCGCGGGCACGTCCAGGCTGTTCACCTGCTCCATGGTCGAGGCGGTCGAGCGGTGCATGGTGACCGATCCGGCGGCCGGGCTGGTCACCTTGACCAGTTGGTCCGGTCCGCCGTCGTTGCGCACGGTCAGGTAGCCGGCGCCCATCCCGCCCGCCGGGGGCAGCGGGATGTAGGAGTCGGCCACGCTCAGCCTCGCCGGACCGGCGTCCGCCGAGCCGCCGTCCTGGCCGCCCGTCCCGCAGGCGGCGAGTATCGCGCCGCCGCCGAGGACCGTCGCCAGCACCGCCCCGGCCAGGGCCGAGCGGCGGAACCGCCGGTTCGCCGACATCACGCCGCGACCCCCTTGGCGAGCAGCGGCAGGTCGTGCTCGTAGGTCTTCTCCTCGGTGCCGCTCATGTAGAGCACGTGCGCCTTGTCGTCCGAGGGGAGGAAGGCCAGCACCTGCGCGCCGTGGGTGGAGGTGACGGTGCCGTCCGCGTTGACCACCGGGTCCTCGATCATGATGCCGAGCGACTTGGCGGCGGTCTTCACCTTCGCCAGGTCGCCGGTGAGGCCTATGAAGTCGGTGCCCATCGAGTCCAGCCAGGTGCGCAGCACCTTGGGGGTGTCGCGCTGCGGGTCGGTGGAGACGAAGACGACGTTGACCTTCTTGCGGTCCTCCGCGGAGAGGGCCTTCATCGCGACCCCGACGTCGCCCATGGTGGTCGGGCAGACGTCCGGGCAGCTGGTGTAGCCGAAGAACAGCAGGGTGGCCTTGCCGTTGGTCTGCTGCCGCAGGTCGTACGGCCGGCCCGAGGTGTCGGTCAGCTGGAGGTCCGGCTTCTCGAAGTTCTTGGCCAGCTTGGTGCCCTGGTACGGGGTGTCCTCTTTCTGCTGGGTCACCTTGGCGGCGGACGAGCCGCCGCCGCCGGAGGAGCCGCAGGCGGACAGGGTCAGCGCGGCGGCCAGGGCGAGGGCGGCGGCGCCGGCCAGTCGGGTGGAACGGGCGGTGCGGGGCATGGTGGATCCGATCGGACGCGGTGGACCGCCGGCGGGGCCGTACCGGGAGGGGTACGGCCCCGCCGGCGAGGGGTCAGGAGGCGGAGCCGCTGTTCTTGCGGCGCAGGCCGAGCACGCCGACGGCGGTGCCGATCACGCCGACGACGATGCCGACCACGCCGAGGGTGCGGGCGGTGCTGTCGCTGGACTTGGCGTCGCCGCCGGCGGCGTGGTCGGAGCTGTCGCCGTGGGCGCCGGCGGCCGGGGAGGCGGTGGCGGAGGCGTCGTGGTGGTCGTCACCGGCGGCCTTGGTGAGCTTGAGGGCCGGGGCCGGGTGGGCCGGCTCGGGCTGGCCGGCCGCGGCCTCGTCGATCCAGCGGACCACGTCGCCGTTGTCGTAGGTCTGCAGGGCCTTGAAGACCATGCTGTCGGCGTCGGTCGGCAGCGGGCCGAGCGAGACCCGGAACTCCTGGAACTGGCCGGGGGCGATCTTGGTGCCCGGGTCGGCGGTCCAGGTGATCTTGGAGACGGCCTCGTTGACGTCGCTGCCGTGCACCTTGATCGGCTTGTCGAGCTTGGCCTTCTCGACGGCGGCCGTCCAGCCCGGCAGCGGCAGGGTCCGGACCGAGGCCAGCGGGTGGTCCAGCGGCAGGTTGACCTCCAGCTTCACCGTGCTCGCCGTGTCGCTCTCGTTCGGCACCCGGAAGTCGACGGCCGTGTAGCCGCCCTGCGCGGCCGAACCCGGGTTCACGGTGACGTGCGCGAAGGCGGGGCCGGCCAGCGCCACCACCGAGGCGGCGGCGGTCAGGGCGACGGCGGCGAGACGGCGGGTGGGAAGGGAACGCATGATGGGGTCTCCGATCGGAGCTCGGCACGTGACCGCCGCTCTCGGCGGCGGGCTGCACGCGCGGACGTGGGGGCAGGACCAGGGGCCGCCGTCGCCGTGGACGGACGGAGCGGCCCGGACACCGCGCACCGCACCCGGTCGGCCGACACCCCTCCTCGGGGTGCGCCGCAACGCCGGATCAGTACGCGAAGGCCCCGCACGGCGGCCCGCGCCGCACCACGCTGTGCCGCAGCACCGCACCCGCGGGCAGCCGGCTCCCGCCGCCACCCGCACCGAACCGGCGGACCGGACCGGCCACGCCGAACAGACCGCGCAGCAACGCGGCCACCAGCACCAGCGCCGAGCGCAGCGGCGCCGCCCAGTGCTCCCGGGCCGCCGACGCCGCCACCCGCAGCAGCCGCCACAGCGCCGCCTCACCGCGCCGCAGCCACCAGCCCGCCACCAGCGCGGCGACCAGGTGCCCGGCCAGCATCGACGGCGTCATCCCCAGCACGCCGCCCTGCTGCCACCAGGGCGCGGCGGCGAACGCGTGCGGATCCAGACCCGCCGAGGAGACCAGCTGCTCCGGCGAGGTGCCGGCGGGCAGGCCCACCAGCGTGCCCGGCCGGGCCTCGTTGCAGATCAGCCGGCCGGCCGCCTGCGGCATGCTCATCGGCACGCCGTCGTGCATCCCGTGGCCGCCCAGGCCGTGGAACAGACAGTGCAGCCCCAGCTGACCCGCGCCCAGCGCGGCGGAGATGGCCGGCAGCGAGCGCTCCCGCCCGCCGCACGCCACCGCGAACACCAGCACCGCGGCGAAGCCCGTCGCCAGCGCGACCGGCGGCACGTTCCCGCCACCCGCCAGCGCGTGCCCGGCGGCCGCTATCAGCGTGCACACCAGCGCGAACGGGACCGCCCGGGCAAGCCGCAGGTCCCAGGCGGCCCCCACCGGCCGGGCCGGCTGCGTCGCATCGACGACGGGGGTGCCCTGGAACGGGGCGGCGGGGAGGGCAGTCATGGCCGGGACATCATCTCATCGCGTACACCACCGACACGGGCAGGGTGGGAAATCCCTACGAATGCCCCGTTCAGCCGCGGCGTGCACCCCACCGCATGCGCCCTCCGGCACAGACCCCCGTCCCCAGTCCATCCGCCGAACGGGCGGTAGCCGCCCCCGGGCACGGTTCACCGCCGAATCGCCCGGAGATACCTAGTTGTATGTGGAGCCGCAGCCAGGAGGGACCTCCCGTGGACATCTGGTGGACTCTGCACCTCAAGCGCGACCCGGCCAGCGTTCCGCTGGCCCGGCGCATCCTGCTCGGTGCCATGGCGACCGCGGGCGTCGACCCCCAGATCGCCGACGACCTCGGCGTCGCCCTCACCGAGGCCTGCGCCAACGCCGTGGAACACGGCGCCACCGGCCGGCCCGACGACGGCTTCCAGGTCACCGCCGCCATCAGCGGCGACCGGCTCCGGATCGAGGTCACCGACTCCGGCCCCGGCCTGCCCGCCCCCAGCGCCCCGCCCGCCCGCCGCCCGGCCGCCCCCGCCCCGGCCGGCCACGCGCCCCGCCGCCCCCGCCGGGGCCGCGCCACCGTCCCGGCCCGCGTGCTCACCGCCCACCGCCCCCGCCGCGACGGCCACCCCTACGACACCCACGTCCTCCCCCACCGCCCCGCGGCCCCCACCCTCCGCCCGGTCGACCTCGACACCCTCCCCGACCTCACCGCCGAATCCGGCCGCGGCCTCTTCCTCATCCACGCCCTCACCGACCACGTCCAACTCCGCAACCACCCGCTCCGCGGGGCCATCGTCAGCTTCGACAAGATCCTCAAGTGGCAGGACGGCGCGCTGCTCCAGGCGGCCTCGTAGGGCGGGCCGCGCGGCGCCGGCACTCCGATGCGGCGGCCGGGCCGCCGGGTCCTCCACCGTGTGGGGGCTCGCTCGGGGCCGGCGAGTCCGGGCCCCGCCGGTCATCCTGGCGGCGCAGCCGCTCGCGGCGCGGGTGACCGTCGGCGCGCGGGGCCGTCCGGCGACCTCCGTCCGTCAGTCGGTGGTGGGGCGGCGGCGGGTGAGCAGGCGGAGGGTGGTGCCGAGGAGGAGGGCGGTGGTGCCGGCGATGGCGAGGGGGCGGGTGGCGGTGCCGGCGCCGGTGTCGGCGAGGTGGGTGGGGGTGGTGGCGCTGGGGGGCTGGGCGTGGTCGGCGGGGGTGAGGGCGCCGGTGTAGGTGGCGGTGAGCTGGGGGCAGGTGTACTTCTTCGCCGGGGCGGAGCCGCTCGGGAGAACCTCGGACTTGGCGGTGAAGGTGAGGCGGTGCTCGCCGTGCGGGGTGCCGGCGGTGAGCCGGACCTGGAGGGTGAGCCGCTGGCCCTGGGGGACCTGGTAGGCGCCGGTGCTGGCCGGGGTGCCGGTGACGGTGAGGGGCTTCCAGGCGCCGGCGCCCGCGCGCAGTTCCAGCGGGAGGCTGCCGCTGCCGTCGGCGAGGGCGACGGTGGTGGCGAGCTGCTTCACCGTGGCGGTGCTGGTGTTGGTGAAGGTGACGGCGAGTTCGCCCGGGGTGCCGGTGGTGCCGGTGGCCGGTATCGGGTCGGCGGTGATGCCTTCCGGGCAGTCGGCGGGGGCGGTCGGCGCCGGGGTCTCGGCGGGGGTTCCGGTGGGCGTCGCGCCGGGCGTCGTGGCGGGCGTCGTGGCGGGGGCGGTGGTCGGGGTGTCGGAGGCGAACGCGGGGACCGTGGCGAGGGCGACCGGACCGGCGGTGAGCACGAGCAGGGTGCAGGCGGCGGGAAGGCGGGCGGGTCGCATCGGCGGGCTCCAGCGGTGGGGTCGGGTGTCGCTCTCCGGGAAGACCACCGAGGGGCCCGAACGGTTGTCCGCGCCCCTCGGTTCATTTCACGCGGGATCAGCTGTGCGCGCCCGCCTTGCGGCGGCGCAGGACGAACAGGGTACCGGCGCCGGCGGCCAGCACTGCGGCGCCGCCGAGGGCGATCGGCAGGGTGGTGGAGGAGCTGCCGGTCTCGGCCAGGTGCGGGCCGGCCGACGGGGAGGCGGAGGCCGTGACGGCTGCGGCGGGCACGGTGGCCGGCGTGGTGGCCGGCGTGGTGGAGCCACCGGCCTCGGCGACGTGGAACTCGCCCAGGTAGTCGTCGAGGAACTGGGTGCAGGCCTGGGGCTTGTTGTTGGCCGGGGTGGGGACCTTGTCGTTGTCGAAGGCGTCCGAGCCGGCCTCGTAGTTCGCGCCGTAGCGGCCGACCGGGGCCTTGGCGGTGGCGGCGATCCGGACCTTGTAGGTGAGCTTCTCGCCCTTGGCCAGCTTGAACTCGGGGGTGATGAGGCTCCGGTCGTTGAGCTGCGCGGGCTTCCAGCCGTCGCCGGTGTTCAGCTGAACGTCGAAGAACGCGGTGCTCCACTGGACCGGGAAGTCGCCGTCGAACTCGTCGGTGACGTAGAGGGAGTTGTGGACCACCGGCAGGTCGACGCCGCTCTTGTTCTCCCAGGTCACGGTGACTTCGGCAGCCGGTCCGCCCTTGACCAGGGTGGTCCCGTACAGGCCGGTGCCGGTGGCCTTGAGCAGGGCGCTCTGGTAGACGCCGCCGTGGCACCGGTTGTCGACGGTCGGCTTCGGTACCGGCTTGACGGTGGGGGTGACCGGGGCGCTCGGCGTGGTGGTCGCGGAGGCGCTCGGCGCCGGGGTGCTCGGGGCGGTGGTCGCGGTCGCGGTACCGGTCGGGGCCGGGGTCGGGGAGGCGGTGATCCCGACGGCGTTCGCGGTGGCGGCGCCGGCCGTGGCACAGAGGGTGAGTGCCGTCAGCGCGGAGGCGGCGAGGAGACGGGAAGAGCGCACGCGGACTAGCTCCATCTTTGAGTGGAATACGGGGTTTTTCGGGCGACTTGGGGCTTCGGCGAGGGCCGTCGGCACTGGTTCGCCCGCGCACCCTACCGGGGTGGGGTGCCGGCGCTGCGGGCGGGGACGGGGTGCGGGGTGCTCCGGTTGCCGGGCCGTGGGGGCGGCCGGACGATGGGGGGCATGATGCACCAGATGCGAGCCGAGTTCGGCCCCGAGGGGGAGGCCGGCGGGGTGCGGCTGTGGCACGTGGTCCGGGGGTCGCAGAGCGTGGCGATGTGCGGCCGGGAGCTCGATCCCGGGGCGCCGGTGCGGGAGGCGGTGGACTGGGGGCGGACCCCGGAGCTGTGCTGCCACACCTGCGGGGCGTACTTCCTGCGCGAGGCGCCGTACCTGTCGGCCGAGCACCAGTGAGCGGCCGGGCGCTACGGTGCTCGGTATGGAGGAATCGCTGGTCCGGCCCCGGTCGCTGACCGTCGAGGCCGCGGGGCTGCGCTCCGGCCTGCCCGGGCTGTCCGAGTACGTCGACCGGTTCTGCGGGCTGGTCGAGCGGGTGGACCCGCTGCTCCACGCGTTCGTGGCGGAGCCCGGGCGGCACGACCGACTGCGCGCGCGGGCACGGGAGTTGGCCGCGCGGTACCCGGAGCCGGCCGGGCGGCCGCCGTTGTACGGGGTGGCGGTGGGGATCAAGGACATCGTCCACGTGGACGGGCTGCCCACGCACGCCGGGTCCGCGCTGCCGCCGGGTGTGCTGGCGGGGCCGCAGGCCGTGGTGGTGGACCGGCTGCTGGCGGCGGGGGCGATGGTCGCGGGCAAGACGGTGACCGCCGAGTTCGCCGCGACCGCCCCGGGTCCGACCCGCAATCCGCACCGGCCGGGGCACACCCCGGGGGGTTCGAGCAGTGGGTCGGCGGCGGCGGTGGCGGCCGGGCTGGTGCCGTTGGCGGTCGGCACCCAGACGGTGGGTTCGGTGATCCGGCCGGCCGCGTACTGCGGGGTGGTGGGGTTCCGGCCGACGTACGGGCGGATCCCGTTCGCGGGCGTGATCCCGAACGCGCCGAGCTTCGACACCCTGGGCGTGTTCACCGCCGAGCTGGCGGGCGCGGCGCTGGTGGCCCCGCTGCTGTGCGAGGACTGGCGGCCCGGGGAGGGGGAGGCGGTGGCGGCCCCGGTGTGCGGGGTGCCGGACGGGCCGTACCTGGAGCGGACGGAGCCGGCCGCGCGGCGGGCCTTCGAGGAGCAGGTGGCACGACTGGTGCGGGCCGGGGTGACGGTGCGCAGGGTGCCGCTGTTCCCCGACTTCGCCGAGGTGACGCGGCAGGTGCAGTTCGTCAACCGGTTCGAGCTGGCCCGCAGCCATGCCGACTGGTTCGCCCGTTTCGGCGGCCTGTACCGGCCGGAGACGGTGGCGAGCATCCGGGTCGGGCAGGGGGTCTCGGCGGCGGAGCGGGCGGCCGCGCTGCGGTTCCGGGAGCGGCTGCGGGAGCGGGTGGCCGGGGCGGCGGCCGCCGCCGGGGTGGACCTGTGGCTGGCGCCCGCGGCGACCGGCGGGGCGCCGGAGGGCTTGCACGACACCGGGAACGGGGTGATGTCGCTGCCGTGGAGCTTCCTCGGCCTGCCCGCGGTGAGCCTGCCGGCCGGCCGGACGGCGGACGGGCTGCCGCTCGGCCTCCAGCTGGTCGGCGCGGCGGGCGGGGACGAGCGGCTGCTCGCCGGGGCCGCCGTGCTGGAGTGGGCGTTGGGCCAGGGGGTGGGGTAGCGGCCGGTGCGGGTGGCGGCTCAGGCGAGCGCCGGGTCGGCCGGGTCGGTGGCGGCGGTGCGGAGCAGGCCCGGCAGGAGGCGGCCGGCCCGCTGGTAGGGGACGTCGTCCTGGTGCAGGACGGCCTGGGCGTTGGCCGCCTCCAGGACGGCGATCAGCGCGAAGGCGAGGTCGTCGAGGTTGGCGTCGGGGCGCAGGGTGCCGGTGCCGCGGGCCGCGGCGAGGGCCTCGACGACGGTGTCGTGCCACTCCCGGGCGCAGTCGGCCAGGGCGTCCCGGACGGCGCCGGGGCGGGCGTCGAACTCGGCGGTGACCTGGTAGAAGAAGCAGCCGCCGGGGAAGACCCGGGCGCGGGAGTAGGCGAGCCAGCTCTCGCAGAGCGCGCGGGCCCGGGTGAGGCCGGGCGGGATGTCGGCGACCGGGGTGAGGACGGCGTCGGCGAAGATCCGGCGGGCGGCGCGGACGGTGGCGAGCTGGAGCTCCTCCTTGGAGCCGAAGCCGGCGAAGACGCCGCTCTTGCTGAGTCCGAGGTCGGTGGCGAGGCGGCCGATGGACAGCGCGTCCAGGCCTTCGACGGAGGCGATCCCGACGGCGCGGCGCAGGACGGCCCGGCGGGTCTCCTCCCCGCGCAGGACCCGTCCGTCCGTGGTCGGTGCGGCCATGGTGCGCCCTCGTTCCTCGTCGCGGTGGGGTGTCGCCCAGGGTAGTGGGTCGGTCCGTGGGCGGACGGGGCCGGAGACCGTCGGCTCGGCCACCGTCGGCTCGGAGACCGTCGGCCCGTCGACCGTAAAACTGCACGAACGGTCGTGCTAATATCTCGCCCCGAGCAAGGAGCAAGGCCCAGGGAGCGCAGCACGCAGAGAGCAGGGGAGACCTGATGGACCCGGCCCAGGCACTGATCCGCACCGCCCTCAACCCCACCGCCCGGATCGCCCCCGGCCTGGCCGGGCGGGCGGCCTTCGAACTCTTCCGGCGCCCGCTGCGGCGCAGCCCGGTCCGGCCCGCCGAACGGGAGGTCCACCGCAGAGCGGCCCGCGAACCGCTCGCCGTCGACGGCAAACCCGTGGTCGGCTACCGCTGGGGCAGCGGCGAACGGCCCGTCCTGCTGCTGCACGGCTGGCGCTCCCGGGCCTCCCGTTTCGCGCCCTTCGTCCCCCGGCTGCGCGCCCTCGGCCTCAGTGTCCTGGCCTTCGACGCGCCGGGCCACGGCGACTCCGGCGGCCGCGCCACCAGCGTGCTGGAGTACCGCAAGCTGGCGCTGCGACTCCAGGACCGGTACGGGCCGTTCGAGGCCGTGGTGGCGCACTCGCTGGGCGTCTGCGCCGCCTTCGGCGCGCTCGGCGACGGTCTGCGGGCGGGCCGGCTGGCGGCCGTCTCCGGGGTGTCCGAGGTGGGCTTCTTCCCGGCCGCCTTCTGCGCCGGACTGGGCCTGGACGCCACCGTCGAGCGGGCGCTGCGCCACCGCATCGAGCGGGACCTGTTCGCCGGGGACGCCGGGGTCTGGGAGCGGTACGACGCCGCGCGCCGGGCGGCGGAGACCGGACTGCCGGTCCTGGTGCTGCACGACGAGGGCGACGACGTGGTGCCGCTCGGCCAGGCGCACCGCTTGAAGCGGGCGTACGGGGAGCGGCTCGACCTGGTGGTCACCCGGGGGCTCGGCCACCGCCGGATCGTCGCGGAACCGGCCGTGGTGGACCAGGTGATCGGATTCGTCTCCGCCGGAACGGGGGTCGCGGCCGCATGAGGATCGTCGAACTGCACGCGCGGGCCGTGGAGTTGGCCGTCGAGGTGGTGGCCGCCGTCCGGCCGGAGCAGCTGGACCGGCCCACCCCGTGCGAGGGGTGGACCCTGGGCGTGCTGCTGGCGCACTGCGTCGGCCAGCACCGGGGGTTCGCCGCGGCCGCCCGGGGCGCCGGGCCGGACCTGGCGCTGTTCGCGGACGCCCCGCTCGGGGCCGATCCGGCGGAGGACTTCCGCCGCACCGGCGCCGACCTCACCGCCGCCTTCCGGGAGGCGGCCGCCGCCGGGCGGGCGCTCTGGCTGCCCGAACTCCGCGTCGACGGGCCGTTCCCGCTCGACCTGGCCGTCGGCTTCCACCTGCTGGACACCCTGGTGCACGGCTGGGACGTCGCCGCGGCGCTGGGCGGCAGCGGGCGGCTGGTCGCGGCGGTGGAGGGCGAGGAGGAGCTGGTGGGTGCGCTGCTGGCGGTGACCGGGGCCGTCCCGGACACCCCGGAGTTCCGGGGGCCCGGTCGGCCGTTCGGGCCGGGGCTGGCCACCGGCGGCGGCGCGGGCCGGTTCGAGCGGGCGCTGGCGGTGCTCGGGCGCGACCCGGCCTGGCGGCCCCGGGGTCGGTCCGACCGGGGGAGTCGCGTGTCGGGGTGAGTCGCGTGTCGGGGTGAGTCACGCGCCGGGGTGGGTCATGCGTCGGGGTGGGTCATGCGTCGGGGTCGCGCCGCTCGTCCGGGAAACGCGGTCCGCCGATCAGGAAGAGCAGTGCGGCGGTCGGAAAGCCGAGCGCGGCGGCGAGCAACACGATGAACTGCCAGAACATCTTCCGCTCCTCGTCAGTCCCGGGCCGCTGGGGCACCCGAAGGTGGTGCCAAACCTGGCCGGCCCTGATTGGCCGAATTGTCCAGTCGTTATCCGACGGTATGGCCGAATCGCCCCCGCTGCCACCGGAAACCGGCCCCGGCCCGCGCCACACCGGCGCAGGGGTCTGGGCGCGGGCCGGGGGTGGCGGCCACACTGTCGGGATGCAGCTACAGCTCGCAGGGGAAGCACGGCGGCCCGACCGCGAGAGCGAGGACTTCGCGGCGGCCTCGCCGGAGGCACTGGTCCTGCTGGACGGCGCCAGTTCGCCGGCCGGTCTGGAGTCCGGGTGCCGGCACGGAACCGCCTGGTACGTCCGCCGGTTGGGGGTGCACCTGCTCGCCCGGCTCACCGACCGGGTGGACCGCTCGATCGCCGAGTGCCTGGCCGACGCCATCGTGGAGACGGCCGCGCTGCACGGCGGCCGCTGCGACCTCGGCCACGCCAACACGCCCGCGGCGATGGTGGTCGCGGCCCGGCGGCACGGCGAGTCGCTGGAGTACCTGGTGCTCGGGGACTCGCTGCTGGTGCTGGAGTTCAAGGACGGCCCGCCCAAGGTGATCGGCGACAACCAGCGCTTCCCCGGCGGGGAGGGGCTGCGCCGCCAGGTCTGGGCGACCGTCCCGGGGACGGCCGAGCGGGCCGCGCTGCACCTGGAGTACGTGCTGGCGGTGCGCGCCGCCCGTAACCGGGGCACCGGTCCGTGGATCGCCGCCGCCAGTCCGCGGGCCGCCGAGCACGCCGAGACCGGCTTCGTCCGGTTGGACCGGCTGCACGCGCTGGCCGCTCTCACCGACGGCGCCTCGCGCTACACCGAGCGCTTCGGGCTGGGCAGTTGGGGGGACGTGCTGCGGCTGCTCGCCGAGTCCGGGCCGGGCGAGCTGATCGCCCAGGTCCGCGAGGTGGAGCGGGCGGACGCGGGCTGCGAGCGCTGGCCGCGCGGCAAGACCCACGACGACGCCTCCGCCGTCTACGCGTTGCTGTAGCCGGCGGAGGCGCTGCCCGGGTGGTGCGGGATGCTCTTATGGATGTCAAGCAGCGGTTGTGAGCTTCTCGGCGGTGATCGGTGAGGTGCTGGGTGCGGTCAGGACTTGGTAGATCTCGCGGGC
>NZ_JBVIWC010000015.1:179002-218980 GCF_055594965.1 Kitasatospora sp. NPDC040550 | reverse complement strand
GACTCCGTCCGCATGCTCGCCGACCTCGGCGTCATCGCCGCCGTCGGCCACACCGACTCCGACTACGCCACCACCCTCGAAGCCATCGAGGCCGGAGCCACCGTCGCCACCCACCTCTTCAACGCCATGCCCGCCATCGCCCACCGCGCCCCCGGCCCCATCGTCGCCCTCCTGGAGGACGAACGCGTCACCGTCGAACTGATCAACGACGGCGTCCACCTCCACCCCTCCGTCCTCGACCTCGCCTACCGCACCGCCGGCGCCGACCGGGTCGCCCTGATCACCGACGCCATGGGCGCCGCCGGCATGGGCGACGGCCTCTACCCCCTCGGCCCCCTCCAGGTCCGCGTCGAGAACGGCGTCGCGATGCTCCCTGACGGCAGCTCCATCGCCGGGTCGACGCTCACCCTCGACCGGGTGCTCCGCCGGGCGCTGCTGGTGCACGGGTTGACCCTGCCGCAGGCGGTCGAGTCGCTCAGCACCACCCCGGCCCGCCTGCTCGGCCTCGCCGACTCGATCGGCTCGCTGGAGACCGGCAAGCTCGCCGACCTGGTCGTGCTCGACTCCGACGGCTACGACCTGGTCGCCGTGATGCGCCGCGGCCGCTGGGCCGTCGGCGGCGACCGCTTCCCCACCGTCAGATCCGCCTGAGCCGAGGGGCCCGGACCGGACGCGGCTCCTACCAGTCGAGGAGCAGCCAGCCGCGGTGCGGCAGGGGCTCGGCGACCTCGACGGTGCCGGCGGCGGCCGTGGTCGAGGCGGCCGCGGTCGTCGCGACGGGCTGGGGCTCGGCCAGCGGCCGGAGCAGGACGCCCTCCGCGTGGACGGCCCCGCCGGGCAGGTGCACCCGGGGGTGGGCCGGGTCGGCGCTGCCGTTGGCGACGGCGAGCCGCCAGCCGTGCTCGGTGCGGGTCAGCTGCGGGATCAGGTGGGGCCCGCCGGTGACCAGCGGCAGGGTCGGGGTGTCGCCCTCCAGGTAGCGGACGGCGGCGTGCAGCAGGCGCTGCCCGTCGTCGTCGTGGGGCAGCAGCTCGACGGCGGTGGCGGCCGTCACCGCGACCCGGCCGCCGAGCTCGTTGGTGAAGACGCACCGGCCGGCGCCCCAGAACCGGTGGTCGGGGGTGAGGATCTCGGTCCAGGTCTCGGCCCCCGCCGCCGGCCGGAGCCGGGCCAGGGCCGGCTGGACGTTGACGCTCAGGTAGGCGCCCGCGCCCTCCCCGGTCAGCACGCGTTCCAGCGCGTACGGACCGGGCTCGCCCGCGTCCCCGCGCTCGACGACCTCCTCGACGGTCACCCCGAGCAGCTCGCCGAACCCGCGCGCCCGCAGGATGTGGGCGGCGGTGCCGTCGAGCAGCAGGCCGTCGGCGAGCATCCGCCGGAGCTCGGCGTCCTGGTAGGCCCAGGCGAGCTGCCCGAACAGCACCCGGACCGGGCCGTCCTCGGCGGTGACCGGGACGCCGTAGCGGAGCAGGTGGTCCGCGGCCGGGCCGGGGTCGGCCGCCAGTTCGGCGAGGTCGCCGCCCCGGCGGGTGCGGACGTGCGCGGCGGCGTCCTGGCGGACGGGCAGCGTCACGCCGCGGGTGCGCGCCACCGGCCCGGCGAGCAGGTCCAGCGCGGGCCGGGAGCGGCGCAGCAGCTCGGCGACCCGTGGGAAGCGCCCGGCGGCGCCGGACTGCATCGGGTGGAGGTTGAGGAACAGCGCGTCGGAGCCCGCGAGTTGGGCGGCCACCAGCTCCGACCAGGTCTGGGTGTCGGACTTGGACCACGCGGTGTGCGGCCAGTTCTCGACCTCCGGCGCGCTGCGCACGTAGCGCGGCCGCAGGGCCCGCTGGACCTCCAGCATCCAGACCGAGAAGCTGAGTTCGCGGCCCGGCGCGTCCGCGTAGCGGGCGAAGTGCGGCCGGTGCCAGGCCTGCCCGTCGATGGCGAGCGCGTCGAACAGGGCCGGCCAGTCGCGGCCCTCGACCGAGTGGACCCCGGGTTCGGAGCTCATCAGGCCGAGCCGGGAGCGCCCGCCGGAGGCCTTGGCGACCGCCGCCGCCACCTCGCCCGCGACCTCCAACTGGGCTGTGCGCCAGACCTGTTGGAGCAGGGCGCGCCACGGGTGCGGCGGGCCGGGAGCGGTCACGGCGGCAACCGCCCGCTCCCGGTCGACCGGCTCACCGGCCAGTTCGGCGAGGCGCTCCAGCATCAGCGGTTCGAAGCCACCGCCCCAGGGCAGCGGAGCGTGGTTGTGGTAACGGAAGTCGTCCTCCAACCACAGGACGCGGAAGTCGAGTTCGGCGAAGCGGGCGTAGTGGGCGGTGATCCAGGCGCGGAACCGCGGACAGGCCGGGGAGGCCTGGGCGGTGGCCACGGTGCCGTCCGGTCCGACCATCGGGGCGAAGCCGAGCCGGTCGGCCCGGCCGCGGTCGGCGTGGCCGAGGGTGACCCAGGGGTTGAGGCTGACGTCGAGCCCGGCTCCGCGCAGGACCGCCGCGGCCGTCGCGGCGGTGTCGTACAGCCGGTCCTCGACCCCGCCCGCCGGGTGGCCGGGGTACAGTTCCTCGGCCGCGAGCAGCAGGACGACCTCCTCGACGCCCGACTCCCGGCAGAAGGAGGCGAGTTCGGCGGCACGCTCGGCGGCGTCCGGGGTGGGGTGGAGCTGGAACCGCAGGTGGTACCGGGCGGGCACGCCGGGCCTCCTCATTTGGTGCTGCCGGCGGTGAGGCCGGCGCGCCAGAAGCGTTGCAGGGACAGGAACAGGACGACCAGCGGGATCGTGGAGATCATGGCGGCGGTGATGACGATGTTGAGCGGTGGCGCGCCGGGGCCGAGGGCGCGTTGGGCCTGCCAGCCGACGATGCCGACGGTGACCGGTTGGAGGTGGTCGTCGGCCAGCATCAGCACGGGCAGCAGGTAGTTGGTCCAGATGGCGACGAACTGGAAGAGGAAGATGGTGACCAGTGCGGGGGACATCACGCGCAGGGCGATGGTGGTGAAGATCCTGAACTCGCCGGCGCCGTCGATCCGTCCGGCCTCGATGAGTTCGTCGGGGACGGAGGCGGCGGCGTAGATCCTGGCCAGGTACACGCCGAACGGGCTGACGGTGCTGGGCAGCAGCACCGCCCAGTAGGTGTTGACCAGGTGGAGCTGGGAGAACATCAGGTAGAGCGGGACGGCGAGCAGCGGTTGCGGCACGAGCACGGCCGCGAGCACTCCGTTGAAGGTCAGCTCCCGGCCGCGGAAGCGGTACTTGGCCAGGGCGTAGCCGGCCATCGCGGAGATCAGGGTGGAGCCGGTGGCGCCGCCGATGGCGTAGAGAGCGCTGTTGGCGAGCCATTGCCGGTAGATGCCGTCCTGGCGGGTGAAGACGTCCCGCAGGTTGTCGGTGAGGGCGAGGTCGCCGAACCAGAAGCCGTTGCCGGTGAACAGGCCGTTGCTGGTCTTGGTCGAGGCGACGAGCAGCCACCAGACCGGGGCGAGGAAGTAGACGGAGGCGATCAGCAGGACGGTGAGGGTGAGCCAGCGGGAGGCCTGGTGGCGGGCCGTGCGGGTGGTGCGGGTGGTGTGGGTGGGGGTGGTGCGGGTGGGGGTGGTGGTGCTCACAGGGTCTCCCCGCGGCGCTGGACGAGTGTGAGGAAGCCGAAGGACAGGGCGAACGCCAGGGCGGCGAGTACGACGGATTCGGTGGCGGCGAGGTGGAAGTCGTTGGCGTCCACGGCGTTGTAGGCGGCGTAGATGGGGGTGTAGCCGCTGGGCAGGTTGGGGGCGACGTTGTGCAGGATGGCGGGCTCGTTGTAGAGCTGGGCGGTGCCGATGATGGAGAAGACCGTGGTCAGGAGCAGGGCGGGGCGGATCATCGGGATCTTGATCCGCCAGGCGATGCCGAGGGCCGAGCAGCCGTCCATCCGGGCGGCCTCGGCCAGTTCGGTCGGGATGGCCTGGAGGGCGGAGTGGATGATCAGCATGTTGTAGCCGGTCCAGCCCCAGGTCAGCATGTTGCCGATGGTCGCGCCGAGCATGCCGTCCGAGGTCAGGTTCAGGTCCAGGCCCAGGTGGTGGGCGGCGGCGGTGATCGGGCTCAGGCCCGGGGCGACCAGGTAGGACCACATGATCGCGCCGACCACGCCGGGCAGGGCGTAGGGCAGGAAGAAGGCCAGTCGGAAGAACCGCTTGAACATCGTCGATCCGGCGTCCAGCAGCAGGGCCAGCACCAGGGCCAGGGCCAGCATCACGGGGACCTGGACCGCGCCGATCAGCAGGACCCGCAGCAGTGAGCCGCGGAAGGCCGGGTCGCCCAGGGCGGTCGTGTAGTTGTCGAGGCCGGCGGAGGCCTGGGTGGGGGCGGAGAGGCCGAGGCCGGAGCGGTGGGTGCGGAACAGGCTCTGGTAGAGGGTGTAGCCGATCGGTGCCAGGTACAGCGCCGTGAACAGCAGCAGGAACGGGGCGAGGAACAGCGCGAGGGTCCGGGCCCGGTGGCGGGTGGGGCGGTCCGGGCGGGCGGCGCGGTCCTGCGGTGCTGTCCGCCCGGCGAGGGCGGTGGTCATGGGGGGTCGTGCCTCCTTGGTCGGGCCGGGTGCCTGGTCAGCCGGCGACGGCGAGCCCCTGCTGCTTGAGGCCGGCCACCGTCCTGCTCTGCAGGTCGGCGAGCACGTTCGGCAGGGTGGTACCGCCGCTGCCCGCCTTGCCGAGCCCGTCGCCGAGGTCGGTGGAGGTCTGGGTCATGGTCGGGCCCCACTGCCAGTCGGTGGTGATGTGGGCCGTCTCGGCCTTGAAGACGTCGTAGATGACCTGCCCGCCGTAGAAGGGGTCGGGCTGGGAGAGCGCGGGGTGGGCGAGCGCCGACGTCGCGGCCGGGTAGATGCCGGTGACCTTGATCAGGTTGCCGACGCTGTCGGTGTCGGTGCTCATCCAGGTGGCGAACTCGGCGGCCTCCTTGGCGTGGGCGCAGCCCTTGAGCACGGCGGTGGCCGAGCCGCCGTCGTTGCCGTACGCCGGGTTGGCGGTGTCCCACACCGGCATCGGGGCGACGGCCCACTGGCCGGAGCCGTCCTTGACGCTGCTCGCGATGATCGGTGCGTCCCAGACCGCGTTGACGTCGGAGAGGATCTTGCCGTTGGCCATGTCGGCGAACTGCGAGGCGTCGTTGCTCGGGTCGGTCTTGAGCAGCTTCTTGTCCAGCAGGTCCTGCCAGTAGGAGGCGACCTTGCGGTTGGCGTCACTGTTCAGGCTGACCTGCCACTGGTCGTTGCCGGTGCCGAACCACTTGGCGCCCGCCTGCCAGGCGAGGCCGGCGTAGGTGTAGGGATCGTTGCCGAAGTTGCCGAGGTACACGGTGGGGTCGGCGGCGTGCACCTTGGCGGCGTCGGCCGCGTACTCCTCCCAGGTGGCCGGGGGCTTGTCGATGCCGTACTTGGCGAAGAGGTCCTTGCGGTACATCAGGGCCATCGGCGCGGTGTCCACCGGGATGCCGTAGGTGTGGCCGTCGACGGTGACCTGCTTCCAGGTCCAGTCGGCGAACCTGCCCTTGGCGTCGGCGGTGTACGTGCCGACGTCGGTCAGGGCCCCGGCCGCGGCGAAGCTGGGCAGCGTCTCGTAGCCGACCTGCGCCAGACAGGGGGCGTTGCCGGCCTTGGCCGCGGTGAGCATCTTCGTGTAGCCGCCCTTGGAACCGGAAGCGGTCTTGCCGAAGCTGACCTGGATCTCCGGATGGGTCTTGTTGAACAGGGCCACCGACTCCTCGTACCCCGGGGCCCAGCCCCAGAATTCGAGCTTGACCGGGCCCGAGGCGGCGTCCGCACCGCCGCCGCCACTGGAGGAACAGCCGGCGGCGACGAGGACGGCAGCCGTCGCGAGCGCGAGCGCGGAGGCCGTCGAAACGGGTCTTGTCTTCACGTGTGTCTCCTCGAACCGGGAGGGCGGGGCTCGGTCCCAGGGGGCGAAGCGGGAACCGGCCAATTCGTTCGGTTATTGTTTGAACCAACCCTGATAAAGTCAAGAGGCAGCGTCGACGCCCGCGTCGGCCGTGACGGTGGTACCGGAGGAGGAGCGGTTCGTGAAGGCAGCGCTTCAAGGCTCGGGCGTACGGAGTCTGGCGATGGCCGGGCCGGCCGTCGCCCGCGACCGCTCGTCGTCCCGCCGGGCCAACCTCGGCATGGTGCTGCGACTGCTGCGCGACGAGGGCCCCCGCTCGCGCGCCCGCATCTCCGAGGACACCGGCCTCCCCAAGGCCACCGTCTCCAACCTCACCGCGGAACTGCTGGAGGGCCGGCTGATCCGCGAGGGCGAGGCCGAGCGGGACCGGGGCACCGTCGGCCGGCCCGGGCAGGCCGTGGAGATCGACGGCAGCGGCGTGCACGGCATCGGCGCCGAGATCAACGTCGACTATGTCAGCCTGCTCGCCCTCAACCTCAAGGGCGAGGTCACCGCCGAGCAGCGGATCCCCTTCGACGTCCGGGCCGCCGGGCCCGACGCCACCCTGGACACCACCGCCCAGCTGGTCGCCCGCGGCATCGAGGCGCTGCGCCGCGACGGCGGCCGGGTCGCCGGGGTCACCCTGGCCACGCCCGGCGCCACCGACATGGCCACCGGCACCGTCGGCTTCGCCTCCAACATCGGCTGGCGGGACGTACCCGCCATCGCCGGCCTGCGCGAGCGCCTGGGCCCCGGCGCCCCCGAGATGCACCTGGAGAACGACGCGAAGCTCGGCGCGCTGGCCGAGTACGTGACCGCCTCCGCCGACAACGTCCGCGACCTGGTCTACGTCACCGGCCAGACCGGCGTCGGGGTGGGCATCATCGCCGGCGGGCAGCTGGTGCGCGGTGCGGGCGGCTACGCGGGGGAGGTCGGCCACCTCCAGCTGGTGCCCTCCGACCAGCTGTGCGCCTGCGGCAGACGCGGCTGCTGGGAGACCACCGTCGGCCGCGGCGCCCTGCTGCGCTACGCCGCCGACCCCGGTGACCTGGTCTGGGACCCGATGGTGGACCTGGAGCGCCGACTGGCCGTACTGCGCGAGCGGGCGGGCGCCGGGGACGCCCGCACCCTGGCCGCGGTGCAGCGGATCGCCGACAACCTCGCGCCGGGCCTGGCGCTGCTCGCCGACGTCCTCAACCCCCGACTGATCGTCCTCGGCGGGCACTTCGCCTTCTTCGGCGAGTACCTGCTGGACAGCGTGACCGCCCAGGTGCGCGAGCGGGTGATGGCCCCGGACGCCGGGGGCTGCGAGATCGTGCTGTCCACCACCGGGCTGACCGGGACGGCCCGGGGCGGGGCGCTGCTCGCCCTGGATGCCGTCTACCAGGACCCGACCAGCGCCATGACGCCCGCGCGGCGCTGAACCGTATGCCCCGATCTGCTGCACGGGGGTTGACACGACCCGCAATAAGTTCGGATTCTGGCGGAACTAATCGCCAGTCGTGCCGCCTCCCCCACGTCACGGGCGGCACGCCTCCGGAAGGATCCCCCGATGAGACGGACGACGTCCCGGCCGGCCCGGGCCTCGCTCGTGCCGGTCCTGGCCCTGGCGGCGGCGACCTGCCTCCCGCTCGCCGCCGCACCCCCCGCCTCCGCCGCCCCGCCCGCCGCCACCGCCATCGCTGCCACTGCCACTGCCACCACCGGCACGGTCACCATCGGCGGCAAGTGCCTGGACGACGCCGGCGGCGGCACCGCCGACGGCAACCCCGTCCAGCTGCTCGGCTGCGACGGCTCGGCCCGCCAGCAGTGGACCCGCAACCCCGACGGCAGCGTCACCGCGTTCGGCAAGTGCCTCGACGTCACCGACGCCTCCAACGCCACCGGCGCACTGCTCCAGCTCTACAGCTGCACCTCCGGCCCCAACCAGAGGTTCGGCTGGCTCCCGGACGGCACCGTCTACGCCGCAAAGTCGGCCAAGTGCCTGGCGGTCCAGGGAAGTTCGGCCACGGACGGGGCCCGCGTCGGCCTCGCCCCGTGCACGCCCTCCCCCACCGAGGTCTGGGGCGGCAGCGCGGCACCGCCCGCCTCGTACACCCTCTCGACCGGGAAGCCCGTCCCCTTCGGCAACGCCGACGACACCCCCGCCTTCGGCTACACCGACACCGACGGGCAGTTCTACTACCAGTCCGCGCACTCGCTGTACGGCGCCAAGGACGGCCGCAGCTGGCAGTTCTACAGCGGCTCGAACTTCGACACCGCCGCCCTCGCGCCGATCAGCACCGCGGTGAACCCCACCAACCCCCAGGACAGCAACGGCGACACCACCTGGCGCTGCGACAACAGCCCGACCGGCCGCGGCGCCACCGCCGCCCCCGCCGGCTCCGGCTACGCCCAGCCCAACTACTGCGACCTGACCGGGGTCTGGGTCGACCCCGACACCGGCTGGTGGTACGGCCTGGTCCACAACGAGTTCACCCCGCAGCCGTTCGGCGACGGCCTGCACTACGACGCCATCGACGCCACCGTCTCCAAGGACCGGGGCCACACCTGGGCGATCACCGACCACGCGATCACCACCCCGTACAGCACGGTCCGCGGCGACACCACCACCTTCCCCAACTCCACCTACTCCTACGGCGACGGCGACCCGCGCCTGTTCACCGACTACCGCTCCGGCTACTTCTACGTGTTCTACATGTCCCGGGCCGTCGACAAGACCGGCGGCTGGGGCGGCTTCGAGGAGCACGTCGCCCGCGCGCCGATCTCCGGGAAGATGGCCGCCTCCTCCTGGACCAAGTGGCACGACGGCTCCTGGTCCACCCCGGGCGTCGGCGGCGCCGAGAGCGACCTCGTCCCCGCCCAGGGGGTCGGCACCGGCTACCTCGCCCCCGGTGACGGCTACTCCCCCGACCGGACCGGCAGCATCCGCACCCAGATCGCCGCCGGCACCATGCCGGCCCCCTCACAGCTGTCGGTGCTGAACATCGCCTGGAGCGCCTACCTCGGCAAGTACGTCGGCACCCCCGAGAACGAGGCCGGATCCGACCAGCCCCAGCACTACTACGTCACCGACGACCTGGCCACCCAGCAGTGGACCGACATCGGCTCCGTCGGCGGGCCGCAGAGCTCCTGGTACCGCTGGCTGGTGGACTCCGGCAGCCGGACCGGCACCACCGTGCTCGGCAGGACCTTCCGCTCCTACTGCTGGTTCAGCTGCTCCACCGGCAGCGGCGAGTACGCCGAGGTCACCATCGCCCCGACCGCCGCCGGCACCCCACCGGCCGCCCCCGTCACCGCCGGGGTGCCGTACCGGCTCGCCGCGGGCAACGGCCGTTCCCTGGCCCAGAGCGGGAGCGCCCTCACCACCTCCGCCGGCGCCGACACCGCCGCCCAGCAGTGGACCTTCACCCCCACCGGCGACGGCTTCTACACCATCGCCAACGCCGGGTCCGGCAAGCTGCTCGGCGTCGACGCCCGCGGCAACGCCGGACGCGCCTGGGGCGCCGCCCCCACCCTCTCGGCCCGCGGCGGCAACCCGACCACCGGTCAGCAGTGGTCCGTCCAGACCGTGGTGACCAGCCCGACGGGCAGCGGCCCGTCCACCCCCACCGGCGGCTACCGCCTGGTCAACCGCTACAGCGACCTCGCGCTCAGCCTCACCACCGGGGCCCAGGCCGTGACCACCTCCCCCCAGCGCAGCTGGGACAACCCCGGCAGCAGCGCCGACACCCGCCCGGTCACCGCCCAGACCCTCACCCTCACCCCCGCCACCGCCGCACCGGGCCTCGACGGCACCCACGTGCTGTCCACCGCCGGCAAGGCCCTGGACGTCCCCGACTGGTCCACCACCCCGGGCACCCAGCTCGACACCTGGGCCACCAACGGGGGCGGGAACCAGGGTTGGACCTTCGCCCGGCAGGCCGACGGCTCGTACACCCTCACCAACCTCCACTCCCGGCTGTGCGCGGACGACCGGGGCGGCGCCACCGCACCCGGCACCCCGGTGATCCAGTGGACCTGCACCGGCGGCGACAACCAGCGCTGGACCGCCACCCGGCTCCCCTCCGGCGCCTACACCCTGGCCAACCGCCGCAGCGGACTCCTGCTGACCACGGCCGGGCCCGCCGACGGCGACCTGCTGACCCAACAACCCGACAGCGGCTCGCCGTTGCAGCGGTGGACGCTGGACTGACCCACCGGCAGACGCCCGCCCCCGGCACCGACCAGCGCCGGGGGCGGTTCCGACCGGACGTCACGATCCCATCAACATTCCGGGAGATCATCGGCCTTTGGCCGTGTTCGTCCCGCTTTCGCGACCGCCGCCGGGCCGCCGCGCTCCCTAGGCTCCCCGCAGCACTGTTGTTCAACAGTGGGCAAAGGAGCAGCAATGCATGACCCAAGGTCGACCGGGGCCACGGAGGGCCCGGACCGCCGGGAGCACCGGGAGCACCGGGAGGGCTCCTCGGGCCGGTGGAAGGCGATCACGGCCGCCGCGCTGGCCGCCGCCCTCGTCTCCTCCGCCACCACCGCCTGGTGGCTGTCGGCCGACGACGACCTGCGCTACGTCAACGACTACGCCGCCCACGAGCCGCTGCGCGTGGTCGGCTACCCCTCGACGGGCACCCTGCACCTGACCCAGCAGATCGTCTGGCGCCTCGCCGACGGCTCCGAGGGCTCGCTGGCGACGATGGCCAGCTCCGACGGCTCCACCACCGAGGCGCGCGGCACGGCCGCGAACTGGGTCCGGGCGTTCCGCGACGGCGCCCAGGGGCCGGTCACCGCGGAGTTCCACGGCGAGGGCTCGGTCCGCCAGTCGGTGGTGCTGTACTTCGAACGCACCCGGCAGGTCAAACAGCTGCGCCTGCGCCTCGACGGCAACGGCGGCGCGGACGGCTGGCGCGTCCTGATGCGCGAGACCGACCCCCAGGAGGCCGCCGCTCCGCCCACCTGGGCACCGAACTCCCCCGGCGCGACGCTCCCCCCGGCCGTGCCGTAGGGCCCGCGACGGCAGCTCACCGAAGGCTCGGCCCGGGCAGCAGGCGACGGCGGTGAGCCGGACACCGGAGCCGCCGTGCAGGAGCTGGAGCAGATGTGCCCCAGGACGGCGCCGAGAGGCGAGCCCACGGCGTCGGCCAGGCCGTTCGGAGGAGGCCGGGCCGCCGCCCGCACGCGGAACGGGCGGACACCCCACGGAGGGGTGTCCGCCCGTTCCGCGTTCCCCGACCCGATCCGCGTAACCGTCTTGACAGGTGACGAAAACTCATGGAACTCTCTCGTCACCGGTCAGAACAGTTACTTCGATGAGGACACCACCATGGCAGTCGTACGCTTCCAGCTCGTCTCCACACTCGGCGCCGAGGACGTCCTGGCGGTCCTGACCGACTTCGGCCCCGCCCGCGCCGAGGCCTGGCCGTCCATCGACGCCGAACACTTCGAGGTGCACGCCCTCGGCGACACCTGGGCCGAGGTCACCGAGGGAACCGCGGCCGCCTGGGAGCGCGCCCGCTACGAGTGGGAGCCCGACGGCGACACCGTCACCGTCACCACCCTGGACTCCAAGCTCTTCGGCCCCGGCGGCGGTTGGGTCTTCCGGCTCACCCCCGAAGGCGACCGCACCCGGGTCGACGTCGAACTCACCCGCCACCCCCAGCACCTCAAGGGCCGGATGCTCGCCGCCCTGCTCCCCGTCGCCGCCCCCGGCGCCCTCCGCAAGTCCTTCGCGGGCCCGCTGCACACCGTCTGAACCACCGCCCGCACGTGGCGCGGCCGCAGGGAGCCGTACGGGAAGGAGCAGGGGGGTGGGGTCCGCCGGTACGGAGCTGGTGGGGCGCGCGCGGGAACAGGCTGAGCTGGCGGCGTTCGTGGAGTCCGCCACGGGCGGGGCACTGGTCCTGCGCGGCGAGGCGGGGGTCGGCAGGAGCGCGTTGCTGGACCACGCCGCCACGCTGGCCGAGCGGGCGGGCCACGTCGTCGCCCGGGCCGCCGGCGTCGAGGCGGAGTCCGAACTGCCCCACGCCGGACTGCACCAGCTCCTCCATCCACTGCTCGCCGACCTCGCGCGGCTGGACGACGACTCCCGGACAGTGCTCGGCTCGGTGCTGGGCGGGGTGTTCGGCTCCGGGTCCGGGTCAGGGCCCGGGTCAGGGTCAGGGCCGGGGTCCGGCCCGGCTCCCGGCCGGCCGCCGGGCGGTCCGCCCTCGGTCATGGCACTCGGCATCGCCGTCCTCGGCCTGCTCCCGGTCTCCGCCGCCCGGCGGCCGTTGCTGCTGGTCCTCGACGACGGGCAGTGGCTGGACGACTCCAGCGCCGACGTCCTCGGCTTCGTCGCCCGGCGGCTGGCCGGCAGCCGGGTGAAGCTGCTGGTCGCGGTCCGCACCGACGTCACGTCCCGTTTCGACACCGCCGCCCTGCCCGAACTGCCGGTCGCCGCCCTCGGTGACGAGGACGCCGCGCGTCTGCTCGACCAGAGCCACCCGGAGCTGGACCGACGGGTCCGCCGGACCGTACTGGACCAGGCCCGGGGCAATCCGCTCGCGCTGCTGGAGCTGCCCGCCCAGGTCGCGGACCGTCCGGACGGCCGCCCGGTAGAGGACCTCGGGGGCCCGCACGGCGTGCCGCTGCCGCGGCGGCTGCAACGGCTCTTCGGCCCCCGCATCGAAGCCCTCGACCCGCGGGTGCGGGCCGAACTCCTGACGGGTGCGCTCGACGGTGCGGGCGCGCCGGGAAGCGCCGAGGCGGCCCCCGGCAGCCGGTACCGGATGCGCGACGCCGACCCGGCCGTGGCCGCCGGGCTGCTGGACACCGAGCCGGTCACCGGCGATCTCGTCTTCCGCCACCCGCTGGTGCGCTCCGCCGTGGTGCAACTGGCCACCGCCGACCAGCGCCGCGCCGCCCACCTGGTGCTGGCCCAGGTCCACCGGGGGAACCCCGAACGCCGGGCGACCCACCTGGCGGCCGCGACGGTCGACCCCGACGAGGACGTCGCCGCCCTCCTGGAGGCCGCCGCCGAGTCCGCCATCCGGCGCGGCGTGGCGCTGGCGGCCGTGAACTGGCTGACCCGGGCCGCCGAACTCAGCGAGGACCGGGCCGGCCGGTCCAGGCGGCTGGCCGAGGCCGCCTTCGTCGCCGGTCACACCACCCGACTCGGTCAGGCGCAGCGGCTGCTCCGGGCCGACCTCCCGCCCGGTACGCCGGAGTCACCGGCCTCGGTGCTGGTGGCCGCCTACCGGGCGCTCCACCAGGACGGGGACGTACGCTCCACCCACCGCCGGGTCTCGGCCGCGATCGAGGAGCTGCGGGACCGCGGGGCGCCCACCGGGGCGCCCGGCGAAACCCGCTCAACGGCCGCCGACGGCACGCCCGCCGAGCCCGGGCCGGTCCTCCCCCTGCTGGTGACACTGCTCCTGGCGATCAGTCAGTACAGCGGGGACCGCACGCTCTGGGAACGCACCCGCGCGCTGCTCGCCTCCCTCGGCGACCTGGTCACCGAACGCCCGCACCTCTACAGCGACACCTGGAGCGACGTGACCAGGCACGGCGCCGGCCGGGCCGCGCCGGTGCTGCGGGCCGCGGCGGGCCTCACCGAGCTGGCCCCCTGGGACGTCACCCGGCTGGCCACCTCCGCCTACCACCTCGACCTCCTCGGCCACTACCGCCCCCATCTGCAGCACGTCGTGGACCGCGAGCTGGAGACCGGCGCGGTGGCCACCGGTATGGCGATGCTGCACCAGATCACACTCGACCAGCTGACGGCCGGCGAATGGACCGAGGCCGAGGCCACCGGACGGCGCGGTCTGGACCTGGCGGTCGAGCACGGCCACGAGCTGTTCGCCGCCCAGAGCCGGGCCCACCTGGCCCAGCTGGCGGCGCTGCGCGGGCAGGCCGCCCGGGCCCGGGAGCTCCGGGCCGAGGTGGACGCCTGGGCCCGTCCGCGCGGTCTGGGGTTCCTCACCCAGGCCGCCGACGCGGCCGGCGCGACCGCTGCCCTGGGCGCCGGCGACTACGAGGGCGCGTACCTCCACGCCGTCGGCATCACTCCACCGGGCACCTTCCGGCCCTACGCGTACCAGGCCTCACGCACCCTGCTGGACCTGGTCGAGGCCGCCTGCCACAGCGGGCGCGCCGAGCAGGCCCGGGCGCACGCGCTCGCCGCCCGCGACGCCGGACTGCCGGCCCTCTCCCCCCGCTTGGACCTGATCACCCACGGCGCGCTGGCGATGACCGCCAAGGACGAGCAGGAGGCCGCCGAGCTGTTCGCACGGGCCGAAGCCGCCCCGGACGCCGCCCGCTTCCCGTTCGAGCTGGCCCGGATCCGGCTGGCGCACGGCACCCGGCTGCGCCGGGTCCGGGGGCGGGCGGCCGCGCAGCCGTACCTGGCCCTGGCGGCCCGGGCGTTCGAACGGCTGGGCGCGGCCGACTGGACCGAACGGGCCCGGGCCGAACTGCGCGCCGCCGGCGTCCCGCCGCACCCCTCGGCCCCGAACCCGGACCCGTTGACCTCGCAGGAGCGCCGGATCGCCGAGTTGGCCGCCTGCGGCCTGACGAACAAGGAGATCGGTCACCGGATGCACCTGTCGCCGCGCACCGTCGGCTCGCACCTGTACCGGATCTTCCCCAAATTGGGCATCACGGCCCGCGCCGCACTGCGCGACGCACTGGGCCGGGCCGACGCGGACCGCCAGGGCTGACGCCTCCGGTCGCTCCCACAGCCGAAGGCCCGGGAGCCACAGCTCCCGGGCCTCCGGCCGCTTCGGGGAGGGTCAGTGACGCGGCGGCCGGACGCAGCGGAAGCTGCTCGCGGCGGCCGGGTCCCCGTGGTCGGTGTAGCGGGAAACCATCGGGTAACGGCACAGGTCGCGGGCGACGGTGCCGCCGGTGCCGGTGGTCAGGGTGGCGTGCAGCACCGAGGGCGCCGTGCCCTGCTCGACCCAGCCGGTCAGCGCCGCCAGGTCGTCGACCCTGCCGCCGTCCAGACCGCAGTGCTCGACGCCGGGGGCCAGGAACAGCCGGTAGAAGTCGTCGACCTTCGTCGCGCCGCCCATCCGCTCCTCCACCCGCCGGCGGTAGTCGACCGTGCCGGCGGTGGGGATCAGCTGGTCGGCGTCGCCGTGCCAGCTGAGCAGCTTGCCGCCGGCATCTCGGAACGCGGAGAGGTCCGCGTCGCGGGTGCCGATGACCTGGTCGTACTCGGCGCGGGCCGCCCGGAAGATCCGGTCGAACTGCGCGCGGGTGAGGTGCGCGGTGTCGAACCCGGGCTGCTTCTGCACGAAGGTGGCGACCCACGCGGCCGGGACGACGAACGGCACCCCGGTGGTGACGCCGTTCGCGTCCGTCTTGCTGGCCGCCAGGTAGCGGAAGTCGGCGCCGATCGGCAGGCCGTACCAGAGCCGCTTGCCGTTGACGTCGCGCGGGCCGTCCCAGATCCGCCGGACCACCTCGGCGTCCGCCGCGGTGACGGTGATCTGCTTGCCGTCGCACTCGACCCGGGTGCCGACCAGGCCGCGCGGGTCGAAGGCGCACCGCTGCGGGTCACTGATCAGGCCGTCGACGACGCCGTCGAGCGGGTCGCAGGCCTTGAGGGCGGCCCGGTTGAAGGCGTCGAACTCGCACCCGGTCGGGTAGGTACGGGTCTCGTTCATCACCACCTGCGGCCAGAGGGTGGCGACCTCGAACTGGTTCCAGTTGACGCCCGGCGCGGCGGCCTTGATGCCGTCGAAGTCCGTCGGGTAGCGCTGGGCCTCCAGGTAGCCCTGGCGGCCGCCGGTGGAGCAGCCGTTCCAGTAGGAGTAGGACGCCGCCCGACCGTAGACCGCGGCCACCACCTCCTTGCCGACCAGCGCCATCTCGTGCGCCGAGCGGGAAGCGAAATTGTCCAGCAGCGCGGTGTCGACCCGCCCGGCGGCGTCCAGCGCCCAGCTGGTGTCCAGGGCCCCGCCGACCCCGGCGTCGGTGGTGGCGGCCGCGTAGCCCTGCTTGACGGCTGCGGCGAGACCGGCGCCGTTGTCCCCGGCGGCGTAGGCGCTGCCGCCCACCGCCTGGAAACGGCCGCTCCAACCCGCCTGCGGCAGCCAGACGTCGACCTTGGCGTGGTCGTTGGCACCGGGGTGGGTCAGAGTGACCGTCACCTCGCAGTGCGCCGGGACGTCGGGCACCGGAAAGCCGCCGAGCGGCGGTTCCCCGGGCACCTGGAAGGTCCCCGCCGGTACCGCGACCGCAGTCACGGACTCCACGGCGGTGCCCGCCGGGGCCGGGATCCCGGCCGGGGCGCAGCTGAACGCCGCCTGGCCGGCGGTGGCACCCGCGGCGGTGGCGCTGACGGCGGCGAGCTCCGGCGACGCGCTCACCGGAGTGGACACGGCAACGGCGGTGACCAGCGGGACGGCTGCCGCGACGACGGCCAGGAACCGTCTTTTCATGATCTCTCCTCGGTATCGGACTTGGCCCCCTCACTCTGGCCGCCCGGCCGGTGACGCCGCATCAGTCACCTGACGCTCGGTCGATGCGCCCCAGGGCGCAGCCGAACAGCCGGAAGGACGGAGTCACATGACCGATGCGCCGGGCCCCGAGGACGGAGCACAGTGAGGCCCGCTGGATCCACTCACCGTTCGAAACCCCTTGGAGCACTTCCATGTTCAGCCTTGAGCACGGCCGCCTGCGTCGCCTCGTCACCGGTGCCGCCGCCGGGGTCGGCGCGATCGCCTTCGCCGTCGCCGGCACCGCGAGCGCCGCGACCGAGGAAGCGGCCGCCGACCGGGGCCCGAAACCGACCGTCGTCCTGGAGCACGGCGCGTTCGCCGACGGCTCCAGCTGGGACGGCGTCGTCGCGCAACTGCGCCGCGACGGCTACCCGGTGGTGGCCGCCGCCGACCCGCTGCGCGGCCCGGCCTCCGACGCGGGCGCGCTGCGCAGCGTGATCGACCACGTCAAGGGCCCCGTCGTGCTGGTCGGCCACTCCTACGGCGGCTCGGTGATCAGCGCGGCCGCCGTCGAGCGGCCGCAGGTCAAGGCGCTCGTCTACGTCGCCGCGTTCCTGCCCGCGCCCGGCGAGTCCGCGCTCGGGCTGACCACCGCGTTCCCGGGCTCGACCCTGTCCGGCACGCTGGACCCGGTGCCGGTCACCAACGCCGACGGCAGCACCGGCACCGACCTGTACATCCGACAGGACCGGTTCCGGGCCCAGTTCGCCGCCGACGTCCCCGCCGACCGGGCCGCGCTGGCAGCCGCCGCCCAGCGGCCGATCGCCCAGGCCGCGCTGACCGAGCAGGCCACCGGTGCCGCCTGGCAGACCGTCCCCAGCTGGGACGTCATCACCACCGAGGACCGCAACATCCCGGCCGAGGCCCAGCGGTTCATGGCCCGGCGCGCCCACGCCCACACCACCGAGGTGGCGGCATCGCACTCCGTCGCGGTGTCCCACCCCGGCGTGGTGGCGGGCGTGATCGAGCAGGCGGCCCGCGCCACCCGCTGACCGGCGGCCCTGAGCTCCGGGAGGGCGGCGCCCCCGCGCCTCCCTCCCGGGTCGGCCTCCTCGGAACGCCGCCCCTCGAGCACCCGGGTCAGCGCAGCGTGCGGAAGGCGGTGCGGAGTTCCTCGGCCAGCAGCTGCGGCTGCTCCCAGGCGGCGAAGTGGCCGCCCCGGTCGACCTCGTTCCAGTGGATGATGTTGCCGAAGGTCCGCTCGCCCCAACTGCGCGGCGCCGGGTAGATCTCGGCGGGGAAGACCGTCACCGCGACCGGCAGCTTCGGGATCGGCACCGCGTTGAACGGCCCGCCGCCGGCCCGGGTGCCCTCCCAGTACAGCCGGGACGAGGAGGCGCCGGTGCCGGTCAGCCAGTACAGCGAGATCGCGTCCAGCATCTCGTCGTAGGTGAGGACCTTCTCGGGCTCACCGTCGGAGTCCGTCCACTCCGCGAACTTGTCGTAGTAGTAGGCCGCCATGCCGACCGGGGAGTCGGTGAGGGAGTAACCGATCGTCTGCGGGCTCCGATTCATCATCGCCGCGTAGCCGAAGCCGTCGCGGTAGAAGTGCAGCAGCCTGTCGTACGCCCGTACCTCCGCGGCGGACAGGTTCGCCGGGGCCGGGTCGAAGTTGCGCAGCCGGCGCAGCAGGTCCTCCGGCACGGTCCCCGGCATGTTGACGTGGATGCCGAGCAGGCCCTTCGGCTGCTGGACGGCGAGCACCTCGGAGAGGATCGCGCCGTGGTCACCGCCCTGCGAGACGTACTCCGGGTAGCCGAGGCGCAGCATCAGTTCGTGGAAGGTGCGCGCGATCCGGGCGAAGTTCCAGCCGGTCCCGGCGGGGTTGCCGGAGAAGCCGTAGCCGGGCAGGGTCGGCAGCACCAGGTGGAAGGCGTCCTCGGCGCGACCGCCGTGTGCGGTGGGGTCGGTCAGCGGGCCGATGACCTTGAGCAGTTCGACGATCGAGCCGGGCCAGCCGTGGGTCATCAGCATCGGCATCGCGCCGGCATGCGGGGAGCGGATGTGGGCGAACTGGATGTCCAGTCCGCCGAGTTCGGTGACGAACTGCGGCAGCTCGTTGAGGCGCCGTTCCACCGTCCGCCAGTCGTACCGGGTGCCCCAGTGCTCCACCAGCGGGCGCAGCTTGGCCAGCTGGGCGCCCTGGCTGCGGTCGTCGACGGTCTCGCGGTCGGGCCACCGGGTCGCCCGGACTCGGCGGCGGAGTTCGTTGAGCTCGCTCTGCGGGACCTTGATCCGGTAGGGGCGGATGCCCGGCGCGGGCCGCGGAGCCGGGGCGGGTGCCTGGGCCGGAGCCGGGGGCGGGGCCTGGACCGGGGCCTGTGCCTGGGCCCGGGCGGACACGCCGACCTGGCCGGCGACGACACCGGCCGCGGCGAGGCCGAGGAAGCGGCGTCGGCCGGTGGAGGGGCGGTCGGTGTTTCCGGATGCTGCCATCGAGGACTCCTCGGGTTCGGGGTGGGAGGTGGGGTGTTCCGGCGCCGGTGCACAGCAACGGGCACCGGAACGGACGTTCAGCGCGCGGGGCCCAGCTGGGCGGTGAAGAAGTCGGCCAGCTTGTCGAGGGCCCGGTCGATGTACTCCTCCTGGTCGTAGAGGTCGACGTGGCTCGCGCCCGCGATCCGGTGCAACTCGGCAGGGCCGGTGGCACGCTGGTGGGCCTCGACGGCCATCCAGGCGGTGACGGCGCGCTCGCCGATGATCTGCAGCATCGGGCGCGGGCCGATCAGCGGGACGGCGAAGAAGGGGTCGTAGCCGGCCAGCCGGTCGACGCTCTCCCAGGCCAGGGACTTCGCGGACCGCTCGTGCGCGCCGCGCGAGGTGCAGTAGTACGCGAAGCCCTCGGCGCCGTGCTCGCCGCCGAGCTGGCGCGCCTGCTCGACCGTCTCCGGGAACACCGTCAGCGCGCCGGGGTCCTCGCCCCGGGCGGCGGCGGTACGGGCCCGGGCGGCTGCGGCCAGCAGGGCCCGGAAGACGGCCGGGTCCTGGCCGCCGTCGGCGCCGAGCCGGAACTGGCGGGACGGGTCGGCCGTGCACACCGCGGCCACCGCCCGGACCCGGCTGTCGCCGCCGGTGGCGGCCAGCGCGTACCCGCCGGACGCGCAGATGCCGAGCAGGCCGATCCGCTCGGCGTCGGCCTCCGCCCGGGTGACCAGGTGGGACACTGCGGCCTTGAAGTCCTCCACCCGCTGGGCCGGGTCCTCCAGCCCGCGCGGCAGACCGCCGGACTCGCCCTGGTGGGCCGCGTCGAAGGCGAGGGTGACGAAGCCGCGCCCGGCCAGCAGCTGCGCGTAGGTGCCGGACGTCTGCTCCTTCACCCCCGTCCCCGGGTGGCCGACCACCAGGGCCGGGCGCGGGCCCGGGGCCGGGGTGTCGGGGAGGTACAGGTGCGCGGCGATCTCGATGCCGGCGCTGTCGAAACGGATCTCTGACCTGGCCATCCGGGGCCTCTTCCTGTCGATCGGCACGTCGGGTGCGCACCGATTGCCCGTCGGTACTCGCTGGTGGTTCGTGCTGGTACCACCGTCGCCCACCGGCACGCGCCGGGGCTTCGGTCAGATGACTCCGGAACCGACGTGCAGTCATGGAACGACCCGCCGCCGACCGGCCCGGGCGTCAGATGACCGATGCGGGGCTGCGCGGCCGCCCGAACGATGGAGATCCGCAGGCCACGGACGTCGGCCCGGACCCGCTGTCGCCGACCCCCCTTCCCCGACAGGAGTCGCTCCCATGGATGCGAACGACGAACCCGCCCACCGGCCCGCCACGGTGGTCCTCGACGCCGCCTTCAAGGCGGACGCCCCCGCGCGGTACGGCCGGCTGCGGGCACTCGGCCCGATCCACCGGGCCGCGTTCCAACCCGGCCTGGAGGGCTGGGTGGTGGTCGGCCACGACCTCGCCCGGACGGCACTGACCCACCCCGCCCTGCTCAAGGACGCCACCCCCGCCGCCGACGCCCTCGACGCGGCCGGCTTCGTCCTGCACCGGCCCTCCGTCGGCCTCGGCGCCCAGATGATGGAGGCCGACCCGCCCGAGCACACCCGGCTGCGCCGCCTCGCCGCGGCCGCCTTCACCCCGCGCCGCACCGCCGAACTCGCCCCACGGATCGAACAGATCGCCCACCGGCTGATCGACGCGCTGCCCCCCTCGGGCACCACCGATCTCGTCGAGGCCTACAACGCCCCGCTGCCCGCCACCGTCATCGCCGAACTCCTCGGGGTCCCGGCCGCGCACCACCGCGACTTCCGCCACTGGTCGGCGCAGGCACTGCGGCCCGCCTCCCCCGAACACCGCCCCGCGTTGGCCGCGCTGCACCGCCTGCTGGCCGACCTGATCGCCGCCAAGCGCCGCCACCCGCAGGACGACCTGTTGTCCGCACTGGTCGCCGTCCGCGACCACGAGGCGGGTCGGCTCACTGAGGAGGAACTGGTCGGCACCGCGCTGATGCTGGTCGTCGCGGGCCACGAGAGCACCGTCAACCTGCTCGGCAACGCCCAACTGGCCCTACTGCAACACCCGGATCAGCTCAGGCGGTTGCGCGAACGGCCGGAGCTGCTGCCCGGTGCGGTCGAGGAGTTCCTGCGCCACGACACCTCCGTCGAGCGCTCCACCAACCGCTACGCGGCACGCGACCTGGAGTTGGGCGGAGTGACCATCCCCCGCGGCGGCGTGGTCGTGGTCGCCCTCGGCTCCGCCGGCCATGACGCCCCACAGACCTGCCCCGCCGACCCGCCCGCCCTCGACGTGAGCCGACCCGACTCCCGCCACCTCGCCTTCGGCCACGGCATCCACCACTGCCTCGGCGCCCCGCTCGCCCGGCTGGAGGCCACCATCGCCCTGCGCGTCCTGCTCGCCCGCCTCCCGGAGCTGGAACTCGCCGTCCCGGTGGACTCGCTCGACTGGATCGACTCCGGAGTCATCCGGGGTGTCCTCGCCCTCCCCGTCCACTACCGGCTCAGCTGACCGCACCGGGCTTCGAACGAACCGTTCCCGTCACCTGTCAGCCAGGTGACGGGAACGGGGCCCGCCCTGCTGGCGTCGCCGTGACGTGCAGCCAGCGTGCCGTCAGCGTGTCGTCGGAGAATCGAGGAGCGGCAGACGTGGCAGGTGACGACGAGATCTCCGAGTGAGCACCGGTGGCGACGGCCACCGGCGGGTGCTCAGGAGCACCGCCGAAGTGGTCCGCCTCGTCGCACCGCCTTCCTCCGGCGCCCGTCCACAGGCAGAATTCCGCCCTCTTGCGGGCCGTCGGGGCCCGGCCTCTCCCCGCGGAGTGATCCCCGTGCTCCAGCACGCCCTGCTCACCCATGACCTCGGACCGCGAGCTGCGGCTGGAGCCGGACCACGGCGCCCAACGGGCACCTCTGCCCGGCCACACTGCCGTTACCGGAACCTGACGCTACCGATGGACGAGTGAGACGCGATCCGGACATGGACCTGACGTTCCGTTCGTACAGTGCCGACATCCCCGGCGGGCAGGGGCGGACCGCGGCCGCACCTGCCCCCGACGAACCCGATCGCACCCGACCGAGATGGGCGACGATGTCAACCACACGAGCACTCCCCCGCCGACTCCCCTCCGCAGCGGCCCTCCTCCTGAGCGCGGCCACCGCGGCGGCGGCCCTGCTGCCCACCGCCGCCCTCGCCGCCGAGCCGGACTCCGTCACCACGCACGCCGGCGCCACCACCCCGCAGGAGCGCGACCGGATCGACGCCTACTGGACCGCCGCCCGGATGAAACTGGCGGGCGCCATGGTCCCCGAGGACACCCCCGTGCCCGCCGACGACAACACGCCCGACGACCAGCGCCCACTGGCCCCGAACACCCCGGACCCCGGGGCCGTCTGGACCCACGGCGGCGCGGTGAACAGGAGTGTCGGCCGGCTCTTCTTCACCTTCTCCGACGGCTACGACGGCAGCTGCACCGCGACCGTCGTCACCAGCGCGAACCACAGCACCCTCGTCACCGCGGCGCACTGCCTGCGGGGCGTCGGGGCGCCCGCGGCCGAGGGCACCTGGACGCACAACACCTACTTCGTGCCCGGCTACCGGAACGGGACCAAGCCGCTCGGCGGGTTCAGCATCAAGTCCATGGCCACGTCCTCCCGTTGGGACGCCGACCGGAACGGCACCGGCTCGTCGGACGTCGCCGCGGCCGGTTTCGACACGGGGATCCTGGTGGCGAACCCGTCCGCCGACGGGCGGCGGCTCGCGGACGTCACGGGGAACCAGCGGATCGCGTTCTCCGATCCCGTCGCGGGGGAGTTCGTCCACGCCTTCGGCTACCCGAAGGACCGGCTCAACGACCCCGGCGCCGCGTACGCCGGTTCGCGCATGATCCACTGCGCCGGCCCGAACCGGCCGAGCCCCAAGGCGCCTCTCCTGTGGGGCGAGTCCTGCAACATGGGCCACGGAGCGAGCGGCGGCCCGCACCTCGCCCGGTTCGACACCCGGACCGGCTCCGGAACCGTCGTCGGCATCACCACCACCACGGACGAACTCGTGGGCGGGCAGCCGGGCACGCTCTACGCCACCCGGTTCGGCGACAGCGCCCACCGCCTCTACGAGTGGGCCCAGTCGCGCTGACCGCTCCGGAGACGCCGGTACCGGGGGCACGAGCCGCGCCCCCGGTACCGGCGTCCGGCACCGCACCCCGGCCTCCGTCAGGCCGGGACCACTCGGTAACTCAGCATCGCCCAGGGCGTGTTGGACTGAGCGAGCGAGCCGGTGCCCCACGGGACGGCGCCCGTGCAGCCCCGGCCCGGGTACAGCACCACGGACGCGGAGCCGTCGGCGACCTGCACCGAGCGTACGGGCGCCGCCAGGGTGCGGCAGGTGCCGAGGTCGCCCAGGTCGACCGTGGTCACCGCGCCGCTCCCGTCGGTACCGGTGTACAGGTGCGCGCCCGGCTGCAACGGCGGCCAGCCGGCGGCCTGCGCCGAACCGGCGCCGAAGCCGATCAGGGCCGCGATTGCGACGGCTGCCGTGGCCGAGCCGCAGAGCATGATCCTCGAAGTGGACATGTGTGAACCGCCTTCCGTGGGGGTGCCGGGATGCCGAACGATTCGGACCCCGCCGGGTCCTACCCGCCTCCACGGTGCCGTAGGAGCGACGGCGCGGCATCGGTCATCCGACTGCACTTCACCGGCGCGGGTACGGACGCGGGATCGGTCGAATGACTCCGTACGTCCGCACCGGCTCACCGCGAACGGTTCGCGACCGACGCCCTCCCAGGGATCACTCCAGCAGTCCGGCGGCCACCCGCCGGACCAGCTCCCGCCGCTCCGCGTCGTCGAGGTCCACCACCGTGCGCACCTCGGGGGCCATGGCGGGCCACAGCATGGCGAGGTGGACCATCAGCGCGAACAGGAACCGGGCCTCGAACCGGTCCGACACCACACCCCGGGCCTGGGCGTCGGCGAGCACGCCGATCCGCCGGCGGACCTCGTCGACGGCGTAGCCGTTGAGCGCTTCGTCGCCGCGCTCCAGGTGCTGCCAGGTGATCAGCCGCGGGGTCTCCGGGTGTTCGGCGTAGATGTCGCTGAGCCGGGCCGCGAACTCGGGGAGGTCGCCGTCCCCGTCGAAGGGCAGGTTGCCGATGATCTGCTCGACCGCGGAGTTCCAGACCGCGTCGAAGAGTCCCACCTTGCTGTTGAAGTAGTGGTAGATCTGCGCCTTGTTGCTCCGGGCGGCTTCGGCGATCCGGTCGACCCGGGCGCCGTGGAGTCCGTGGGCGGCGAACTCGGCCCGCCCGGCCGCGATGAGTCTCTGCTTGGTGGCTTCGGCGTCGCGTTGCATGCGCAGACCTTAGCCCAGTACCGACTAACCGTTTGGTTGACAGTCGGTTCCTTGTCCGGGTGTAATCAACCAACCAAGTAGTTGAATGTTGGCCGGCGTTGAATGTTGGCCGGCGTTGAGAATTGGCCGGCGTTCAACGCTGCGCGGCCACGGCGGGCCACGGGCTCCGCCCGCCGGGAGGTTCGATCGGGGAGGGAACTGGACCGTGGGATCAGCCGTGCCGTTGCTCGGCCGGGACAGCGAACGCGAGGAACTCGCCGTGTTCACCCGGTCCATGGAGGGCCGAACCCTGCTCCTCCGCGGTGAGACCGGGGTCGGCAAGAGCACCCTGCTCGACTACGCCGCCGAACTGGCCGTCCAGGAAGGGCGGCTCGTGGTCCGGGCCACCGGTGTCGAGGCGGAGTCGGAACTGCCCTACGCCGGACTGCACCAGCTGCTCTACCCGCTGCTGCCGCACACCGCCGGACTGGACCACAACTCCCGGGCGGCCCTCGACGCCGTCTTCGGCCACGCCGGGGCCGGGGGCGCGCCGCCCTCTCTGATGACCCTCGGCATCGCGGTGCTCGGCCTGCTGTCCTCCGCCTCGGTCGAGCAGCCGCTGTTCCTCGTCCTGGACGACGGCCAGTGGCTGGATGACTCCAGCGCCGCGGTCTGCGGTTTCGTCGGCCGCCGACTGACCGGCAGCCGGTTGAAGCTGCTCCTCGCGGTCCGCTCCGACATCGCCTCACCCTTCGACACCGCCGCACTGCCCGAGCTGGCGGTCGGCACCCTCACCGACGAGGACGCCGCCCTCCTCCTGGACGGCCACTACCCTTCGCTCGACCGACAGTTGCGCCGCCTCGTGCTGGGCCAGGCCCAGGGCAACCCGCTCGCCCTGCTGGAACTGCCCGCCCACACGGCCGGCCACCACCCGGAACGGCCCGCCGACGATCCGCAGGCCCTGCGCGGCGCCTCGCCGTCCCGACGCCTCCAGCACCTCTACGGCACTCGGATCGCCGCCCTGGCCCCGACCGTGCGGGCCGAGTTGCTCAAGGGCGCCCTCGACGGCGTCGCGGCCGGGATCGGCGACGGGACGATGCCGGCCGGCCGGTACCGGATGCGCGACGCCGACGAGGCCGTCGCCCGCGGCCTGCTGGTGATCGAGCCCGCCACCGGCGAGTTCGCCTTCCGGCACCCGCTGGTGCGCTCCAGTGTCGTCCAGCTGGCGAGCCCCGACCAGCGCCGCGAGGCTCACCGGACGCTGGCGCAGCTCCACCGGGGGAACCTCGAACGGCAGGCCGCCCACCTGGCCGAGGCCACCCTGGACCCGGACGAGGAGGTGGCCCGGGTCCTGGAGGCCGGCGCCGAGTCCGCGACCCGGCGTGGCGGCGCGCTCACGGCGGTGACCTGGCTGACCCGCGCCGCCGAGCTGAGCGAACACCCGGCGGAGCGGTCCCGGCGGCTCGGCGACGCGGCGTTCATCGCCGGGCACGCGGCCCGACTCGGCCACGCCCGCCGGATCCTGCGGGCCGACCCCGGGCCCGGCTCCGACCGCTCCCCCGCCGCCGCCCTGGCCTCCGGCTACCAGGCGCTCTACCAGGACGGCGACGTGCGCTCCACCCACCGGCAGATCGCAGCCGCCGTCGAGCGGCTGGTCGGCGAGCTGCCCGGCCACGCCTCCGACCCCATCGCCGGGTACGACCGTGAGGTGCTGGACCGGCTGCTCGCCCTGCTGCTCGCCACCAGCCAGTTCGCAGCCGACCGGACCCTGTGGGAACGCACCCACGCCCTGCTCGCCGCGCTCGGCGAAAGGGTCGGGGAACGGGCCCGGATCTACAGCGCCACCTGGAGCGACGTCGTCCGGCACGGCGCCGGCTGGACCGGACCGGTGGAGCGGGCCGCCGCCGACCTGCCGGGCCAGGAGCCCTGGGACGTCGCCCGGCTGGCCGTCTCCGCCTACCACCTCGACGTCCTCAGCCCGCTCCGCCCGCACCTGCAGCGCGTCGTCTCCCGCGAGCTGGAGACCGGCGCGGTCTCCACCGGCATGGTGATGCTGCATCTGATCATGCTGGACCAGATGGCCGTCGGGGAGTGGGAGGCCGCCGAACGGACCGGACGGCAGGCCCTGCTGCACTCCGACGAGCACGCGCACGAGCTGTTCGCCCAGCAGACCCGGGCCTACCTGGCCCAACTCGCCGCGATGCGCGGGCAGACCGCAACCGCGCGCGAGCTCCAGGCGGTGGTCGACGCCTGGGCCCGCCCGCGCGGCGTCGGCTTCCTCACCCAGCTCGCCGACGCGGCCGGCACCACGGCGGCACTGAGCGACGGCGACTACGAGGGCGCCTACCTCCAGGCCATCGGCATCACCGCGCCGGGCGCCTTCCAGCCCTACGCCCACCAGGCCTCCCGCACCCTGCTCGACCTCGTCGAGGCCGCCGTCCACACCGGGCGCACCGCGCAGGCCCGCGCGCACGCGCTCGCCGCCCGGGAGGCCGGCCTGCCCGCTGTCTCCCCCCGGCTGTCCCTGGTGACCCACGGGGCCCTGGCCATGACCGCCGAGGACGAGGAGGAGGCCGCCGAGGCCTTCGCGCACGCCGTCTCCCACCCGGCCGCGGCAGACTTCCCGTTCGAGCTGGCAAGGATCCGCCTGGCGCACGGCATCCGGGTCCGCCGCGCCCGGGGCGCCACCGTGGCCCGGGAGTTCCTCGCCCCGGCCGCCGACTCCTTCGAGCGGCTGGGCGCGGTCGCCTGGGCCGCCCGGGCCCGGGCCGAACTGCGGGTCGGCGGCGTCCCGACCCGGCCGACGACGCGCACCGCGAGCCTGCTGACCTGGCAGGAGCGCCGGATCGCCGACCTGGCCGCGGGCGGCCTGACCAACAAGGAGATCGGCGAGCAGACCCGACTGTCCCCGCGGACCGTCAGCGCCCACCTGTACCGGATCTTCCCCAAGCTGGGCATCACCACCAGGGCGGCGCTGCGTGACGCCCTCACCGGGCTGGACGAGGCGTCCGCCGCGTCGAACCCGGGGCTGCCGGAGCGCTGCTGACTGAACGCCGCCGGGGGCGGGTAGGGCTCGGGGGTCCACCAGGGAGGGAGTCCGGATGTCGCTGCCGCTGACCGGTACCACGGTGATCGCGCTGGAACAGGCGGTGGCCGCGCCGTTGGCCACCAGGCACCTGTGCGACCTGGGGGCCCGGGTGGTGAAGATCGAGCGCCCGGACGGCGGCGACTTCGCGCGCGGGTACGACCGCAGCGTCAACGGCCTGGCCAGCCACTTCGTCTGGCTGAACCGCGGCAAGGAGTCGGTCGTCCTCGACCTCAAGGCGCCCGAGGGCCGCGCCGTGCTGGCCGACCTGGTGGCCGGTGCCGACGTCTTCCTGCAAAACCTGGCCCCCGGGGCGGCCGCCCGGCTCGGCTTCGGCTCCGCCGAACTGCGCGCCCGGCACCCCCGGTTGGTCACCGTCGACCTGTCCGGCTACGGCACCGGCGGCCCGTACCGGGACAAGCGCGCCTACGACATGCTGATCCAGTGCGAGTCCGGGCTCGCCTCGGTGACCGGCCCGCCGGACCGGCCCGCCAAGACCGGCGTGCCCACCTCGGACATCGCCGCCGGGATGTACGCCCTGACGGCGACGCTCGCCGCCCTGCTCGGCCGGGCCGGCAGCGGGCGCGGCACCGCGGTCGAGGTGTCGATGTTCGAGGCGACCGCCGAGTGGCTGGGCCACCAGCTCCACCACACCCAGGGCACCGGGCGGGCACCGGGCCGCGCCGGACTCTCCCACCCGGCCATCGCCCCCTACGACGCCTATCCGACGGCCGACGGCCACGAGGTCATGATCGGCATCCAGAACGACCGCGAGTGGGCCCGGCTCGCCACCGGCTTCCTGGACCGCCCCGACCTCGCCGACCACCCCGAGTGGGCCACCAACGTCGCCCGGGTGCGGCGCCGCCGGCTGGTCGACGCCCTGGTGGGCGGCCGGACGGCGACCATGACGGCCGAGGAGGCGGTCAAGCGCCTGGACGCCCTCGCGATCGCCTCGGCCCGGCTGAACGAGGTCGGCGACCTGCTGCACCACCCCCAGCTCGCCGCCCGCGACCGCTGGCGCCCGGTGGCCACCCCGGCCGGTGAGGTCCGCTCCCTGCTGCCCCCGTTCGACTTCGCGGAGGGCGAACTCCCGATAGGGCCCGTCCCGGCCCTGGGCGCCCACACCGACTCCGCCCTGCGCGCCCTCGGCTACCCCGCCGACCGGATCGCCGCCCTGCGCGCCGCCGGGGTGCTCGGGCGGTAGGGCCTCAGCGCTCCACGGGTTTCGGCCTCTCCGGCCCGGCGGTCGCCGGGCGCCCGTATCGTGGATCCGACGTCGGGAGCACGGTCGGGGGCACGGTCGGGGCCCCGGCGCACGGCACGTGACGATCCGTCAGCCGACCGGCGCGGGCGGACGTCCGGACACGACGGGGGCGAGCGTGGGATCGGCCGGCCACAGCGGGGCGGGGAGCAGGGCGGGCGCGACCCGGGAGCGTGGGCACCGGGGCCGCCCCCTGGGGCCGGCCGGGCGCGCGGAGCCGGCGCTGGTGGTGCTGCGCGGGTGGCTCGGGTGGCTCTCGGGGCTCGCGGCGGCGGTGGTGCTGGTGCTCGGGGCCCGGCTCGCCGGGGAGGGGCAGCCCGGCCGGGTGGACGGGCGGGTCCAGGACGCGGTGTACGGCGTGGAGCCGCCGTGGCGGTACGCCGCCCGGGGCCTGGACTCCCTGGGGGAGCCGCTGGGGGCCGTACTGCTGATCGGCGCGGTGGTGGCCGGCTGTCTGCTGCTCCGGCGGCCGCGCGCGGCGGTGTTCGCGGTCGTCGGCGTCGCCCTGCCGGTGCTGGCGGCGACCCTGCTCAAGCACCTGGTGGGCCGCACCATCCACGGCGACAACCTGTCCTACCCGAGCGGGCACACCGCCTTCCTGACCGCCGTCGCCCTCGTACTGGGGCTGCTCGCGGCCGGCGGGAGGGCCCGCCCGCTGCCGGTGCTCGCCGTGGCGGCAGCCGTCGGGGCGGCCATGGCCTGGGCGCAGGTCGCCCTGGGCGCGCACTACGCGACCGACACCGTGGCCGGCGGGTGCACCGCCCTGGCGCTGGTACCGGCCACCGGATGGCTGGTGGACCGGGCGGCCGACCGGCTGGCGGGCCGGTCGGCGCCCGGTGGGGTGGCGTAGCCTCAGACCCGCCGCCGGAACACCGGCTTCACCGGCCGTCCGCCCAGCCAGTGGGTGGGGTCCCCGGCGTCCAGGGCCTTGCGGTAGACCGCGCAGGCCGCAGCGACGGCCTCGACGGTGTGGGCGATGTCGGCGTCGTCGAGCGCGCTGCTCACCACGAAGGAGGGGGCCAGCACGCCGCCCGCGAGGAGTTGGCGCAGGAAGAGGGTGCGGTACTCCTGGGAGGGCCGGCCGTTGGCGTCGAGGGTGGCGAAGACCAGGTTGCTGGCCCGGCCCCGGACGACGACGTGCTCGCCGGTGCCCATCCCGGCCGAAGCCTCGCGGACCCCGGCGGCCAGTTGCTCGCCGAGGGCGTGCAGTCGGGCGGTGATGCCCTCCTCCACGTAGGTGGTCTGCACGGCCATCGCGGCGGCCAGCGCGTGGGTCTCCGCGCCGTGCGTGGTGGAGAGCAGGAACACCCGGTCGCCGTCGTGGCGCAGCCCGCCGAGCTCCATCAGGTCGCGGCGCCCGGCGAGCGCGGAGACGGCGAAGCCGTTGCCGAGCGCCTTGCCGAAGGTGGAGAGGTCGGGGGCGACGCCGTACAGGCCCTGGGCGCCCGCCGCCGACCAGCGCAGGCCGGTGATCATCTCGTCGAAGATCAGCACGCAGCCGTGCCGGTCGGCGAGTTCGCGCAGGCCCGCGAGGTAGCCGGGGGCGGGCTCGGCGTGGCCGGCGGGTTCGAGGATCAGGCAGGCGATCTCGCCCCGGTGACGGGTGAGCAGTTCCTCGGTGGTGGCCAGGTCCCCGTAGGGGAAGGCCACGGTGAGGTCGGTGACGGCGGCCGGGATGCCGGCGGACATCGGGGTGGTGCCGATGAACCAGTCGTCGACGGAGAAGAACGGGTGGTCGGCGCAGACGGCCACCAGGGTGCGCCCGGTGGCGGCGCGGGCGAGGCGCACGGCGGCGGTGGTGACGTCGGAGCCGTTCTTGGCGAACTTCACCATCTCGGCGGTGGGCACGGTGTCCAGGAAGCGTTCCGCGGCCTCGAGTTCGAGGATGGACGGGCGGGCGAAGTTACTGCCCCGGTCCAGCTCCCGCCGGGCGGCCTCGGTCACGCGCGGGTGGGCGTGACCGAGGCTGACGGAGCGCAGGCCGGAGCCGTACTCGACGTAGCGGTTGCCGTCGACGTCCCACACGTGGGCACCGTGGCCGTGGCTGATGACCGGGGCGAGGTTCTCGGGGTACTGGTCGTCGCCCTTGGCGTAGGTGTGGGCGCCGCCGGGGATCAGGGCGTGCAGCCGCTCGTTCGCCGCCCGGGACTTGGGCAGCTGGAAGTCGTCGACGGCCATGGCGCTCACTTCTCCTCGGGTCGCAGGGCCTCGGCGAGGCCGGGCGCCTCCCGGTCCCGCTCGGACATCGACGTGGCGGGCAGCGGCCAGGGGATGGCCAGTTCCGGGTCGTCGAAGGCGATGGTGACGTCCTCGGCCGGGTCGTGCGGGCGGTCGATCCGGTAGGAGACGTCGGCGTCGGTCAGCGCCTGGAAGCCGTGGGCGCAGCCGGCCGGGACGTACACGCTGGCCTGGGTCTCGCCGGAGAGCTCGAAGAAGGCCGTGTTGCGGTAGGTCGGCGAGTCGGGCCGCAGGTCCACGACAACGTCGAAGACCTCGCCGTGCGAGCAGCGCACGATCTTGGCCTCGCCGGCGCCGGAGCGCAGGTGCAGGCCGCGCAGCACGCCCCGGACCGAGCGGGAGACGCTGTGCTGGACGAAGGCCTCGGGGTCGATGCCCACCGAGCGGAGCACCTCGGCGTCGAAGGTGCGGCAGAAGAAGCCGCGTTCGTCGGCGTACGGCGTCGGTTGGAACAGGTAGGCGCCGGCGATCGCCGGGACTTCGGTCACCTTCATGAGGTCTCCGTAAGGTGGTCGGCGGTGGCGTGGTCGGCGGTGGCGTGGTCGGCGGTGGCGTGGCCGGCGGTGGCGTGGCCGACGGCCGGGAGGACGGCCGCGGCCAGGGCGGTGAACTGGCGGTCGAGGCTCCGGGCGGCCGTCAGGTTCCGCTCGGCGAGGGTCTGTCGCAGCTGCGTCGCGTGCTTCTCCAGCTCCCGGAACTGCTCGGTCAGCCGGTCGGCGTCGACCTCGCGGGCCGGGTGGCAGTAGGCGCCCAGCCCCATCCGGGCCATCAGCGCGTCGCTCTTGGCCGCGTAGCTCAGGGCGAGCGTCGGGGTGCCGGTCCGCAGCGCGCAGACCAGGTTGTGGTACCGGGTGGCCACCACGGCGTCGGCGGCGGCCGTCTCGGCCATCAGCTCGGCCAGCGAGGCGGCCGGGGAGGCGCTGACCAGCGGGGAGTCGACGGCCTCGACGATGGCGGCGACCACCCGGGCGTCGGCCGTGTCGCCGGTGAGCAGCCGGACCGGCCGGCCGTCCTCGACCAGTGCGCGGACGAAGCGGGTGGTGCCGTCGAGGTAGCGCCGGTGGATCAGCTCGGCCCGGGCGCGGTCGTCGTCGCCGCCGTGGAAGTCCATCACGCCGACGCAGACCCGCCCGTCCCGGGATCCGGGGGCGGGCGGCGCCGGGAGGGCGAAGGCGATGTCCGGGTGGACCTCGTCCCGCGCGGTGTCCACCCCCATCGCCCGCATGGCGTCGCGGGACAGCTCGTCCCGGTACGAGCGGTGGGCGGCCAGCCGGGCGGACCAGCGCACCAGCGCCCGGGTCGCCGGGTTGCCGATCCGGGCGGCGCCGACGCCGACCAGCGCCACCGGGGTGCGCAGCAGCCGGCCGGAGGCGCAGAGCAGGAACAGCGCGTACGGGAAGCCCCAGGGCCGCAGCGGCAGGGTGGCCTCCAGGACCCCCATGCCCGGGACGATCACCACGTCGTGCCGGCGCACCCAGGCGGCGGTGCGGGCGGCGTCGACGAGTTTGCCCAGGCCCTTGCCGAGGACGGCGCCGGCCCGGGCGGCGGTGCGGTACTCGCCGCGGTACCAGTGCAGCCGGGTCGCGGGGATGCGGTAGCGGGCGGTGACCGTCTCCGGTCCGCCGCAGAGCGCGTCCACCGCGGCGTCCGGGTGCTGGGCGCGGAGGTAGCCGAGCACGGCCTCCAGCGAGCCGTCGTTGCCGAGGTTGCCGGAGCCGAGCAGGCCGAACACCCCGACGCGCGGCGGGGTTCGGGGCGTCATGCCCGCCTCCCCCCGCGTCCGGCCACCAGGTCGTCGACGGAGACGGCGGAGCCGGCCGACGCCGGCACGGGGGCGCGGTCCTCGACCCGCTCCCCGGCGCCCGGCCGGACCCGGCTGGTCATCCAGGCGGCCAGGTGGCCGTAGCAGGCCCGCCGGTCGGCGGTGGACAGCGGCGCCCGGCGGACGGCCGCGGCGAAGCCCCAGACGTACTCGGCGAGCAGCCGGGGCGTGGGGTGCAGCGGCCCGGCCCGGCGCGGGTCCAGGTTGACGCAGCGGGAGCGCTTGGAGGGGTTGGCCCGCTCGGCCCGGGTGGGGTGGTCGCGGCGGAAGTAGAGCAGCTCCGGCACCTGGTGGAAGGGGCCGTGCAGGGTGATCTCGGCGACGAAGGTGCGGTCCGCGTGGTGGTAGCTGTCGTGCGGCTTGACCCGGCGCAGCACGTCGGCCCGCATCACCCCGTAGAAGTCGTCGCCGCCGGGCTCGAACAGCAGGCTGCGGAAGCGCTCCGGGGCGCGCGGCGAGTCGGTGGCGAGGCCGTACTCGTAGGGGACCTTCACCCGCCCGTGCTCGTCGACGACCGCCTGGCCGGAGTGGGCGAGGACGACCTCGGGCCGTTGGTCCAGCGCCTCGACGCAGCGCAGCAGGAGGTCCCGGGCGTACAGGTCGTCGTGCGAGGCCCATTTGAAGAGTTCGCCGCGGCACTGGGTGAACACGTAGTTGTGGTTGGGCGCGGCGCCGATGTTCCGGGGCAGCCGGAGGTAGCGGATCCGGGAGTCCTGCGCGGCGTACTTCCGGCAGATGGACTCGGTGGCGTCGGTCGAGGCGTTGTCGGAGACGACCAGTTCGAAGTCCTGGTAGGTCTGGCCGAGCAGGGCGTCGAGCGACTCGGCGAGGTACTCCTGGCCATTGTGGACGGGCAGGCCGATGCTCAGTCGGGGAACGGCGGTCAAGGCGTCCTCACTTCGGGGATGGGGGTGCGGTGGTGCTCGCGCAGGGCGGCGCGCAGGTGGAGCCACCAGACGGCGGCGCCGCAGGCGGTGGCGGTGGCGACGCCCCAGGCGGAGCCGACGGTGCCGGCCGCGGCGGCGCCGCCGAGCCCGCCGCCCAGGTAGCAGGCGGAGGCGAAGAGTTGGCAGCGCAGGCTGCGCCGGGCGGCGGCGAGGGCGCGCAGCCCGGCGGCCGCGCCGCTGCCGAGGCCGGCGCCCGCGACGCCGAGGGTGGCCGGCAGGATGAGCTGGGAGGCGGAGTGCCAGACGTCGCCGAGGACGAACTGCCCGGCGCGGTCGGGCATCAGCAGCAGGGCCGAGCCCCAGAGCAGGGCGGCGCCGGCCTGTCCGCCGCCGAGCAGCAGGCAGAACCGGCCGAGCCGCTGCGGTGTCTGCCGCAGGACCCGGGCCGCCTCCGCCACGGTGACCAGGGAGAGCCCCATCAGCAGGGCGAGGAAGGGGCCCTGGAGGAGTTCGGCGCCCCGGACGGCGCCGACCGCGCCGACCCCGACGATCGCGCCGAGCCCGTACGCCCGCAGTTGGCCGGCGCCGCTGAGGCTGACGTTCTCGACCAGGTAGCGGGAGCCGAGGTCGCGCTGCTCGCGCAGCCAGCCGCGGGCCTCGGTGACCCGGGGCCGGACGCCGGACTGGAGGAAGCCGTACCCGGCGGCGGCCGCCGCGGCGGCGCCCCAGGCCAGCAGGAAGGCGGCCACGGTGCCCACCCGGGCCGCCACCACCATGGCCGGGATCAGCGCGACGCCCTGCACCAGGTCGTTGGCGAAGGCCTTCTGCCCGGTGCCGGCGGCGAAGAAGGCGAACCGCCGGGAGTCCTGGAGCAGCAGCGCCGGCAGGGCGACGCCGAGGCTCGCGAACGCGGGCCCCACGTCACCGCCGAGGCCGAGCCCGACCAGCAGGCAGACGGCGCCGAGGGTGGCGCCGACGGCGAGCGCGGTGCCGGACGACCGGGCCGCCGCGGCGCGCCAGACCGGCTCCGGTACGCCGCTGAACCGCACCATCAGCGGGTCGGTGGCCAGCCCGCGCGAGACGTTGAGCACCACGCCGTAGGTCAGCCAGGCCAGGCTGAACACGCCGAACGCGTGCACCCCCAGCTCCCGGGCGACGTAGCTGCCCACCGCGAAGTTGATCATGCTGGTGACCGCCTGGTCGGCCAGCCCCCAGGACACCCGCCCGAGCACGCCCCGCCGCGCGGGCCGGGCCTGCGCCCGCTCCCCGGCCGGGCCGGCCGGGGTCGTCGTCCTCACCCCCTCGGTGGCCATCGGCGTCACGCCTTGATCAGGTCGGCGCCCCGGAGGGCGTCGGCCGCGACGGCGACGGTGTCGAACGGCAGCCCGGAGCGCTCGGCCACGTCCAGCAGGCTGTGCTCGCCGTCGGAGAGGCTGAGCACCCACAGCATGGCCAGCTGGGCCTGCTTGGCGTCGCTGCGCCCGCCGAGCGAGTCGTACAGCCCGCGCCGGCCCAACTGCGGTTCGCCGTACGGGCTGAGGTTGAGGTAGCGCCGGTTGCGGTCGAGCACGGCGAAGGCCTCCCGGCAGACCGCGAGGGTGTCGGCCATCGCCTCCGGTTTCACGAAGTCCAGGTCGTCCGCCGAGGTGTGGTACTCGGGGTACCCGGCGTACGGGGTCCGGCTGAGCGAGCCCACGCCGAGGTCGAACCCGGGCGAGCAGTACTGCCGCTCGTCGTAGCCGTACGGGGTGAACTCGGTGACCCGGTGCGGGCGTTCGGAGGCACGCAGGACGTGCCGCAGCACCCGGTCGATCTCCGCGTCGCCGCGCCGGCTCTGTTTGTACGTCAGGTGCCCCGGGTCCCCGGCGCAGGCCAGCACCAGTCCGTGCTTGACCCGGTCCACCCGCTCCGCGTTGCGGGCCAGCCAGGTGATCGCCCCGATGGTGCCGGGGGCGAAGACGAACCGGTAGGTGTAGTGGGGCGTCCGCTCGGCCAGTTCGCGGGCCAGGAAGGTCGCCACCGCGATGCCGGCCAGGTTGTCGTTGGCCAGCCCGGGGTGGCAGACGTGGCAGGAGACGATCACCTCGTCGGCGACCCGCCCGGGGACGACGTGCTCGGCGTAGGTGAGGTGGCCGTCCGCGAGGGTGGAGTCGATCCGCACCTCGTAGTCGCCCTCGGGCAGCGCGTCCAGGGTCTGCTGGGCCAGGCAGAAGCCCCAGTCCGGGGTGTAGTAGCTGGTGCGGTAGGGCACCCAGGTGGGGTGCTCCGGCAGGGTGTGCAGGTGCGGGCGCAGCTCGCTCAGCGGCATGGTGGCCGCGACCGGCACGCTGTAGCCGAGCACGTGCAGGCTGGACGCGGCGAGGTCGACGACCCGGTGGCCAGCGGCGTCGGCGATGTAGGCGTCCCGGATGTTCCACTCCTGGGGCACTGTCCAGTCGAGCACCCGCGTCCCGGTCGGCACCTCGTGCACCGTCAGCGGGAGGTACTCGCCGAGGATGTCCAGGGTGGCGCGCACCCCGTCGCCGGTGATGCTCCGGCAGAGCGGGTACAGCCGCTCCACCAGGGCGTGCATCCGCTCGCCGACCCCGGTCACCGGCGCCACCGCAGGGTGTCGTCGACGGCGCCGGCGCCGGTGGCCTCGCGGAGCACCGCCAGCCGGGTGAAGCGCCGCTCGAAGTCCGCCCTGGTCAGCCCGAACTTCCGGTAGGCCTCGGCGAGTTCGACGGCGCCCTGCTTGACCGTCCACGCGCAGTCGAAGCCGGGCAGCGCGGCCCGGAACCGGGAGAAGTCCACCCGGTAGGAGCGCGGGTCGGCGCCGTTCTCCCCGGTGATCACCACCTGGGCGCCGGCCACCGCCTCGGCGACCTGCTCGGCGATCTCGGCGACCGTGACGTTGTTGACCTCGCTGCCGATGTTGAAGGCCCGGTCGTGCACCGCCTCGCGCGGCGCCTCCAGCGCGGCCGCGAAGGCCCGGGCGATGTCGGCGGCGTGCACCAGCGGGCGCCAGGGGGTGCCGTCGGAGAGCACCAGCACCTCGCCGGAGAGCAGCGCGTGGCCGACCAGGTTGTTCAGCACGATGTCGGCGCGCAGCCGGGGCGAGTAGCCGAAGGCGGTGGCGTTGCGCATGGACACCGGGCTGAAATCGCCGTCGGCCAGGGCGTGCAGGTCGTCCTCCACCCGCACCTTGGACTCCGCGTACGGGGTCACCGGGCGCAGCGGGGCGTCCTCGGTCACCAGCTCGTCGCCGCCGGCGGCGCCGTAGACGGAGCAGGTCGAGGCGTACAGGAAGCGCCGCACCCCGGCCTCGCGGGCCAGCCGCGCCAGCCGTACGGAGGCGTGGTGGTTGATGTCGTAGGTGAGGTCCGGGGCGAGCGAGCCGAGCGGGTCGTTGGAGAGCGCGGCCAGGTGGATCACGGCGTCCACCCCGGCCACGTGCTCGGCGGTCACGTCGCGCAGGTCCACCCGCTGCCCCGGCGGGTCCGCGGGCTTCGGGCCGAGGACGCACTCCGCGAACAGTCCGGCGTCCAGGCCGACGACGTCGTGGCCGGCGGCGGCGAGGACGGGGGCCATCACGGTGCCCAGGTAGCCCTGGTGTCCGGTCAGCAGTACGCGCAAGGTTCATCCCTCCAGGTCGAGCGTGTCGAGGTGGGGCGCGCCGGGGTGGGGCGCGCCGGGGTCGAGTGCGCCGAGGTCGAGCGTGACCTTGCCGGCGTCGAAGGCCTCGGCGTAGCGGGCGTGGCATTCGATGCCGCGGATCCGGGCCAGCCCGAGGAAGGCCTCCCGGTCGTACCAGGGGCGGTGCCGCTGCGAGGGGTAGTGCTCCTGCAGCAGCCGCACCTTCCGTTCCGCGGTCTCCGGGCTCAGCGGCTGGTAGGCCGTCGGGCGGCCGAGGTCGGCGTCCCACTTGACGATCTCGTAGCCGAGCACCAGGTGGTCGCGGAACGCGGTGGGGACCAGCCGGGCCAGGCCGCGGTGGTCCTGGTGGGCGTCCGCGGCGCGCGGGGCGAGGACCAGCTGCGGGTCGGTGCGTCCGCGCAGTTCCTCGACGGCGGCCTTGGCCTCCTCCCAGTGCGCGGGCAGCCGGCCGTCCGGCAGTTCGAGCACGGTCAGCCGCAGGTCGGCGCCGGGGCAGAAGGCGGCCAGCGCGGCCTGCTCCTCCTGCTCCCGTGCGCTGCCGCCGCCGGAGAGCACCAGCGCGTCCACCCGCAGCCCGGGACGCGCCTCGCACATCGTCAGCAGCGTGCCGCCGGCGCCGATGGCGATGTCGTCGCAGTGCGCGCCGACCGCGGCGATCCGCTCCAGCGGCCCGGGGCCGAGCCGGATCACGAGCTCCTCACCGCGGCCCCGTCCCGCTCCCAGACGGCCCAGGGGCGGTCGCCGTGGGCGTAGGCGGCGTCCAGCGCGGCCCGCTCCTTCACGGTGTCGGTGGGCTTCCAGAAGCCCCGGTGCTGGTGGGCCACCAGGCGGCCGCGCTTGGCGAGTTCGGTGCAGCCGTCGGCGACCAGGTCGCCGTTCTCCGGGATGTGGTCGAAGATCTCCTGCCGGAGCACGAAGTACCCGCCGTTCTCCCACAGCGGCATGTCGCTGACCGCGGTGATGCCCCCGACCAGACCGTCCTCGCCCAGGTCCACGCAGTGGAAGGAGGACTGCGGCGGCACCACCATCATCGACGCGCCGGCGTCCCGCTCGGCGAAGCGGTCGATCATCTCCGGCAGCGGCGCGTCGGTGAGCACGTCGGCGTAGTTGGCGAGGAACATCTCGTCGCCGTCCAGGTGGTGGCGCACCCGGCGCAGCCGCTCGCCGATCGGCGACTCGATGCCGGTCTGCGCGAAGGTGATCGTCCAGGAGGCGATGTCGGCCGACAGCAGTTCCGTCCGCCCGCCCCGCAGCACGAAGTCGTTGGACGTCGTCTCCTGGTAGTTGAGGAAGAACTCCTTGATGTGGTGGGCGCCGTAGCCGAGGCAGAGGATGAACTCGGTGTGCCCGTAGTAGGCGTAGTAGCGCATCACGTGCCAGATCAGCGGCCGGGGGCCGACCATCGCCATCGGCTTGGGCACGTCGTCGGAGGCTCCGCTGCGCATCCGCAGCCCGTAACCGCCGCAGAACAGGACGACCTTCACCGCTCCCCCTCGACGATGCTCAGTTCCGGGATGGGGAAGACCAGCCGGCCGCCCCACGCGTGCACGAAGGACAACTGCTCGACCAGTTCGGCCCGCAGGTTCCACGGCAGGACCAGCACGTAGTCCGGCCGGTCGGCGGCGATCTGCTCGGGCGCCAGGATCGGGATGCGGGTGCCCGGGGTGAACCGGCCGTGCTTGTACGGGTTCCGGTCGACGGTGTACGGGAGCAGATCGGGCCGGATGCCGCAGTGGTTGAGCAGGGTGTTGCCCTTGCCGGGGGCGCCGTAGCCGACCACGGTCTCCCCGCGCTCGGCCACCCCGATCAGGAACGTCAGCAGGTCCCGGCGGACCTTGGCGACCCGGGCGGAGAACTCGGTGTAGCCGGAGAGCTCCTGGAGTCCGGCGGCCTTCTCCCGGGCCAGCACGTCCGCCACCCGCGGGCCCGGCTCGCCGGCCGCCGCGTCCGGCCGGGCCCACAGCCGGATCGAGCCGCCGTGGGTGGGCAGCAGCTCGACGTCGACCAGGGTGAGCCCGCCGCTGGCCAGCGCCCGGATCGCGGAGGCGACCGTGTAGTACTGGAAGTGCTCGTGGTAGATGGTGTCGTACTGGTTCTCCTCGATCAGGGTCAGCAGGTGCTGCACCTCGATCGAAACCCAGCCGTCGTCGGCGACCAGGGCGCGCAGCCCCCGGGTGAAGCCCACCACGTCGGGGATGTGGGCGTACACGTTGTTGGCCACCACCAGGTCCGCCGGGCCGTGTTCGGCGCGGACGGCGGCGCCGGTCTCCGGGTCCAGGAACGCGGTGAGGGTGGGCACCCCGGCCTCACGGGCGGCGGCGCCGACGTTCACCGACGGTTCGATGCCCAGGCAGCGGATCCCCTCGTCCACCACGTGCCGCAGCAGGTAGCCGTCGTTGCTGGCCACCTCGACCACGAAGGCGTCGGCGCCCAGGCCCAGCCGTTGGACGGCGCCGTCGACGAAGGTCCGGGCGTGCTCCACCCAGGAGGTCGAGTAGGAGGAGAAGTACGCGTACTGGGTGAAGGTCTCCTCGGGCGTGATCAGCGGCGGGATCTGCGCCAGCCAGCAGTCCGTGCAGACCCGCAGGTGCAGCGGGTACGCCGGCTCCGGCCGGTCCAACCGGTCGGCGGCGAGGAAGCTCTCGCACGGCGGGGTCGCCCCCAGGTCGACGACGCTCCCCATCGCCGTCGAGCCGCACAGTCGGCATCGTGTCATTGACTGCTCCCATCCCTGCCCGCGCGGGTGCCCCGCGGCGGGCCAGCGTGTCCGTTCCCCACCGGCGGCGCGCCGACCGCGCCGCCGGACCGGGGACAGAGCGCGGGCCAGGGCAACCCCCCCCAGGGAGTCAAACCGACAGGCAGGTCGGACCCCCTTTCGTGCCTGGACCGGGGGGCACCGG
>NZ_JBVIWC010000015.1:55000-178992 GCF_055594965.1 Kitasatospora sp. NPDC040550 | reverse complement strand
CCCTCCCTTCTCCCCCCACTCTCCCCCCTCCCCCCCCCCCCCCCCCCCCCCCCCCCCCCCCCCCCCCCCACACCGTCCCCCCGCCCCCCCCCGGTACCCCTCCACCAGGCGGTCCAGCCCGACGGCCGGGCTGAACCCCTGCTCGTACCGGCGTCGGGCGGCCCGGCCCAGCTCCCGGTTGGCCGCCGGATCGGCCGTGATCCGGCGCAGGCAGGCCGCGAGCGAGGCCGCCTCGCCCGGCCGGTGCAGCAGCCCGGTCACCCCGTCCTCGACGAGTTCGACGAAGGCGCCGTGACCGGCGGCGACGGCCGGCACCCCGGCCGCCATCGCCTCCACCACCACCAGCCCGAAGGCCTCCAGCCAGGTCGAGGGCGCCACCACGGCGACCGCCCGGGCGACGGCCTCCCGGCACTGCGCGCGGTCGTACAGGCCGGCGCAGCGCACGTCCGCCCGGCCCGCCGCCCAGGCCCGCACCTGCGCCTCCAGCGGCCCGGCTCCCGCGATCACCAGCGGCACCCCGACCCCGCCCTCGGCGGCGAGCCGGTCCCAGGCGGCCATCAGCAGCCGCACGCCCTTGGCCTCCGCGAGCCGGCCCAGGTAGAGCAGGTGCTCCCCCGCGCCGGTTCGGACGGTGCCCGGCTCGGGCACGAAGTTGTGCTTCACCGCCAGCCGTTCGGCCGGCAGCCCCGACCGCACCAGGACCTCGCGCTGCGCCGCGGAGATGCAGAAGAACCGCTCCACCCCCGTCCACCAGCGCCGCCGGTTGACCACCAGGCCGACCGCCAGCGGCACCGTCGCCAGCCGGGAGCCCCGGTAGCAGCCGTGCCGCACGGCGGGCAGCAGCGAGCCGCCGACGCACTCGGTGCACGGCCGACCGTCCCGCTGCAGGGTGCCCGGCGGGCAGACCTGGGTGTAGTTGTGCAGCGTCGCGACGGCGGGCACGCCCGCGTCGGCGCAGGCCGCCAGCACCGCGGGCGACAGCAGCGGGAAGACGTTGTGGACGTGCACCACGTCCGGCCGCTCGGCCCGCAGCCGGGCGGCCAGCTCCGCACGCACCGCCGGGTTCCACGGCACCAGCAGCGGCACCGCGACCTTGCCCGGCAGCGAGCGGCGGGCGATGTCGTCGCTGCGCCGCTCGAACAGCTCGACCCGGTGGCCGGCCTCCCGCAGCAGGCCCACCTCCTGGTCGACGACCTTGTTCTCCCCGCTCGGCTGCGCCGAGGCGTAGCGGTTGTGCACCACGAGGACGCGCATGTCAGGTGAGCTCCGTTCTCCGGGCCCGGGGCGCGGTGCGCCGCCGGGAGTCAGCAGGGGTCGGCAGGGCGGCGGGCTCGGCGGGCGCCGCCAGCAACGAGGCGGCCACGGTCAGGTGCAGCAGGTACGGCGAGGCGTCACCCAGCCCGGCCTCGGTGTACGAGGCGATCGCGCAGTAGCCGATCAGGAAGATCGCGCCGGCCCGGGCGAGCGAGGGCGGCCGCAGCAGCGCGACGCCGCCCAGCACGACGAAGACCACGGCCACCACGGCGACCCCGGCCAGGCCCTGTTCGTTGTAGACGGCCAGCCAGCTGTTGTCGATCGGCAGCCCGCCGAAGGACTTGTCGCCCAGCCCCATGCCGAAGACCTGCTCGACGGTGGTCCGGGGCGCCGCCAGCAGGGCGTCCCAGACCTTGGCCCGGCCGGTGAGGTTGGAGAAGTTCTCCTGGCTCTGGCCGCGCAGGAACCAGGCCTGGAGCAGTGAGCCCAGGCCCACCCCGACCACGGTGGCGAGCAGCACCGACCAGCCGAACAGCCGGCGGGCGGCTGCGCTGGTCAGCAGCAGCGAGCCGACCGCCAGCAGCAGTCCGGCGATCAGTCCGATGGTGGCGGTGCGGGTGTGGGTCAGCGCGAGCAGGACGAGCGAGGGCACGATGACCGTCGCCGCGCTCGCCCGGGTGGTGCGGCGGTCCAGCAGGAGCAGCACGGTGAGCCCGATGATCACCGCCGCGTACTGCCCGATCTGCGGCGGGGTGAGCGGCCACAGCGCGCCGACCAGCCGCCCGCCGTAGACGTCGGGGAAGGCCGCGCCCGGTGAGGCGACCAGGCCGGCGGCCACCGAGACCAGCACCACGAAGTACATCCGGATGTGGAACCGGACGAAGCTCTGGCTGCCGTCCCACCAGCGGCTGAGCAGCCACAGGGTGGCGACGAAGAGGGTCAGCCGGAAGCAGCGGAACAGCGCGCCGTAGCCGGAGTGCAGGTTGGCGCTGGAGATCACGCTCAGCACCAGCAGCAGGGTGAGCAGGAACAGGAAGGCGCTGGGCCGGATCCGCAGCCGCAGGTTGAGCAGCAGGGCCAGCGCGAAGGCGGAGACCAGGGCGCCCATGGTGGCCATCTGGATCAGCGAGCGGGGCAGCGGGATGATCGTCTGCGCCCCGGCGGAGCCGAGGGTGTTGAGGATCAGCAGGCCCCAGATCAGCTCGACGGTCCTTGGCGGGCCGGCCGGGCGCCCGCCCCGGGTGAGGTCGCGGGCGCGGGTGAGGTCCCGGGCGCGGGTGAGGTTCCGGGCCCGAAAGCGGGTCGCGGTTGCGGCCATCTCAACCACCGGCCCCGGGCTTGAGGGTGCTGCCCTGGTCCTGCTGGTACGGCGCGCCCTGCCACTGCTCGAAGTCGAGGGTGCGGCTCGGGTCGTGGGCGACGAAGGTCCACGGTCCGACGTAGGTGTTGTCGTGCCAGCGGTTCTGCTGCTTGCCGGTGACGGCGTCGGCCACCGGTTCGCCCTGGTACGGCGACCAGTCCGGGAAGGTGCCGTAGTTGGCCAGCACCGCCATCCGGCCGCAGGTCGAGGTGCAGCCGACCACGGTCGGGTCCAGCGTGAAGCGGTTGTCGTGGATGTCGACGCGTTGGGTCTTCCAGCGGCAGTCGTCGTACAGCGGTGGGGTGGCGATGCCCGGCCGGGCGCAGCGGGCGGTGTCCGGGACCAGCAGGGTGCAGGCACCGGAGGAGGTGTTGGCCGGGCTGTTGCAGAACCGGTCGGCGTTCTCCCACAGGGTGATGCCGGACCAGTTGTCCTCCAGCACGTTCCGGTCGATCTCGATCGTGTCGGTGCGGGCCTTGATCCGCGGTTCGCCGCCGGACTCGGACAGGTAGACGGTGGCGAACGGGAAGGTGTCGCCGCGGTCGGCGGAGCGGCGGCCGTCCACCCAGTTGTTGCGCCGGACGGTGTTGCCGCGGATGACGGCGTTGTAGCTGGTCTCGTAGATCAGCGCGGCGCCGTCGTTGGACTCCAGCAGGTTGCCCTCGATCCGGAAGTCGTTGTTGTTCGTGTCCGCCCACAGGCCCGTGCCGCGGTTGTCGTGCACCCAGTTGCCGAGCACGTCGGCGCCGTTGACGGCCCAGAACTTGACGCCCCCGGTGCAGCCGCAGCCGGGCTGGCGCGTCTCCCACTGGTCGGTGTCGTTGCCGGTGATCTCGTTGCCCTCGACCAGCAGGTCACCGAGCGGGGCGCCGGACTTGTAGGCGTTCATGCCGTACTGCCCGTTGCCGCGCAGGCAGCTGGCGCGGACCTTCTGGTGGGCGCCCGCCATCAGCCCGGCGCCGGAGTTGCGCTGGATCGTCGCGTGCTCGATGACCCAGCCGTCGGCCGAGTCGTGGTTGACCACGCCCTCGTTCTGCGGGGCGACGAAGCCCTGCACGGTCAGGTAGCGGATGGTGACGTTCCCGGCGCCGCCGCCGAAGGCGTACTGGTTGGTCCCGTGGCCGTCGAGCACCGCGCCGGGCGCGCCGAGGTAGCTGTCGCCGTCCTTGGGGACGACCTGGGCGTAGCGGTCCGCTTCGAGGCTGTGCGTCCCCGGCCCGAGCCAGAACGTGGTGTTCGGCGGGCTGGCCTTGGTCTTCGCGGCCAGGTCGCCGACCACCGCGGGGTCGACCGTCACCGCGCCAGCCGGGGCGGTGGCCGGCCCGGCCTCGGGGTGGTCGCACACCTGGGCCACCGCCTTGGCCGGGGACGCCGGGGCGGTCGGCTCCGCCGGGGCGTCCGACGTACTGGTGCAGCCCGCCGCCGCCAGCAGCGCCAGCACCAGCACCGACGCGGCCGACGCCGCCCGGCGCCACCTGGTGATCCCCACCGTCCCCTCCTCCCGCTAGCCCCGGAACCCGAGGACGCTGATGAACTCCCGCTCGCCGTCGGCGGTTCCGGTGCCGATCACCGTCGTGGCGGGTTCCTTGCGGCCGAAGCCGGCCGAGTACCAGCCCAGCGGCGGCGCGCTCTCGCCGCGGTGCGCCCGCCAGGAAAGCTCCCCGGGCAGGTCGAGCACCGCGGACCGGTCCTCGCCGTCCCTGGTCCAGGTCAGCACGGCCCGGTGGCCGGTCAGTTCGGCGCTGACCGCCGGGCCGAGGTGGAACGCCAGGCGCACGGCCCGCGCCGGGCCGCGCACCTGGTCGACCACCCGCAGCTCCCCGGTGGCGGCCGTCAGCTCCACCCGGCGGCGGTGCACCGCGTCCTGGTAGCCGTCGTGCTCCGCGCACCAGCGGGCCACCGCCGGGTCGGAGGTGTCCGCGACCAGGACGCGGGTGCGGGCGTGCCTGGTCCACAGGAAGGGGCCGCCGGACCCGGACTGGTCGGCGCCGCCCAGCTCCAGGGTGTTGTGCCCCAGCGTCGAGCGGAAGTAGCGCCGCCACTCGGGCTGCCCGTGGTAGCAGTACGTCCCCGGGTCGGCGAGCACGTCGACCCCCTCGTAGCGGACCTCCACGGACAGCGCGTCGGCGTGGCCGTGCGCGGCGATGGACAGGAATCCGTGCGGGCCGCCGTCGCAGCGGCACCAGATCTCCCCCGGGTTGCCCGGCGCCGCACCTCGCAGCACCGTCGTGCCCGCGTCCGGGAAGTGCACCGGCCGCGCCGCCGGGCGGGCCACCGTGCCGTCCTGGGCGTACGGCCGCAGCAGCGCGGCCAGCAGCGGGGTGCGCACATCGGTGCCGGTCACCGCCGGCCACCAGGCGAGCCGGCCGAACACGGCCTCCCCGGTGGCCAGCAGCGAGCCCCAGCGGTCGGTGCCCGCGCCGTCCAGGACCAGGCCGTGCCCGTCGTCGGCGTCCCCCTGGCGGGGCGGGCGCAGGCACTCGTCCACCACGGCCGCGAGCGCGTCGGTCATCCGCAGCAGCACCAGCCGGACGGTCCGGGGGACGGGCACGGCGGCCGCGTCCGCCTCGGCGAGCGCGGCCAGGCCGAGTTCCAGCACCAGTCCGTGGTACTCGGTGGCCAGTTCGCGGTTGAGGCCGGAGGGGAAGGTGTTGGCGCGCAGCTGCCGCTCCAGCGAGCGCAGCGCGTCGGCGCGCCAGCGCTCCGAGGCGGGGGACCAGCCGAAGGCGCAGGCCGCCGCGAGCCGCCCAGCGTCCTCGGCGATCACGTGGTTGTTCGCCGAGGAGCCCCGGCTGGGGAAGGCGGCCAGCCAGTGCTGGTGGTGCCAGATCTGTGCCAGCGCCGCCGGGTTGCCCTCGAACAGCCCGGCCGCGCCGGGCCAGCCGTCGAGCAGCCGGCGGATCCACACCCAGGACAGCAGCCGGATGCCCAGCTCGATGCCGCTGATCCAGTGCACGCCGCGCAGCGGCGGGTTGGCCTGCCACCAGGACCGCAGCTGCTCGGCCGCCCGCTCGGCGTACCGCTCGTCGCGGGTCAGCGCGTAGGCGGCGGCGAGCACCGTCAGGTGCTGGTGCCGGGACGGCTCCCAGATCTGCTTGATGTCGCCGACCGCGTCCTCGTCCCGGTAGGGCAGGTCGAAGGCGTAGCCGTCCGGGGCCCGGCGGCCGGTCTTCGGGTCGAGCCACCAGTCCGGGGCGGCCAGGTCGTCGCGCGCCACCCCGAAGAACTCGGCGTGCCCGTCCATCAGCCGGTCCGCTGCGGTGACCAGCCGCTTGGCGGCGTCCGCCGGGACGGCGGCGAGCGCCCCGGCGGGCAGTACGGCGGTGAACCGGGCGCCGGTGACGGCCGGGGCGGTCGGCGGCGCGGAGCGCCACCGCCGCCGGCGCAGCACGTCGCCGGCCCGGCCGCCGACCTCCTGCGGTCCCATCCGGGACAGCCGGCGCAGGTACCAGCCCGGGCTCATGGTCACTTCGGGCCCGCCAGGGTCACCGGCGCGCCGCCGGTCAGGGCGGCCTGGACGGCGAGGGTGGCCGCCGTGGTGGCGACCAGCGACTCCAGCGGCACCGGCATCGGCCCGCCGGTCCGCACCGCCTTGACGAACGAGGCCAGTTCGGCGGACTGGCCCTTGTCCCGGGCCTTCGGCAGCCGGGAGCTGACCCAGCGCTTACGGCCGGCTGCGCCACTGAAATGCACCGAGGCGCGGACGAAGTCGTCGAGCTCGAGCACCTTGCCGTCCGCGACGAGGTCCAGCGTCTCCTTGGGGAAGCCGGGCGCGCCGGTGGTGACGTAGCTGAGGGTGGCGGTGGAGCCGTCCGGGTAACCCAGCACGATCTGCAGGTCCTCGTTGCCGGCCGGGGCGACGGCGTACACCGAGACCGGGTCGGCGCCCAGCAGCCAGCTCGCCGTGTCGATGAAGTGCCCGCCCTCGCCCGCGAACCGCGTGCCCTCGGTGCCCTGCCGGAGGTACCAGCTGCCGTGCTGGAGCCGCCCGGCGTTGACCAGGTAGCGCAGGCTGGCCGGGCCGCTGCGGGTGCCGAAGCGGTTCCTGGCCTCGCGCAGCAGCGGCGCGAACCGGCGGTTGAAGCCGACCTGGAGGCGGTCGTTGCCGGATTCCTCCACGGCCGCGAGCACACGCGCCAGTTCGCCTTCGGTGAGCGCCAGCGGCTTCTCCACGAACACCGGCTTGCCGGCCAGCAGCGCCCGCTCGGTCAGGTCGGCGTGCGAGCTGTGCCGGGTGACCACGAAGACCGCGTCGATCGAGTCGTCGCCGAGCACGGCGTCCAGGTCGGTGGTCGCCCGGTCGAAGCCGAACTTGCGCTGGGCGTTGGCGGCGGACAGCGCCGTGGTGGTGACGACGGCGGACAGCGCGACGCCCTCGCGCTGCGCCAGGTGCGGCAGCAGCATCGACGTCGCGTAGTTGCCCGCGCCGACGAACGCCAGCCGCACCGGCGTCCCGGCGGGCCGGGCCGGTGCGGCGGGCCGGGCCGCGGCGGCCCGGCCGGGGCGGCGCACCTCGGGTACGGCCGGCGTCGGGGCCTCGGCCGTCCGCCCGTCCTCGGCGCCCGGGTACCGGAACAGCACCGCCACCGCCTTCAACTCGCCGTCCTTCAAACGCCGGTAGGTCTCCACCGCGTCGTCGAAGTCGGCGATGTGGGAGATCAGCGGCGCCACGTCCACCCGGCCGCGGGCGGCGAGGTCCAGGAAGCAGGCCAGGTTGCGGCGCTCGGTCCAGCGCACGTAGCCGATCGGGTAGTCCCGGCCCGCCAGTTCGTACTCCGGGTCGTAGCGCCCGGGGCCGTACGAGCGGGAGAACCGGACGTCCAGCTCCTTCTCGTAGTAGGCGTTCCACGGCAGGTCGAGGCGGCACTTGCCGATGTCCACCACCCGGCCGCGGTCCCGGCTCAACCGCGCGGCCAGCTCGACGGGTTGGTTGCTGCCGCCACCGGCCGCCAGGTACACCTGGTCCACGCCGTGGCCGTCGGTCAGCTCGGCGACGGCGGTCTCCACCACCGCGGAGCCCGGGTCGCCGCAGGCCACCGCGCCCAGCCGCGCGGCGAGTTCGCAGCGCACCGGGTCGGGGTCGGCCCCGACCACCCGGACGCCCGCGGCGGTCAACAGCTGCACCACCAGCTGGCCGATCAGCCCGAGGCCGATCACCAGCGCCACCTCGCCGAGCTGCGGCTCACCCTGGCGCACGCCCTGGAGGGCGATCGACCCGACGGTGCCGAAGGCCGCGTGCTGCGGCGCGAGGCCGTCCGGCACCGGGGTGTAGAGGTTCTTCGGCACCCAGTTCAGCTCGGCGTGCAGCGCGTGCTCGTTGCCCGCGCAGGCCACCAGGTCGCCGACCTTCACGTCGTCGACCCCGGCGCCGACCTGCTCCACCACCCCGCACAGCGAGTAGCCCAGCGGCGTGTAGGAGTCCAGCTTGCCCATCACCTTGCGGTAGGTGGCGGGAAGGCCGTTGGTGGCCACGCTCTGCATGACCTTGGCCACCTGGTCGGGGCGCGAGCGGGCCTTGCCCACCATCGACATCCCGGCCTCGGACACCTTCATCAGCTCGGTCCCGGTGGAGATCAGCGAGAAGGCGCTGCGCACCAGCACCCCGCCCGGCTTGCACCCCGGCACCGGCACGTCGAGCACCGCCAGTTCGCCGCTCTTGTAGTTCTGCACAACCTGTTTCACCGGAAGTCCCCTTGCTTCTCTAGCCGTTCGATGAGCGCTGAGCTGTTCAGTGGGCGGTGCCGTTCAGTGGGCGGTGGAGCCGGCGGTCGCGCCGCGGTACCAGTACTCGAGGGTCAGCACGTGCCACAGGTGCTTGGAGAAGTCCTGCTGCCCGGCGGCGTCCTCGGCGGCCAGCCGGGCCAGCGCGTCGCGGCGCAGGAAGCCGGAGCGCACCAGTTCGCCGTCGTTGATCACCTCGCGTACCAGCGGGGCCAGGTCCCGGCTCATCCAGGCCCGCAGCGGCGCGCTGAACAGGCCCTTGGGCCGGTACACGATCTCCCGGGGCAGGACGGAGGTGGCCGCCTCCTTGAGCACGGCCTTGCCCTGGCGTCCGACGATCTTGCGGTCGCCGGGCACCGTGAACGCGGCTCTGACCACCTCGACGTCCACGTACGGCACCCGCACCTCGGTCGAGGCGGCCATGCTGGAGCGGTCCGTGTAGGCGAGGTTGAGGCCCGGCAGGAACATCCGGGCGTCGCCCAGGCACATCCGGTTGACGAAGTCGTCCAGGTCGTTGTCCCGGTAGACGTCCGCGTGCTCGTCCAGCACGTCCTGGACCGTCCCGGCGAGGTCCGGGTCGACCAGGTCGAGCAGCTCCGCCCGGTCGTACATGGTGTAACTGCGCCGGAACGCCGTCTCCTCCGGCAGGTCGGCGAAGGAGAGGAAGCGCTTGGCGAACCGCACCGAGCGCAGCCCCCGGTTGGCGGTGGCCACCGGCAGCCGGTCCACCGCGGCGGACAGGCCGCGCCGCAGCGGCCGCGGCACGCGCTGGTAGCGCAGCGCCAGCTGGTTGGCCAGGTGCTTGCGGTAGCCGGCGAACAGCTCGTCGGCGCCCATCCCGGAGAGCAGCACCTTGACCCCGGCCTCCCGGGCGGCCGAGCAGATCAGGAAGGTGTTGATCGCGGCCGGGTCGCCGATCGGCTCGTCCAGGTGGTACGTCATCCGCGGCAGCAGGTCCAGCACGTCCGGGGCGATCTCGATCTCGTGCAGGTCGACGCCGAACCGCCCTGCCACCTGCCGGGCGTAGCGCAGGTCGTCCGGCATCGCCTCGAACCTGGCGTCCTCGGCGCGGAAGCCGATCGTGTACGCGGAGATCCCCGGGCGGTCGCGGGCCGCCAGTGCGGTCAGGTAGCTGGAGTCCAGTCCGCCGGAGAGGAAGGTCGCCACCGGGACGTCGGAGAGCAGGTGACGCCGGGTCGACTCCTCGACGATCGCGGCGAGGTCGGGCAGCTCTCCGGCCCGGGCCCGCTCCCGGCCCTCGGCGGCGACCTCCCGCAGGTGCCAGTACCGGCCGCGCTCCACCCGGCCGTCCGGCCGGCAGCGCAGCCAGCTGCCCGGCGGCAGCTTCTCCGCCTCGCGGTAGGCGCACCGGGAGTCCGGCACCCAGTAGTAGAGCAGCGAGGCCACCATCGCCGCGTGGTCCACCTCCAGCGAGCCGCCGGTGGCGGCGGCCAGCGCCTTGAGCTCGGAGGCGAACACCAGGCCCTCGCCGCGCCGGAGCAGGAACAGCGGCTTGATGCCGAGCTGGTCGCGGGCGAGCACCAGCTCACCGGTCCGCTCGTCGAAGACCCCGAACGCGAACATGCCGCGCAGCCGGGGCAGGCAGTCGGTGCCCCAGCGCCGCCAGGCCTCCAGCAGCACCTCGGTGTCGGAGGTGCCGCGGAAGCGCACCCCGGCGGCGGCCAGTTCGGCGCGCAGCTCGGGGGCGTTGTACAACTCGCCGTTGTAGGTCAGCACCAGGCCGTCCTTGGCCATCGGCTGGGCGCCCGTCCCGGAGAGGTCGACGATGGCCAGCCGGCGGTGCCCCAGGTGCACCTCGCCGTCGCCGAGGGAGTGGCTGTACCGGCCGGCGCCGTCCGGGCCGCGGTGGGCGAGGGTGTCGGTGAGCAGGTCGGTCACGACCTTCCCGTCCGGCCACCGGTACGTTCCTGCGATGCCGCACATGTCCTACCTCGCCTCCTGGTCGATGTCCGGGACCCGTGCGGTCCAGGCCGGTAGCCGTTCGGTCCGCCGTCGGCCCGGCCGTCTCGGGCGGGTCGGCCGGTCGTCCCGGGCGGGCGGCTCCTCGGTCGGGCCCTCCCACCGGGTGCCGTCGGTGCGGTCGCGCGGGTCGGGGTCGATCAGCACCACGCCGAGCACCGGGATGCGCTGGTCGGCGAGCCGGCGGGCCACGGTGTGCAGCCAGGCCGCGCTGCCCTGGCCGGCCCGGACGACGAGGACCGTCCGGGTGCCGAGGTGGCGCAGGTCGGTCCAGGCCGTGCCGGGCGCCACCGAGCCGACGCCGAGCCGGCGTTCCGGCGGCCCGGCCCCGGCCCGTTCGCCGTGGACCACGGCCCGTTCGCCGCGGACCACGGTCGGCTCCCCGGGCTTCGCGGTGCGCTCGGCGAGTTGCGGTCCGGGCAGCCCGTCGACGACGACCACCGGCCCGTCCTGCTCGGTCAGCGCCCCGGCGAGGTCCAGGGCGAGCGCGCCGGTGCTGTGCGCGCAGCCCAGCTCCAGCAGCGACACCGGCTCGGCGCAGCCGCGTACGGTGCGGGCCAGGGTGGCGGTGACCCGCTCCCGGGCGGCCCTGGTCCGGCGCGGCTGCCAGCGGCCGCGCGAGCGGCGCGGCACCCGGTCCAGCTCCGCGATCACGGAGGCGCCGAGGTGGGCCGCGATGTCCCGGCGCAGCACCGGGCGGTCCGCCACCACGGCGCCGACGGCGGCCACGGCGATGCCGAGGAACAGCCCGAGGACGAGTCCGATCCCGGCGTCGGTGGCGGCCGTCTTCGGCAGCGACTGCCGCACCGCGTGCGGGGCGTCCACGATCTGGGTGCCGGCCACCAGCCGGGGCGCGCCGACCTTGGCCTCGGCGGCGCGCTGGCCGAAGTCGGTGATCCGGGCGGTGAGTTCGGCCCGGCTGGCGTAGAGCGACTCCAGGTTGGCCGGGCCCTTGGCCCCGTTCGGCTGCGTGCCGGCGCCGATCTGCTGGTTGACCTGGTCGAGTTCCTGGCGCATCCGGTCGCGCTGGTCGAGCAGGGCCTTGGACTCGGCGTCCGCGGCCTGCTGGATCCGCTGCACGTGGTCGGCGACGAAGGCCTCGGCCAGCGCCTTGGCGCGGGAGCGGGCCTCGGCGTCGCTGCGGCCGGTCACGGTGATCTCCAGCAGGTTGTTGGTCAGGCCCGCCCCCGCGTACTCCTTCATGAAGTCCTCCGGCTTCTCGGTGGACCCGAGGGCCTGGAGGGCCTGGGCGGCGATCCCGGTGGTCTGGAGCAGGGCGGCGTCGGTGCGGATCAGCGTTCCGGGATCGTTCGGCTGGTCCGCCGCGTGCGCGACCAGCACCTTGGCCGTCGCACTGGGCGGCGGCGGTCGCAGGACGGCCAGTGCCGCGCCGGCCAGCAGGCCGAGCAGCGCCAGGGCGCACCAGAGGCGGCGGCGCCTGCGCACGGCGACCACCAGCGACTGGAGGTCCAGCAGTGGAGCGGCGGTGGACGACTCCCCCGTCGTACTCGTCGTCACCCCGATCATCCCCCCGTTTCGTCATCGGCTTCGGACCGCGCTGCGGCGGCGCCCGCGAGCACCGGCTCGGCGCCGCCCGTCCGGCGGCCGGCGGTGCGCTTCGGGCCGCCCTGGACCAGGTCGGCCACCACGATGCCGACCAGCTCGTGCTCGGCGTCCGCGCACGCCCCGGCCAGGCCGGCCAGCTCCCCCGCCGTCCAGCTGCCCGCGCTGAGCACCACCAGGGCGCCGGCCTCCTCGGCGCGGTCCGGGACCAGCGGGCGGGTGACCGGCACCCCGACCACCCGCAGCAGCGGATCGCTGCCCGCCTCCGCCGCCAGCCGGTCGGCGGCCCGGCGGGCCGGCTCGTCGCCCTCCGGGACGACCACCAACAGCCCGCGCGAGGGCGGCAGTTGCTCCCGGATCCGGGAGCAGACCCGCCGGTAGCGCAGCTGTCGGCCGGCCTCGTCGCCGGAGGCGTGCGGGGTCGGCAGGTCCCACCGGACGTCGGTGCCCAGCACCCGGCGGAGCAGACCGCGCGGGCCGCGTGCCGCCGGCCGCCGCGCGGCCCGCCCGCCGGGGACGTCGACGGTGCCGAGCAGTTCGGTGCCCAGCGCCGCGGCGATCTCCGGTTCGCTGCGCAGCCGACGGCTCATCCGGGCGGCCGTGAGGTGCCCGATCACGCCGAGCAGGAGGAACACCAGCGCGCCGGCCGCGACGAGTTGGATCCGGGTCGGCGGTGCCTGGCCGGTCGGCCGGGCCGCCGAGCCCATGACGACCATGTTGGCCTTGTTGGCGGCCGGGTCGACCTGGTCCAGCTTCTTGACGGCGTCCTGCAGCGCGGTGCGCAGCTTCTCCAGCTCGGTGCGGACCTGCACGCTCTCCACGGTCTGCCCCGGCCCGACCGAGTTGGCCAGGTCGGTGATGCGCTGGCCGGTCTGGACCACCAGCTGGCGCAGCTGCTCGGGCTGCGCCGCCCCGGGGTCGGTGCCGTCGCCCGCCATCCGCGCGGCGAAGCCGACGAACTGCTTGGCCAGCTGGTCGGCGAGCTGCTGGGCGCGCTCCGGGGTCTCGGCGGTGCCCGAGATCTTGATGATGTTCCCGTCCGCGGCGGTGGCGCTCACCCGGGTCTGCAGCTCGGTGCCGTTGACCCCGCTCCACTTGAGCGCGGCGGCCGCCCGGTCGACCACCACCGAACTGGTCGCGATCTCCGCCTGGGTCATCAGCTCCCGCTCCTGCCACACCCCCGGCAGCAGCACCGACGCCGAGGTGGTGTAGCTCGGCGGGAACAGCAGGGAGCTGCCGTAGCCCACCAGCGCCCCCACCACGGCGAGGACGGCGAGCAGCCGCCACCGCCGACGGAGGATCCGGCCGATCGTGACCAGGCGGATCGTGTCCTCGCTCAACGGCGCCGCCTTCTCCCCGTCCTGCCCCGGCCGCCCGCCGCCGGGGCGCCGTCACCGCAGGCGGCGGCGTAGGCGGCGAGCAGGGCCCGCTGGGAGTTCCGCCAGGCGAGCGGCCCGTTGATCCGTTCCTGCCCGACCTTGCCCATCAGGGCCCGCTTCTCCGGGTCGTCCATCAGCTGCGCGACCAGCCGGGCGAACGCGGACTCGTCGTTGGCGGGCGCGTAGACGGCGGCGTCCCCGGCGGAGACCCGGGCCTCCCGGAGGTCGAAGGAGACCATCGGGCGGCCCATCACCATGTACTCCAGGACCTTGTTCATGGTCGACACGTCGTTGAGCGGATTGCGCGGGTCCGGGGAGAGGCAGACGTCCGCGGTGGACAGGTAGCGCGCCAGGTCGGCGTCCGGTACCCGGCCGGTGAACTGCACCCGGTCGGCGAGTCCGAGCCGCCGGGACAGCTCGACCATCGCGTCGAAGGTGTCGCCGCCGCCCACGAACACCGCGTGCCAGTCGGTCCGCCCCTGCTCGTCGCGCAGCTTCGCCAGCGCCCGCAGGGCGTAGTCGACGCCGTCCTGCGGCCCCATCACGCCCAGGTAGCACAGCAGGTGGGGCTGTCCGCGCTTGAGCTCCGGCTCGGGCGGCACCGGGCGGAAGCGGGCGGTGTCGGGTGCGCTGCGCACCACGAAGACGGACTCCGGCCGCTTGCCGCCGCGGCGCAGCGCTACGTCCCGGTAGCTCTCGTTGGTGGCGAGCACGACGTCCGCGGCCCGGTAGGTCATCCGCTCCAGCGCGAACACGCCCCGGTAGAGCAGGTCCTCGCCGCGGTCGAAGCGGGAGAGGTACAGCTCGGGCACCAGGTCGTGCTGGTCGAAGACGAACCGCGCGCCGCGCCGTTTCAGCCACAGGGCGGGCAGGAACAGCAGGTCGGGCGGGTTGCAGGCGTGCACGACGTCGACCGGGCCGACCTTGCGGGCCAGCCGGGCGGTGTGCCAGAGCGCGCTGCCGTACTCCCGCAGGTAGCCGGCCGGGCCGCCGGTGGCCGCCCGGAGCGGGTAGCGGTGGATCCGCACCCCGTCGATGACGGCCTCCGGTTCGGTGTCCCGCTTGCTGCCCTGCGGGCAGATCACGTCCACCCGCCAGCCCGCGTCGCGCAGGGTCGTGCATTCCTGCCACACCCGCCGGTCGAACGGCACCGACAGGTTCTCCACCAGGATCAGCGCGCGGCGTCCCCGCCCGTCGCCGCCGACCGCCTCGTCGAACGCCGCGTCACCAGGCAAGGCCCACGTACCCCGGCTCGGTCCGGCGCCGCTCGGCGTCCGGAAGGTGGACGAGGTCGACGACCACCGCTGCGTCGCCGTGCGGCAGGGCCGACAGCACGGCCTCGTCCCTGGTCCCGACCACGCACACCTCGGCGTGCTCCAGCACCTCGGCGACGGAGGGCACCAGCAGCTGGGCCAGGTGCGGCAGCCGGTTCTCGATGTACTCCCGGTTCGCCCCGAGCAGCCGGGAGAGGTGCACGTTGGGGTCGTAGATCCGCAGGTCGTAGCCCTTGCCGAAGAGCCGCTCGGCGAGCTCGACCAGCGGGCTCTCCCGGAGGTCGTCGGTGCCGGGCTTGAAGGACAGGCCGAACAGGCCCACCCGGCGCTTCCCGGTGCGCTCGACCAGCTCCACCGCGCGCTGGAGGTGGTCGGCGTTGGAGGCCAGCACGTGCGAGAGGATCGGCACCGAGACGTCGGCCCGGTGCGCGGCGTGGACGAGGCTGCGCAGGTCCTTGGGCAGGCAGGAGCCGCCGAAGGCGAAGCCGGGCCGCAGGTAGGCGGGGCTGATGTTGAGCTTGCGGTCGGCCAGGAAGACGTCGACCACCTGGTGCGAGTCCACCCCGAGCGCCTGGCACACGGCGCCCAGCTCATTGGCGAAGCCGATCTTGAGGCCGTGGAAGGCGTTGTCCGCGTACTTGATCGCCTCGGCCACCGGGACGGGCACCCGGAACACCTCGCCGGGCAGGCCCTCGTAGAGCGCCGCGACCACGTCGCCGCTGGCCGCGTCGAGCTCGCCGATCACGGTCTTCGGCGGGTCGAAGAAGTCCCGCACGCTGGTGCCCTCGCGCAGGAACTCCGGGTTCACCGCGACCCCGACGTCCACCCCGGCGGTGCCGCCGAGGTGCTTCTCCAGGATCGGCACCAGCAGGTCGAGGCAGGTGCCCGGGAGCATGGTGCTGCGGAACACGACGGTGTGCCGCCCGCCCTTCTCGGCCGCCGCCGCACCGATCTGCTCGGTGACCCGCTCCAGGTAGGTGGTGCACAGGCTGCCGTTGGCCGCCGAGGGCGTGCCCACGCAGACCAGCGACACGTCGCTGCCCAGGATCGCCTCGCGGACGTCCGCGGTGGCGCGCAGCGCCCCGGACCGCACCACCCCGGCGATCAGCTCGCCGATCCGCTCCTCGACCACCGGGGCCCTGCCCTCGTTGACCAGGTCGACCTTCACCTGGTTGACGTCCACGCCGATCACCTCGTGACCGAGGCTGGCCAGGCACGCGGCCGACACGCAGCCCACGTAGCCGAGCCCCAGGACGCTGACCCTCATGACCCGTTCCTCCCCTCGGGCCGGCCCTCGCGGCCGACCGTCCGCGCGTCGTCGGAACGACGCCCCCCAGCAGTGGCCATCAGTACGGCAACGGCCATCAGTACGCCCCCTGCCCCTGGAGCACCGCACGCAGCGTCTTCCAGAGGATCACCGTGTCCAGGGCGAGCGACCAGTCCTCCACGTACCGCAGGTCCAGCCGGACCGCCTCCTCCCAGGGCAGGTCGCTGCGCCCGCTGATCTGCCACAGGCCGGTGAGCCCGGGCTTGACGAGCAGTCGCCGCCGGATGTCCGGGCCGTACGCGGCGGACTCCTCCGGCAGCGGCGGGCGCGGGCCGACCAGCGACATCGAGCCGGCCAGCACGTTGAGCAGCTGCGGCAGCTCGTCCAGCGAGTACCGGCGCAGCACTCCGCCGACCCTGGTCACCCGGGGGTCCCGGCGGAGCTTGAACAGCAGGCCGGCGCCCTCGTTGCGGTCGGCCAGCCCGGCCTTGGCGCGGTCCGCCCCGGCCACCATGGTGCGGAACTTGACCAGGGTGAACTGGCGACCGTCCTTGCCGACCCGGTGCTGCCGGTAGAACACGCCGCCGCGGCTGTCCAGGGCGACGAGCAGTCCGACGAGCAGCATCAGTGGCGAGAACAGCACCAGCAGGACCGCCGCGCCCAGCCGGTCGACGACCGCCTTGACCGCCCGCGGCCCGCCGGTGAAGGCGGGCATGCTGACCCGCAGCATCGGGATCCCGAGCACCGCGTCGACGTGCAGCCGCGGTCCGGCCACCTCCATCAGCACCGGCGCCACCACCATCTCGGCGTCGCCGCCCTCCAGGTTCCAGGCCAGCCGTTGCAGCCGGTCCGGCGACCAGTGCGGGTCCGGCGTGATCGCGACCACCCGGTAGCCGTCCCGCCGGACGTGGTTGGCGACGTCCGCCAGCCGGCCGACCACCGGCACGCCGTCCAGCCGGTCGCCGTTCGGCCCCAGCGCGTACGGCGTGCAGACCGCCTCCACCCGCCAGCCCAGGTGGGGGAACTTGCGGGTCCGGGCGATCAGGTCGCGCACGGTGGCCGGGCTCCCGGCGGCGAGCACCGGGCGCAGGCACCGTCCCCGGTTGCGCTGCTCGTGCAGCCACAGCCGCAGCAGGTACCGCTCCGTCATGGTGACGACCGTGATCGCCGGGATCGCGACGAAGATCCAGAGCCTGATGTTGTGCGAGGAGAGGGCGATCCCGCCGAGCGCCAGGACGACGGCCGCCGTGAACAGCGAACGGCCGAGTCGGCGGAATTCCTCCGCCCCCTGGCCGAGAACCGCCGGTGCCCACGCCCGGGTCGTCCCGAGTGCCCCCAGCACCAACAGTTCGGTGCCGAAGGCCAGAATTCCCCATTTCTCGTGCCAGTTGGCCGCGTCCCGGACCCCGAAGAAGCCGCCGATGGCCGCCACCACGAAGGCGGTCGCCACGGTATCGCTGATGATCACGGTACGGCGGTACTGCTGCTCCCAGTCGCTCTCGGACCGGCCGAATTTCCCGCTCCCCGGGCGGCGCACCCGGGCCGGCGCAAACCGGCCGACTAATTCCCCCTCCTTCTGCTCGACCGCTCCTGCTCCCGCCCCCGCCAGGCCGTCAGTGGGTTCGACGTGCTCGCTCCACACGGTTCCTCCCCCCGGGAGGCGGCTGCCCCCCGCACCTGATTCCTCCCCCCGGGAGGCCCTGCCTCCCGTGTCGCGCCGCTCCTGGCCGCGCACGGCAGCGCCGCCGGAAATGGCGGATCCGCCATTGCGGCGCTACGTGGACTTCCCACCGGGCGGCGGCAGACTGGTGCATCCTGCCGAATTCCCGGAGTGCGCGGGAAAACGTCGACGGTTGCTCTCCACACTCGGAACCTCTGCCCGGGCGTCGAGAACTGGACACCCCCCGCATACCGCCGGGAAACGCGACTACCGGCAGGCCGCGGCGGCCGATCCGTAGATCATCACGTGTCGCCCCTCACGCCCGATCGTGCGGCATGAAAATCAATGTAGAGCATCCGGGGCGCCCGATGAGGGGGATGTGTGAAACAGGTGCTCGAGATTTGAAATCATGCCCAACTGCCGGTGCCCGGGAGGGGGTTGCCGAACCGCCGGGACGCGTGCCGTGAGCTGTGCCGACGCACCTCCGACGCACCGCCGACGCACCTGCGACGCACCCGCCGCGAGCCCCGGCGGGCCGCCCCGGGCCGGGGTCCGCCGGGACCGGCGGGCGACACTTCCGGCCGTCCGGCCGCACCCCTGGGCACGGGCCGGTGGGTGCGGGCATGCTGAGGGGACGACCGATCCACGGGGCAAACCTGCTTCACCGTACGGGGGCTGACGATGAATCACAGTGAGGAACCTGCCGCGCGTCCGACCCGCCGCACCCTGCTCACCGCAGCCGGGGGCCTGGCCGCCGGACTCGCCGGGGCGGCCGCCACCGGCGCCGGGACGACGGCGGCCGCGGCGCAACCGGCGGCGGCACCGGAACAGGCGGCACCCGAGGAGGCGGCCGCGCACCGCGGCCCGGCACCCTTCGGCCCGGCCGCGGTGCACCCCGGCGACCCGCGCTACGAGAGCCTGTTGAAGGGCGACAACCAGCGCTTCGTCGGCCGCCCGGAGGAGATCCGGGTGGTCGGCAGCACCGAACAGGTGGTGCGGGCGGTCCAGGACGCGGTCCGCGACGGCCGGCGGATCGGCGTGCGCAGCGGCGGCCACTGCTTCGAGGACTTCACCGCCGACCCGGCGATCCGGCTGCTGCTGGACCTCTCACCCCTGGACGCGGTGGGCTACGACCCCGCGCGCCGGGCCTTCGAGGTGCGGCCGGGGGCCACCCTGGGCCGGGTGTACCGGACGCTGTTCAAGGGCTGGGGCGTCACCGTGCCGGCCGGCGGCTGCCCGGAGGTGGGCGCCGGCGGGCACCTGGTCGGCGGCGGGTACGGGCCGCTCTCCCGGCGCTACGGCTCGGTGGTGGACCACCTGTACGGCGTCGAGGTGGTGGTGGTCGACCGCGACGGCACCGCCCGCGCGGTGGTGGCCACCCGCGAGCCGGACGACCCGAACCGCGAGCTGTGGTGGGCGCACACCGGCGGGGGCGGCGGCAACTTCGGCGTGGTCACCCGGTACTGGCTGCGCTCGCCGCGGGCCGACGCCGAAGCCCGGTCGGCGGCGCCCGACCCGGGCCGCCTGCTGCCCCCGGCGCCCGCCCAGATGCTGGAGGCCCTGGTGGAGTGGACCTGGGACGTGGAGCACACCACCGAGCGGGCGTTCACCACCCTGCTGCGCAACTTCTGCGCCTGGCACGAACGCCACAGCGCCCCGGGCGCACCCGAGGCCGGGCTGTACGCCGTCCTGGAGCTCACCCACCGCGCGGCGGCCAGGTTCTCGATGGTGGTCCAGATCGACGCCGGGCTCCCCGGCGCGGCCGACCTGGTCAAGGACTTCGTCGGCCAGGTGAACGCCGGCACCGGCCTGGCCCTCGGCGGCGGCAGCGCGACCGTCCCCTGGCTCTACCCGATGACCTGGCCGGGCAACGGCGAGGCCGGCGACATCATCACCCGCCGCTACAAGGGCAAGGCCGGCTACCTCAGACGTTCCTTCACCGATGACCAACTCTCGTCGATCTACCGCCACTTGACCAATGACACCGGCACCGCCGGGTGCGGCATGCTGGTGGTCGGCTACGGCGGCCAGGTCCGCGCGGTGGAGCCGGGCGCCACCGCCGTGGCCCAGCGCGACGTGGTGATGAAGGCCGTCTACCACAGCGTCTGGGCCGAGGAGAAGGACGACGACGCCCACCTGTCCTGGGTGCGCGAGCTCTACCGCGAGGTCTACCGGGACACCGGCGGCGTGCCCGTCCCGGGTGCGGTGAGCGACGGGTCGTACATCAACTACCCGGACGTCGACCTCGCCGACCCGGCCTGGAACACCTCCGGGGTCCCCTGGCACACCCTCTACTACCGGGACAACTACCCGCGCCTGCAGCGGGCCAAGGCCCGCTGGGACCCGCGCGACGTGTTCCGGCACGCCCTCTCGGTGGAACTCCCCGAGTGACCGGCGGCCGTCGGGCCCGGCGGCCGGATCCCGCCGGCCGTCACGCGCCCGGCGGGTTCCGCGCCAGGTAGCGCAGGCCCTGCTTGAGGTAGGCCCGCGGGTTGGTGGTCAGGTGCCGGGCCCAGTCGGGCCTGGTCTCGCCGCGCCGGTGGGCGTAGCAGGCCAGCGCGTAGCCGAGCATCCGCTCGGACAGGTAGCCGAGCCGCGAGTACGACCAGCCGCGGTCGCTCCGCTTGAACTCGAAGGCGGAGTTGGCGGTGAAGACGCCGAGGCCGAAGTGCACCGTCAGCAGGTCGGTGAGCGGTTCGTGGTCGCGCCGGTCCGGGGAGATCCGCTGCTCGTCGAGGAGCCGGACGTGGCCCAGCTCGTGGGCGACGGTGGCGACCAGGGCGACCGGACGGGCGGCCTGGCGCTGGGCGACGGCGATCACCGGGCGCCCGTTCTCCCGCCGGTAGTGCCCGGCGGCGGAGCGGGAGCGGTGGTTGAGCCGGAGGCCGTCGACCATCGCCTGCTCGCCGTCGTCCGGCTCGATCTCGATGGTCAGACGGTTGGGCGGCACGTCCAGGTGGCCGCAGATCAGGGCGATCACCCCCCGGATGTCCTCCGCGGAGCCCCGGTACGCCCCGGGGAAGAACTCCGCCGTCGGCAGCACCGGGGCACGGTCCAGCACCCCGCGGCCGAACTCGGCCGCCAGCCAGGCCATCGACTCCTCGATCCAGACCCGTTCGTCCGGCTCCACCGGACACTTCGGCGCGAACAACGCCATCACACACCCCCCGGATGATCACGGACATGATGCACCAGGGCGGTGAACGGCGAGTGCCGGGAGCCGTCCGGATCGGACGGCCCCCGGCACACGGGCGAGGGGTGGGTCGGGGAGCTCCGGGAGCTCCGGGAGCTCAGGTCGAGAGGGCCTCCGGGCTCCGCCAGCTGACCGGGCGGGCCCCGTCCGGCGGACGGTCCACGACCGCCTGTCCGAACACCCGGTTGATCGAGGTGCCCATGTTCTGCGAGATGTCCGCACCGTAGACGTGCAGGGAGACCGCGCGCCCGGTGCCGCCGTTCGACACCCGGTGGATGTCCTCGTCGGGCGGCACCAGGAGCTGCACCCGGCCGGGCGAGCAGGTCGTCCGGGCGTACGGCGCCAGCACCCGGCGACCGGACCCGGGCAGCCGCCACAGCCGGAAGGCCTCGTCCACCTCGACGCCCTCCACCACGCCCGACACGCACCAGGCGATGTGGTCGTGGATCGGGGTGAACTGCCCGGGCAGCCAGGTCAGGGCGACCACGGAGTGGGTGGGTTCGGCGTGCAGCAGCCGCTGGGAGTAGCCCTCGGTGTCACCGGCGCACAGGTCCTCGGGGACGATGAGCCCGGCGCGCAGGTACTTGCGCAGGGTGTCCGCGGTGAGCTGGGCGGTCAGGACGTCGGCGGCGGCGTAGCGCGCGAGGTCGGCGAGGAACTCGTCGAGGTTGGATCCGGTGGCCACGGCTACCTCCCCACCCCGGTGAGCGCGCGGACCTCCAGCTCGGCGAAGCCGCGCCCGTCCGCGTCCTCGTCCCGGCGGCGGCGACCGCCGGCCAGCGAGCCGAGGACGGCGGCCGCGAAGCCGATCGGGATGGAGAGGACGCCCGGGTTCTGCAACGGCACCGGCGCCGTGGCGGTGCAGGAGATCAGCGCCGTGGCGTTGCCGACCTGCTTGCTGGACGCGTCCACCCCGCAGTCCTTCGCCTGGGCGGCCGTCAGCTTCACGGCGGGGACGGTGCTGCTCGCACCGCCCCAGCAGATCGGCGAGAGCAGCACCAGACCGATCGAGGCGACCAGCCCCGCGTAGATGCCGCACTTGGCGCCGAAGGTGGTGAAGCGCCTCCAGAACAGGGTCAGCAGGATCGCCGGCAGGTTGGCCGAGGCGGCGATGGCGAAGGCCAGGGCCACCAGGAACGCCACGTTGAGGTCCCGGGCGAAGATCGACAGGGCGACCGCGACCGCGCCGATCACCACGGCGGCGACCTTCGCGGTGACGAGTTCCTGCCGCTCGGTGGCCCGCCCCTTGCGGATCACGCTGGCGTACAGGTCATGGGCGAAGGAGGACGAGGAGGTCAGGGTGAGCCCGGCGACCACCGCGAGGATGGTGGCGAAGGCCACCGCCGCGATGAAGGCCAGCATCAGGGAGCCGCCGGTGGTGCCGGCGCCCCCGCCGAGGTGCTCGGCCAGCAGGGTGGCGGCGGTGTTGCCGGACGGGTCCTTCGCCTTGATCGTCGCCGTGCCGACCAGCGCGGCCGCGCCGAAGCCGAGCACCAGGGTCATCAGGTAGAAGACCCCGATGATGCCGATCGCCCAGTTCACCGACTTCCGCGCGTCGCGGCCGGTCGGCACGGTGTAGAAACGCACCAGCACGTGCGGCAGCGCCGCGGTGCCGAGCACCAGGGCCACCCCGAGGCTGACCAGGTCCAGCTTCGACCAGCCGTCCGTCGCCCCGTACTTGAGGCCGGGCCGGAGGAAGGCCTCACCCTTCTTGGAGGCCGAGGCGGCATCCCCGAGCAGGTGGCCGAGGTCGAAGCCGTACTTCGCCAGCACCCACACGGTCATCACGGCCGCGCCGGCGATCAGCAGCCCGGCCTTGACGATCTGCACCCAGGTGGTGCCCTTCATCCCGCCGACCACGACGTAGACGATCATCAGGGCGCCGACCCCGACGATGGTCCAGATCTGCGCGGAGGCGCCCTTGACGTCGAGCAGCTGGCCGACGATCGTCGCCGCGCCGACCATCTGCGCGATCAGGTAGAAGATCGACACCACGATGGTCGACACCCCGGCCGCGGTCCGCATCGGCCCGCTGCGCAACCGCGCCGCCAGCACGTCCGCCATGGTGAACCGGCCGGTGTTGCGCAGCAGTTCGGCCACCATCAGGAGCGCGACCAGCCAGGCCACCAGGAAGCCGATGGAGTAGAGGAAGCCGTCGTACCCGGAGAGCGCGATGATCCCCGCGATGCCGAGGAAGGACGCCGCGGACAGGTAGTCACCCGAGATCGCGATGCCGTTCTGCAGCGCGGAGAACTGGCCGCCGCCGGTGTAGAAGCCGCCGGTGCCCCGGGTGCTCCGCCGCGCCCAGAGGGTGATGACCAGGGTCACCGCCACCAGGGCGACGAACAGGCCGATGGTCAGGCCCTGGTGCGAGGCCTCCTGCGCGGTGCTGGTGGCGCCGGTGGTGGCGGCGGCGAGGGGAAGCTGCTCGGTCATGCCCGGCTCCCCGTCAGCTCGTGCTCGTCGCCCGGGAGGGCGGCCGCCGCCCTGCGCAGCTCCTCGGCCAGCGGGTCCAACCGCCGGGCGGCGAAGCGGCCGTAGGCCAGGGCGATGCCGAAGGTGGAGGCGAACTGCAGCAGCCCGAAGACCAGCGCCACGTTGATGTTCCCGACGACCTCGGCCGCCATGAAGCCGCGGGCGTAGGCCGAGCAGAGCACGTACGCCAGGAACCAGAGCAGGAACGCCGCCGTCACCGGGAAGACGAACCTGCGGTAGCTGGCGCGCAGTCGGGCGAAGCGCGGATCGTCGCCGATCCAGGGAGTGTCACCGCGCGACGGCGCGGCCGGGTCGATCATGGGAATCCTTCTGAGCGGTACGGAACGTGTCGAACGCACCGACCGTAGGATCCCCCGGTAGACGAGCGATCAACGCGCGTCCAGCAGCGCCGTCCGCCCGCTTCCACTCGGCGTCCGCCGGCGTCGACCGAGGCCCCTTGACGGCGGATCGCGCACCACCTAGCGTCGAGCTGATCCGATGATCAGCCCTTCACTCCACCGCCCGGACGGCTCGCAGCATGCCTTCTGACGAACCGGCTTCCCTCGCGTCAGCGGAAATCCCCGGGAACCGACCACCCGACACGTCCTATCGGGCGAGCATCGACTTCGTCTCCCCTCCGGCCCGGCGGGCCGACCTGGCGAACCCGGCGGACCGGGCGGAACGGGCGGACCGGGGCCGGTGCTTCCTCGGCATCAGCCTGGAGAACAGCACCTTCACCCCGGCCAAGCTCACCGCCATGATCCGCTGGATCACCGGGCGGTTCCCCCGCTGCACGGTCCTGGTCGGCGACAGCATCCACCGGCTCACCCTGGCCTCCACCCGGAACCTGCCCGAGGACGAAGCCCGCTCCCGGGCGCTGGCCCTGGGCGACCGCTTCATCGCCGACACCGGGGCGCTGTTCGCAGCCGAACGCGAACGGACCGAGTTCACCTTCCTGCGCTGCTCCGAAGTGCAGCGGTGGGAGCCCTACCCGGAGCTCCACCGCAGCCTCACCGACTACCACCGGACCGACCGGAAGTTCCGCGAGTCCGTCGAAGCGTTCGGCCGTCGCTACCACCGGAAGGCCTCCCCCCAGCTCACCCAGGCCGACCTGTGGAGGCGCGTCGAGACCTCCTCCCGGTACCTCCTGGAGGAACTGGCGATCTTCGGCTGCCTGGCGCGGGAGGACCACTCGGTCATGGTCTACCCCGGCTCGTTCAGCACCGTCTCCGAGATCACCGGCGGAGAACACCCCCACGCACCCGAGGAGTTGCTCGGGCTCACCGTCGTCTCGCTCTCCCTCCGACGGCGCTGACCGGTCGGCCGGGCAGGGGCCTCGGACCTCGCCCGCTCACCCTCCCGGGACCACGTTCGACAGCGGCAGGCCCTCGAAGAAGGCCACCGCCTCCTCCCGCCAGTACGGCCGCCAGCCCCGGGCTTCCGTGCGGGCCGCCTCCGCGCAGCGGCGCATGTCGGCGCGGAGCTTCCCGTCCACGCCCAGCAGCCGGGCCAGTTCGCGGACCCGCTCGACCGCGGCGGCCGGGCACTGCGGGTCGCCGAGCGCGGACTCCACCACGGCCCGCTGCGTCTCGTCCGCCGCGGCGAGCAGGGCGGTCACCGCGTAACTGCGGCGCCCCGCGCGGAGGTCGGCGCCGGTCGACTTGCCGGTGGCGTCCTCCTCGCCGAACAGGTCGAGGTAGTCGTCGCGCAGCTGGCCGCCGATGTCGACCAGGCTCGCGTACCGGCGCAGCCGCGCGTCGTGGCGGGCCACGTCCTCGCCGGCGGCCAGCAGGCCCAGCCGCAGCGGGGCGAGCACGGAGTACCGGGTGGACTTGTACTCGCAGACGGTGTGCAGGAACTCCTCGTCCGGGAGCGGCCGGAAGTCGCGTTCGAGGTCCACGATCTGGCCGGCGACCGTCTCGGCCCCCGCGTTCAGCTGGACCTCCAGCATCGCCTGGCGCAGTTCGGCGGGCACGTCCGCCTCCAGCAGGACCCGCATCGCGAGGAAGGCGGCGAGGTCCCCGGCCAGGACGGCCAGGCCGAGCGCGGTCCGCTCGGACTCCGGGAACTCCCGGCGGTAGGCGTAGTAGGTGGAGGGCCCGCCGCGGCGCACGGCCGCGTCGTCGATGATGTCGTCGTGGACGAGCCCGTGCGTCTGGAGCAGTTCGATGCTCAGCGCGGCCTCGGCCAGGCCGGGCACCGGGTCGGTGGTCACGAGCCGGGCCGCCTCGTACAGCAGCGCGACCCGCAGACGCTTGCCGCCGCGCAGCGAGAGGTCCCGGAGCAGTTCCAGGCAGCGCGGGGTGAAGCGGCTGAGCGGCGGGGTGTCGAGGCGCTCCGGCAGGGCGTCGAAGTAGGCCTCGAAACGGAGGTCGAAGCGGCGCCGGTGTCCGGCGGCCCGTTCGCGGGCGGCTGCCATGATCGTCTCGTTCACGCCGCCCACCTTCGCATTCGCCCGGGGCCGCCCGCACCACCGGGGTCCGGCGGCGGGGCGGGCCGCAGCGGCACTCGGGCGGCGGCCGGATTCATCTCAGCTGTCTTTCGGCCATCTGTGCGAAAGGTCTGGTCGTGACCGCGACACCCTCCTAGAGTGGCCGCGATCCTCCGCAAGTGACCTTTTCTTCACGCGGGTTCACCCGACCTTCACATCGGTCCACCGGCCCCGGCACGTTCAGCGCGCTCTGTTCCCACCGTCGAACCGAAAGGGCCGGGTCCGTGACGCAGGCGTTCCAGTCCCCCGGCTTCGCCGCCCTGGCGGCCGACCGCGCGGTCGAGACCCGGCTCGTCGAGGAGCGCTGGCAGGCGGTCGCCTGGGACCGGCGGACGGACCGCCGCCGGGTGGTCACCGACCGGCCCGAGGGCGTCCACCTGAGCGAGATCGAGCCGGACGGCGAGGCCATCTGGTGGTTCGACTCCGACGGCGCCGGGGAGGGCCGGTGGTGGCGCGAGCCGTTCACCGGCGGCGCGCGCGGCGCGGCCCTGCACGGCGTGCCGCCCGGCCGGGCCTACGGCGTGGCCTTCGACCGGACCGGCGCGCTCGCGGCCGTGGCCGTCGGGATCGGCGACGCCTCGCACTGCTACGTCGGACCGCCCGCGGGCGAGGCCCGGCCGATCGGTTCGGCGCCGGGGTACCTGGGCCTGGCCGACCTGTCACCGGACGGCCGACTGCTCGCCCTCGGCGGACGCCCCGACGGGGAGGACGCAGTGCTCCTGTGGCCGACGGCCGCGCCCTCGCACCTGACCGCGCACCTGCCGGCGGACAGCGCGCCCGACAGCGCGCCGGACGGTGCGACCCGGCTCGCCGGGAGCCCCCGACGGCGGCTCTGGCCGATCGAGTTCAACCCCCTCGCCGTGCGCGAACCCGAGCTCCTCCTGGTGATCGAGGAGGACGAGCGGTACTCCGTCGCGACCTGGCGGGCGGGCTCGGGCCTGCGAAGACACCGGGAGCTGTCGTTCGACTCGCAGATCTCGGCCGGCTGGTACCGGGGCCCGCACGAGGTGCTGATCCAGCACGAGCGGGCCGGCCGGAGCCGGCTGCTCCTCGCCGACCTCGGCCCATCGGCCGACCTCGGACCGTCCACGGCCCTCGAACCGCAGGCGGAACCGGCCCCGCCCGCGCCCGCCCGGGAGATCGGCACGCCCGGCGGCACCATCCACGACCTGTCCTGCGCCCCGGACGGCACCCTGCACTGCGTCTGGAGCCGGGAGTCCACCCCGCCCCGCCCGCTGGTCCTGCGCCCCGGCGCCGAGGTGCCGCACCGCCCCGCCCCGGACACCGCCCCGGACACCGCCCCGAACCAGGCTCCGGAGCGCGACGACGACACCCGCCGCAGCAGACGCTGGACGCCCCAGCCGTACGGACGGATCCACAGCTTCGTCAGCACCCCGACCGGGCCCGGCCCGTGGCCGACCCTCTTCCTGGTCCACGGCGGCCCCGCCACCCACGACCGGGACTCCTACGACCCCCGGGTGAACGCCCTGGTGCGCCACGGCTACGCGGTGGTGCGCACCAACTACCGCGGCTCCACCGGCTACGGCTCCGGCTGGCAGCACGACTACGGCCACCGGGTCGGCCTGGCCCAGATCGAGGACCTGGCCGCCGTCCGCGCCGAACTGGTCGCCGACGGCACGGCGCTCGCGGAACGCACCGGCCTCTGCGGATTCTCCTGGGGCGGCTACCTGACCCTCCTCGCGCTGGGCGCGCAACCCGAGCTGTGGACGCTCGGCATGGCCGCCCAGCCGATCGCGGACTACCCCGCCACCTACCGCACCACCACCCCCGCCCTGCGCGAGGTCGACCGCCAGCTCTTCGGCGGCACCCCGGACGAGGTCCCCGAGCGCTACCGCGCGGCCGACCCTCGCGCGTACGTGCACCGGGTCCGCTCGCCCGTCCTGCTGATCGCCTCGCGGACCGACGAGCGCTGCCCGCCCGAACAGGTCGACCGGTACGCCGCGGACCTGCGCCGGCTGGCGGTCCCGCACGAGCTGCTCCGGGTGGACGGCGGCCACTACAGCCGCCGGACCGCCGACCACCGATCGGTGCTGGAGGCGATGGTCCGGTTCGCCGGGCGCGCCTGGCCGGCACCGCTCCCCCGGACACCCCGGGGCGACCGCCCCGGGGCACCCACCGATCCGATGGAAGGAGGTGAACAGCCATGAAGCGACGCAGCATCCAGAACGACCCGATCGGCACCCCGGAGCGTGACCGGGGCGCCGTGGTGGTCCAGAACTTCTCGCTCGACATCACCAAGGCCGCAGCGGTCGCGCCTGCCCTCAAGGGGCAGCCGAAGCCGAAGCCGGAGCAGAAGGACAAGTGACCGACCGTCGCTCCGGGGCACCCTCGGCGCCCCGGAGCGACACCCGCCGACCGTCCCGTGACCGCCCTCACTGCCCTCGACCGCCATCTACCGCCCTCGACCGACAGAAGTGGCCACCATGCGTATCGTCCTGCTGCACATGCCCTGGGGTGCGATCGACGTGCCCTCGCTGGCCCTCGGGATCCTGCACACGGCCGCCGCCCGGGCCGGGCACGCGACCGAAGTGCGGTACGCCAACCTGGACTTCGTGGACTGGGCCGCCGGGGCCACGGGTTTCGGCGTGGACGACTACCAGTACTTCTCCGAGAAGTCGTACTTCCAGGGTGCGGGCGACTGGGCCTTCGCCGGCGCGCTGTACGACGACGGGAACGGCGGCGGCCCTGACGGCGACCGCGACGGCTCCGCCGACTACTTCGACTACCTGGCCGCCAACGGCGCGAGCCCGCAGGAGATCGCCCTGACCCGGACCGTCCGGGCCCTCGCCCCCGCGTTCATCGCCCGGCTGGTCGACGAACTCGCCGCCGACCCACCGGACCTGGTCGGCTTCACCACCACCTTCCAGCAGAACACGGCCAGCCTCGCCGCCGCGAAGCTGCTCAAGCAGCGCTGCCCCCAGGTGCGCACGGTCTTCGGCGGCGCGAACTGCGACGGTCCGCAGGGCGCCGCGCTGCACCGCAACTTCCCCTTCCTGGACTACGTGGTGCGCGGCGAGGGCGAGGCCGCCTTCCCCGCCCTGCTGGCGGGCGACGACCCCGCCGGCGTGCCCGGCCTGTGCTGGCGCGACGCCGACGGGAGGTCGACGGCCAACCCGATGGCGGAGCGGCCGCTGCCGCCCGCCGCGATCCTCACACCCCGCTACGACGGCTTCTTCGAGCGGCTCGACGCCTCCGTCGCGGCCGGCTGGGTCGACCCCAAGCTGGTCCTCGAAGGCTCCCGCGGCTGCTGGTGGGGCGAGAAGCACCACTGCACCTTCTGCGGGCTCAACGGGTCCTCGATGGCGTTCCGCTCCAAACCGCCGGCCGACTTCCTCGCCGAGGTGCTCACCCTCGCCGAGCGCCACCAGCTGCTGGACGTCTACGTGGTCGACAACATCCTGGACATGGGCTACTTCGACACCGTCCTGAGATCGCTGGCCGAACTCCCGGTCGACCTGCGGCTGCACTTCGAGATCAAGGCCAACCTGCGCCGCCACCAGTTCCAGCTGCTCGGCGACTCGGGCGCGGCCCAGGTGCAGCCCGGCATCGAGAACCTGAGCACCCGGGTGCTGCGGATCATGGACAAGGGGGTGACCGGCTGCCAGAACGTCCGTGCGCTGCGGGACGCGCAGAGCGCCGGGGTCTCGGTCACCTGGAACTACCTCTACGGCTTCCCGGGCGAGCAGCCGGACGACTACGAGTCGGTGATCCGCCAGCTCCCCGTGCTGCACCACCTCGACCCGCCGACCGGAGCGGGACGGATCGCCATCGAGCGGTTCAGCCCGTACTTCGACCGCCCCGAGCTGGGCTTCGCGATCACCCGGCCGGCCCTCCAGTACCGCGCCACCTACCGCCTGCCCGAGAGCGAACTCAACGAGCTGGCCTACGTGTTCAGCGCTCCGCCGCGCGGGATCGGCGGCGACCTCGCGGAACGGCTGAGCACGGCGGTGGACACCTGGCTCGCGCGGTTCCCCGACAGCCGGCTCAGCTACCGGGACGCGGGCGCACGGATCGTACTCGTCAACACCCGCCCCGGGTACGACTGGCGGGCCGTCGAACTGACCGATCCGGTGGAGCTCGCGGTCTTCCGACTCCTCGACCGGCCCCGCTCGGCCACCGCGCTGGCCGCCAAGGTCCCCGGCGGCGCGGCGGCGGTCACGCCGGTGCTGGAGCGCTTCACCGCACTGGGCCTGCTGTTCCACGACGGCGACGGCTACCTCCAGGTCGCCGTCGAGTCCGACAACCAGGTGCTGATGCGGATGCGGCACCGGCACGGACCCGAATCCGAAGCCGTGATCCACCCCCACACCTCGCCCCGTACCCGCACCGAGGAGGTGCCCGATGCCGTCCCGATCGGCTGAACGGACCGGGCGGCACGGTGGTGGCGCCGCCGCCTGGCGCGCGGGCGCCCCGGAGGTCGAGCTCTGGCTCGACTACGACCCCGCCGTACGGGAGTTGCCGGGCTTCGCACTCGGCCGCCGCACCCTGACCGGCCCGGCACAGGCGGAGGTCACCGAACTGCACCGGGCCGGGGTCCGCTGCCTGCGGCTGACCGAACCGGTGCGGCTGTGCGCGGACGCGCCGGCCGCCTCCGCCCGGGCGCTGATGCTGCTGCGCGAGGCGACCGGGCAGGGCCTGGCGGTGCTCTGGCGGGCGGTCTGCCCGGACGGCTGCGCGGCGCAGCGCCGGTTCCACCACCTCTACCCACCGGAGCGGTTGACCGGTGTCCCGCAGGAGGTGCTCGCCGACTGGCGCGCCACGTACTTCCCGAGCAAGTGCGTGCTCCGGCGGGGCCCCGGCTTCGTCGAGGTGCGGGACCGCCGGTTCGGCACGCTGGAGCTGTTCACCATCGACGAACCGGGCCACCTGGCCCAGTTGGAGGCGCTGTCCGAGGGCGTCGAGGTCGACCGGCTGCCGGACGCCGTCCACCGGGACCTCACCGAGGCCGGTCTGATCGCCGAACAGGCGGGCCGTGCCTGGCTCCTGCCGATGCGGGTGCGCCGCTGGCCGTTCCCGTCGCTGACGGTCTGACGGCCTTCACCCACCGCACGGCCGCCCAGCCACCCCGCTTCCCAGCCGCACGAGTTCCGAGCCCGAGGAGAGAGCCATGACCACCGCGGTCGACGACGACGCCGCAGCCCGGATGGCCGCCTTCATCCGCGACCCCTACCCCACGCTCGCCCGGATCCGCGAGGCCGGCGCGGTCTCCGTCGTGGAGTTCGGCGAGGGGCTGCCGGTCTACCTGGTGACGCGCTACCAGGACGTCCGGGCCGCGTTGACGGATCCGCGCTTCGGGCAGGACGTCCGCCGCAGCCAGGCCATCGCGAGCGGGCGCGGCGCCGGGCTGACGCTCGGCTCCGAGGTCGTCCACATGCTCAACAGCGATCCGCCGGACCACACCCGGCTGCGCCGCCTGATCCAGGGCGTCTTCACCCGCCGACGGGTCGACGAGATGCGGCCGCTGGTCGAGCGCACCGCCGACGGCCTGCTGGACGGGCTGCGCGGCCGGGGGACCGCCGACCTGATCACGGACTTCGCCTTCCCGCTGCCCATCATGATCATCTGCGAGCTGCTCGGCTTCCCCCCGGAGGACATGCAGGCCTTCCGCACCTGGTCGACGGCGATCCTCACCCAGGGCGGCGACCTGACGTTCGCCCAGGCGACCGAGGAACTGAACGACTACCTGCGGGAGTTGATGGCAGCCCGGCGGGCATCGCCGAAGGCCGACATCCTCACCGACCTGGTGCAGGCCAGGGACGCCGGCGAACTCACCGAACGGGAGGTGTTCTCGATGGTCTTCCTGCTGCTGATCGGCGGCCACGAGACCACCGTCAACCTGCTCGGCACCGCCACCCTGGCGCTGCTCCACCACCCCGACCAGCTCGCCCGGCTCCGCGCCGACCCGGCGTCGATGCCGGTCGCCGTCGACGAGTTCCTCCGCTACGAATCCCCGGTCAGCATGGCCACGTTGAGGTTCACCAACGCCGACGTGATGGTCGACGACGTGGAGATCCCGGCGGACGAACTGGTACTGCTCTCGCTCGGCGCGGCCAACCGGGACCCGGCCCGCTTCACCGACCCCGACCGGCTGATCCTGGACCGGGGCGACCCCGGCCACCTGGCCTTCGGACAGGGCCTGCACCGCTGCCTCGGCTCCTTCCTCGGCAGGCTGGAGAGCGAGGTCGCACTCACCGGCCTGCTGTCGCGCTTCACCCGGATCGAGCTGGCCACCACCGAGGAGACCCTGCCCTGGCGCAACACGATCATGTTGCGCGGCCTGGAGTCGCTGCCGGTGTCGCTCGATGGCTAGCAGCACCGGCACGAGCGGCGACGGGCACGGCGGCGCGGAAGCGGACGGCCGTACGGAGCCGGGCAGCCGTACGGAAGCGGACGGCCGTACGGAGCCGGGCGGCCGTACGGAAGCAGACGGCCGCGCCGAACCGGCCCGCGCCGCAGCGCTGTTGCGGTTCCGCCCCCGGTTCGGCCTGGCGCCGCTGCGCGCCCGCGGCTTCCGGCTGCTGGTGATCGGGCAGGCCACCTCGGAGTTCGGCAACGCCTTCCAGGTGGTCGCCCTGCCGCTGCTGGTCTACTCCCTCGCCGGCGGCGCCCGCCAACTGAGCCTGGTGGTGGCCGCCTACGGCGCGGGCCGGCTGGCCGCCACCCCGCTCGGCGGGATGCTCGCCGACCGGTTCGGCGCCCGGCGGGTGATGCTGGCCGCCGATCTCGGCCGGCTGCTCGCCACCACCGCCCTGTGCGCGGTGGCCGCCGTCGGGGTGGCGGACTTCCGGCTGATCGGCGGGCTGGCGCTGCTGGTCGGCCTCGGCGCCGGGGTGTTCCTGCCGGCCGCCTGGGCGATCACCCCGACCCTGCTGCCCGCCGCGGACCTGCACGCGGGCAACGCGCTGAACAGCACGGTCACCTTCGGCGCCGGCCTGCTCGGCCCGGCGCTGGCCGGCCCGCTGGTGGCCTGGCTGGACCCGGCCGCCGCGCTGGGCCTGGACGCGGCGACCTTCGCCGTGTCGGCGGCCACGCTGCTGCTGATCGGTCGCGGCAGCCCGGTCGCCCCGCCCGGCCCGATTTCCGAACGCGCCTCCGTCCCAAGGAACTTCCGCGCCCTGCTGCGGGAGTCGCCGCTGCTGCGCGCGGTGCTCACGGTGACGGTGATCGCCAACCTGACGGTGGGCGGCGCCACCCGGGTCGCCCTGCCGACCCTGGCCACCCACGGCTTCGGCGCCGGCGCCGTCGGGCTCGGCCTGCTGCTGGCCGCCTTCACCGGCGGCGCGCTGGTCGGCGGCCTGTTCGCGGCCGGCCTCACCGAACTGCGCTCGCGCGGCCGTACGGCGATGCTGTCCGGCCTGGTGATGGGTGCGGCGATCGGCCTGGTGCCGTTCACCGGCCTGGTCGGCGCCGTGCTGCTGCTCTTCCTGGCCGGCGGCGCCAGCACGGTGACCAACGTCCTGGTCGTCACCGGCGTGCAGCGGGGCACCCCGCCCGCACTGCTGGCCCGGGTCATGGCGGCGATCACCTTCTGTGCCCTGGGGGTCTTCCCGCTCTCGGTGATCGCGGCCGGCGCGGCCGTGGACGCCTTCGGGGCCCGCGGGGTGTTCGCGACGACCGGACTGTGCCTGACCGGCGCGTTCGGCTACGCGCTGACCAGGCGCGTGATCCGCGAACTGTGACGCCGTGGCGTCGGCGGAGGATTTGACTCCGCCGACGATCACCACGCATAGTGCCCGCATGGCTGGTTACCTCGTTTCGCGCAGGCACATCGACCTGCGCCGTGTGACGGCGATGAGCTGTCGCCCCAGCTGCTGACGCACGCCCTCTTCCGGCGCTGACGCCGGGCGCTCGCGTCCCTCCGTTTCCTGCCTTCTTTCTTTCTTTCCTTCCTTCCGCTTGCCCCTTTCCGCGACCGCCCTGATCCGTGCGGTCGTGCGCTGCCGTCCGCCCTGCCCCCTGCCTCCGGTCCACGGTCCCCGTGCGTCCCGGACCGGGCCGGGCCGGTCGGCCGCGCGTCCCCTCACCACCACATCTCTGGAGCCTCCATGGGCCCGCGCCGGGTTCTCGCCACCACTCTCGCCGTCCTCGCCTCGCTGGCCTCGCTCACCGCCTGCGGCGGCGGCTCCTCGTCGGCCAAGTCAGCCGACAATCCGTACCAGTTGTCCGTTCCGGGGACGATACGCGTCGGCACCCTCTCGGACGCGCCGCCGAACGTGTACCTCAAGGACGGCAAGTTCACCGGTTTCGACAACGACCTGTTCACCGCCGTCGCCGCCAAGGCCGGCCTCAAGGTGGAGTTCGCGGCGACGGACTTCTCGTCGCTGCTGTCGCAGGTCGCCAACCACAAGTTCGACGTGGGCAGTTCGTCCATCACCGTCACCGAGGCCCGCAAGAAGACGGTCGCGTTCAGCAACGGCTACGACTTCGGCTACTTCGGCCTGGACGTCCCCGCCGGTTCGCCGATCACCGCCTTCGACCAGCTGGCGGGCAAGCGGGTCGTGGTCGTCCAGGGGACCGTCCAGGACGACTACGCGACCAAGAACAACCTCAACCCGGTGCGCGTGCCCGACTACAACGGCGCGCTGAACCAGCTCAAGGCCGGGACGGCCGAGGCCTGGATCTCGCCCGCGGAGATCGGTGAGAAGAGCGCCCAGGACAGCGGTGGCAAGGTCGTCCTCGCCCAGAAGCAGCTCAGCTCCGCACCGACCGCCTTCGCCGTCGCCCAGAACCGCCCCGAGCTGCTCGCCGCGCTGAACAAGGCCCTCGACGAGGTGATCGCGGACGGCACCTGGACCCGCCTCCAGGAGCAGTACTACCCGGGCCGCCCGGTGCCGGACGGCTTCAAGCCCGGTAACGGCTCGGTCGGCTACCCGCCCGTCAAGGCGGCCCCGACCACGGGTGCACCGGCCGGCGCCTCCCCGACGCCCTGACCCCACCCCCCACTCCCTCACCGCCTCACCACTCCACCACCCCACCACCGACCCGGACGACAAGGAGGCCGACGTGGACCAGCTGGGCACGCTGGCGGAGACGTTCTTCAACTGGGGATCGATGCGCTCCGCGCTCTCCGACCTGCTCACCACCGGCGTGCCCAACACGCTGATCCTCGCGGTGACTTCGGCAGTCATCGGCACCGTCCTGGGGCTGCTGCTGGCCGTGGCCGGCATCGCCCGGACACGCTGGCTGCGCTGGCCGGCCCGGGTCTACACCGACGTGTTCCGCGGCCTTCCGGCCGCGGTCACCATCCTGCTGATCGGCGTGGGGCTGGCCCCGCAGGGGATGGAGATCTGGGGGCCGGACCCCTACCCGCTCGGGGTCCTCGCGCTGTCCCTGATCGCCGCCGCCTACTTCGGCGAGATCTTCCGCTCCGGGATCCAGAGCGTGGAGGCGGGCCAGTTCGAGGCGGCGCGCGCGCTCGGCTTCTCGTACCCGGCGGCGATGCGGCTGATCATCCTCCCGCTCGGCGTCCGGCGGGTGCTGCCGGCCTGGGTGAACCAGCTCATCGCGCTGATCAAGGACTCCAGCCTGATCTACTTCCTCGGTCTGACGGCCGATCAGCGCGACCTCTTCCGGATCGGCCAGGACTCCGCCGCCACCACCGGCAACGAGTCCGCGCTGGTGCTGGCCGGCCTGTTCTACCTCCTGCTCACCGTGCCGCTGACGCACCTGGTCAACGTGATCGATCGACGGCTCCGCCACGGTCGCGGCACACCGGCCGCCGCCTCCCGCTCCGAGGCCCGGCCCGCGCCCGAGTCCACCCCCGTCCCCGAAGGAGCGGCACGTGTCTGACCACCGCCCCACCGAGACCGCCGGTGTCACCGCCCCGGCCACCCGCACGTCGTTCTCCCCGGTCAGCCTGGCCACCCGGGACCTCCACCTGTCCCTGGGCGGCACCCCGATCCTGCGCGGCGTGGACCTCGACGTCCCCGAGGGCCACACCCTCTCCGTGATCGGTCCGTCCGGCTCCGGCAAGTCCACCCTGCTGCGCGCGATCAACCGCCTGCTGGAGCCCGACCGCGGCGACGTCCTGCTGGACGGCGAGAGCGTCCTGCACCGCGACCCCGACCTGCTGCGCCGACAGGTCGGCATGGTCTTCCAGCAGTTCAACCTCTTCCCGCACCTGAGCGTGCTGCGCAACCTCACCCTCCCGCTCCGCAAGCTCCGGGGCCTCTCCCGCGAGGAGGCGACCGGGACCGCCCTGCGCCAGCTCGACCTGGTCGGCCTGCGGGACAAGGCCGACGTACGCCCCGCCCGGCTGTCCGGCGGACAGCAGCAGCGGGTGGCGATCGCCCGCGCGCTGGCCATGGAGCCCCAGGTGATGCTCTTCGACGAGGCGACCTCCGCCCTGGACCCGGAACTCGTCAAGGGCGTCCTGTCACTGATGGCCGACCTCGGCCGCGCGGGCATGACCATGGTGGTGGTCACCCACGAGATGGGCTTCGCCCGCTCGGTCTCCGACACCGTCGCCTTCATGGACGGCGGCGTGGTGGTCGAGTCCGGCCCACCCGGGGCGGTCTTCGACGCACCGCGCAGCCCTCGCCTGCGGCAGTTCCTCGCGGACGTGCTCTGACTCCGGCCCGGCGCCGTTGACAGTGCCACGCCGGACTCCTAGCGTGGCGCAGTCGATTACCCGCGAGTAGGGAACGTTGATGGCCGAGCCCCGCCCGTACGACCTCGTCCTGTTCGGCGCCACCGGGTTCACCGGCGGGCTCACCGCCGAGTACCTGGCCCGGGCCGCGCCCGAGGGCTGCCGCTGGGCCCTCGGCGGACGCGACGAAGGCAGGCTCGCCGCCGTCCGGGCGCGGCTGGCGCGGATCGACCCGCACTGCGCCGACCTCCCGCTGCTGGTGGCCGACGCCGCCGACCACCGGGCCCTGCGCGAGGTGGCCGCCTCGGCCCGGGTGGTGGTGTCCACCGTCGGCCCCTACCTGCGGCACGGCGAACCACTGGTGGCGGCCTGCGCGGACACCGGCACCGACTACGTGGACCTCACCGGCGAGCCGGAGTTCGTCGACCGGATGTACCTCCGCCACCACGAGCGGGCGGTGGCCAGCGGCGCCCGGCTGGTGCACGCCTGCGGCTTCGACTCGGTGCCGCACGACCTCGGCGTCCTCTTCACCGTCGACGAACTGGTCCGCCGCGGCGGCCCGGTGGCCCGGCTCTCCGTCGAGGGCTTCGTCCGCGTCGGCGGCACCGTCTCCGGCGGCACCTTCGCCTCCGCGCTGACAGCCCTCTCCCGGCCGCTGGCCATGGCCCGGGCCGCCCGGGCCCGCCGCGCCGTCGAACCCCGGCCGAAGGGCCGGCTGGTCCGCACCCCCACCGGCCGACCCCACCACTCCCGGGCGGCCCGCGCCTGGGCCGTGCCGATGCCCACGATCGACCCCCAGGTGGTGTCCCGCTCGGCCGCCGCACTGGACGAGTACGGCCCGGACTTCGGCTACACCCACTACGCGGCGGTACGCCGGCTGCCGATCGCCCTCGCCGGCCTCACCGCCGTCGCGGCGCTCGCCCTCGCCGCCCAACTCCCCACCCTGCGCCACGCCCTGGAGCGCCTGCGCAAGCCCGGCGACGGCCCGGGCCCCGAGCAGCGGGCCCGCTCCTGGTTCGCCGTCCGCTTCGCCGCCCGGGCCCAGGACGGCCGGACCCTCCTCACCGAGGTCACCGGCGGCGACCCCGGCTACCAGGAGACCGCCAAGATGCTCGCCGAGTCCGCCCTCTGCCTCGCCTACGACGACCTGCCCCCAGTGGCCGGCCAACTCACCACGGCGGTCGCCATGGGCGGCCCCCTGATCGACCGCCTCACTGCGGCGGGCCTCTCCTTCCGCGTCCTCCCCACCCCACCCCGCACCGCCCCCGGCCGCTGACACCCCACCACGGGGTCGCGCGGACGACGCCGGCCCAACCGCCCCCGGCCCGCCCGACACCGCGCAACGACCGCGCAACGACCGCGCGATTCGACCGCGTTCAGCGGTGCTCGGGGTTCTCGAAGTCGAAGCGGCAGCCCGCGTCCCACTCGGACCGCTGGTTGCCGTGCGCCGGGATGCCCCCGGCGTCCTTGAGCATCCGGGCCAGGTGGAGCTGGTTCCAGGTCATGAAGGTGGTGTTGCGGTTGGTGAAGTCGTTCTCCGGCCCGCCGGATCCGGCGTCCAGGTACGAAGGCCCCGGCCCCGCCTCGCCCACCCAGCCCGCGTCGGCCTGCGGCGGGATCGTGTATCCGAGGTGCTGGAGGCTGTACAGGACGTTCATCGCACAGTGCTTCGCGCCGTCCTCGTTCCCGGTGATCAGGCAGCCCCCGACCCGACCGTAGTACGCGTACTGCCCGTGCTCGTTCAGGATCGACGAGCACGCGTACAGCCGCTCGATGACCTTCTTCATCACGGAGGAGTTGTCCCCCAGCCAGATCGGCGGAACACTCTGGCACCCTAGCTGACTGCCCCGCAACGAAGGTGACCCACCGCGCCCAGTGAACGTGCGCTGACCCGGACTTCGCTAATGCACAGAGCTGCAGGACAGCCCATGCCGACCGCGGCGCTCAAGCCCCGTCGCCGGCACCGAGCCCAGAGCCGACTCTGCCGAACTGTCGGTACCAGCGCGTAACCTGCTCACGAGCATGAGCAAGCCGATTCCGAAGGTGCCATCGATGCCCCAGCGCACCCCGACCGCCCAGCCTCCGGTGGCCGACCCGAAGATCCAGCTACTCCCTTTCGATACCCAGAACTGGATCGACTTCGAGCGGTTGGTCTGCGAGCTCGTCGAGGCCACCGAGGAACTCACCCAGGTCGCCCGCTACGGAACCGCGGGCCAGGCGCAGGGCGGCATCGACGTGGTCGGCCGTAACTCCGACGGCCACTGGTCAGCGTTCCAGGCCAAGCACGTCGCCGAGTTCCCAGTCGCCTCCGCCCGAGAGGCCTTCGACCGATTCGTCCACGGCAGCCGTCCCCACCGCGCGACCAGGTTCGTCATCGTAGCCTCGTGCCAGGGCATCTCCACTCAGGTACGGGAACTAGCGCTCGAATACCAGGCCGAGTTCCCCGATCTACTGCTCGGTGAGGTCTGGGACGCCGAATACCTAGGTCGCCTGCTGCGCCCCCTGCCATGGATCGTCGCACGGTACTTCGGCGACCAGGTCGCCCAGCGGTTCTGCGACGCGGATGCGCTAGCCGCGCACTACGGATGGACCGACGAACCCGAGGACCCCGTGGGTATCGCCGTCGCAAACGCCGACCCGTTCGGCCTCGAAGTGCACCAGGCGATCAAGGCTGAGGACGACACCCCGACTGGCGGTCCTCTCCCCCCGTACCTGCGTAGGCCTTTCGATGACCAACTCAACACTGTCCTGGACCGCGCAGCGCATGGCACGAGCGGCACAGCCATCCTGCTCGGCGGCTCCTCCACCGGCAAGACCCGAGCGCTCTGGGAAGCGGTCCAGCAGCTGCCAGACGGCTGGCGCCTGTGGCAACCACCGTCGCCCGACACCCTGCTCGGCTCCATTCGCTCCGTCGGGCCGCGGACTGTCCTGTGGCTGAATGAGATCCACCGGTACCTACTCACCACCGACAGCAACCGGGACGAGAACATCGCCGCCCGGCTGTCCGCACTCGAGCGTGACCCCGACCGAGCACCAGTGCTCGTGCTGGGTACGTGCTGGCACGAGTATCAGCAGCCGATGACCAAGGCGCCAGGTACCACCGACGAGACCAAGGAACGTCGTGCGCTTCTTGCGAACCGGTGGATCCCCGTACCCTCTCGCTTCACCGAGGAGCAGGTGGCCTCACTCCTCACGATGCCCGGCCCAAGTGACAACCGCCTGTGCCAGGCGGCGCGGTCGGCCGAAGGCCGTCACATCACCCAATACCTGGCGGGCGGTCCCGCACTCCAGGAGCGGTACGCGAACGCCTCCCCCACTGCCCGCGCGGTCCTCGAGGCCGCGATGGACGCCCGCCGCTTCGGCCACGGCCTCGAACTGGTCGCAGCGTTCCTGGAGGAGGCGGCCACGGATTACCTCACCGAGCTCGAACTCGACCTCGCGCCGGAGGACTGGTTCGCGAAGGCGCTCCACTACCTCTCCGAGCCGTGCCGAGGCGTGCGCGGACCCCTTTCACCCGTCCGCGGGACGACGGGCGACGGGCTCCGGCTCCGGCTCGCTGACTTCCTCGAACAGGATGCACGTCGCACCCGAAGCCTCCACTGCCCTGGTGACGCCTTCTGGCGTGCCGCCGAACGGCATGCGGCCACCTCCGACCGATCGGCCCTGGCCAGCGCCGCAGCGGCCCGTGACCGGATCTCTGATGCCGCGTCTCTCGCGCGCTCAACGGCGGACTCCGACGGCGGAAACGCACTGAACACCCTCGCCTGGCACCTCGAACAGCGCCATGACAAGGTCGATGCAGCCCCCTACTACACCCTCGCCGCAGAGGCGGGTCACGCTGGAGCACAGGTCCGATTGGCCTGGCGGCTCGAACAGGACGGGAGCCTAGACGACGCCGAGGCATGGTACCGACGGGCCGTCGGCTCCGACGTGAGCACGGACGCCACCGTGGGCCTCGCATCCATCGCCTGGGAGCGCGGCGACCGCCGGACATCGCTGGATCTCTACAACGAGGCCCTCGCCTCAGGCGGTGCCCGCAGCATCGAGTACCAGGCCCGCTGGCTGGCCGAGAAGGGCCGCCATCGGCTGGCTCTCGCCCTGACCAGCTTCGCCTTCCGAGCCGGCAACACCGAGGCATTCACCGGACTCGCCTGGACGTACATGACCCCGGAGGAGAAGCCGAGGGCTATCGCCGTCCTCAAGCACGCGCTCGACGTCGAAGGCGACGTGAACGCTCCTCGGGAACTGGCTTGGATCCTGGCCGATGACGGTGACCGAGCGGGAAGCGAGGAGTACACCAAGATCGCGCTTGAGCTCGGCGAGGCAAAGGTGTTGCGCGGGCTGGGGATGAAGCACGCTTCGGAGGGCAACCATCGTGCCGCCGCCGGGCTGTACTGGTACGCCTACAACCTCGGCATGACCTGGATCCTGCTCGACCTTGCCGACCTCCGGGAGAAGCAGGGCGACCTCCGCCGCGCCGGACGCCTCTACCGACGAGCGCTCCGCGAGGGTCAGTCGTACGCCGCCCACGGCCTGGTCCGGGTCCTCGAACTCGCCGGAAAAGGACGGGCTGCCGAGGAGCTGGCGAACCGCTCTTACAACACCGTGGAAACACTCGCCCGTGTCCGTGCGGCGAACGGACAGCGGGAGAGCGCCGAACTGCTGCTCCGCGCCCTGGTTGTCAAGGGACACACCGAAGCCCTCCTCACACTGGGGCAGGTCCGCCAGGCAGCCGGGGACCGCGCCGGAGCCGAGTTGGCCTTCCGCCAGGCCATTGCCGCCGGCATCGACCGGGCCATCCAGGGACTCACCGACCTGCGAGCCGGCCCGCAGGACAACGCTCACTGAACCCAGCCGCCCCACCTAAGAACCTGGGTTCCACCATGCCGAGGAACAGCGCGGCCCACGGCTCCACGTTCAGCCAGACGCCGTGGGCAAAATTGGCGATGCTCCCGTATCAGCCCGTGAGCCCGCCAGGTCGAGCAGCGGTGCGCCATCGCAGTGAGGACACACGGCATCTCAGGTGGTGGCATGAGGCCTTCACCTCGTTCAGGTGCGCCACGAAGCCCCCAAATCCCACCTGGCCCAAACCGCATCGCTGCACGGCGCGCTCGGAGGCCAAATGCTCTCAGCGGACGCCCGCGCGCTCCTGAGGGGTCGGACGATCCGTCAGTCCTGGTTCGTACTCTTCTCTCGGCCGGGTCAGTAGTGATATCACTTGACCCCGAGTGATCGGCTGGTCACGGATGCACGGGACTCGGGGGGCTGGGAGAAGTGTCTGATGGTGTCGACATCGGGGCGGACGACAGCGAACCGCCGCCGCTGACCCTCATCGGTCCCTGGCTGAGAACCCACGCCGTACCGTCCCCGAAGAAGATCGTCTTCTCGTACGATCCCGACGAGTTCGAGGAGTTCGTCAAGGAGTGGGTCCCTGCCCTGACGACCAAGTACGTCGCGGTGCAACGGCACGGCGGTTCCGGGGATCACGGAGTCGATGTCGCCGGCTACCTGACCCCGTACGGGCTTGAGGGAGCCTGGCACAACTACCAGTGCAAGCACTACGGGGAAGCCCTGACGTGGTCGAAGGCCGCTCCGGAGATGCGGAAGATGTTCGCCTCGGTGGTGGGTGGGTACTTCACCATGCCCCAGCAGTACGTCTTCGTCGCGCCGATCATCGGCCCCAGCCTCGTCCGGCGGTTGTCCAAGAAAACCGAATCCAAAGCCGAGTTTCTCAAAGAACTGGTTTCCACCAGCGACCCCGTCATCACCTCGCTCACCCCCGAGAAGCGGCGCGAACTCCAGGAACTCGCCGAAACCACGGAATTCTCCATGTTCACCACCCTGGACATGGACGACATGTTGTCGTTGCACCAGACCACCCCGCACTGGGCAGTTCGCTTCCCCCAACCCCCGGCGCCACGTCCGCGGAGAATGCTTCCGCCTGACGCCCACGCCCCGAAGGAGGCCCGCTACATCCAGCAGTTGGTGCGGGCCTACGGAGAACTCTGGGGCGAGCAGGCCGACACCTTGGAGCGCGTCGCCGAACACGACGAGGCCCGCGATCACCTGCAGAGGCAACGCGAGGCGTTCTACGCCGCGGAATCGCTGCGCCTGTTCGCCCGCGACGCGACCGCGGGCGGGCACTTCGACGCCGTCCTCGACGATGTCCACGACATCGTGGTCGAGGTCGCGGCCGGCAGGTTCGAGTTCGGGTACGACCGCATGCAGGCGGTCCTGGCCGCCTCCGGGAACGTCGAGCTCACCAAGACGATCCTCACCGAGTTCGTGCGGCCGTTGGACCGCAAGGGGGTCTGCCACCACCTGGCGAACGCCGACCGTTTGATCTGGTGCCGCGGAGGTGCCGCGTGAATCCGCTGAACAGCCCCCTCGAGGTCGGGATGCGTGCACTGGTCCTGCTGGCCGAGAGCCATCCCGAACCCCTGGATCTAGCCCAGATCACCCTCCTCGACTACGCGCTGCTGCACAGCGGAGAGTTCGACGGCCCGCCCAGCCTTCATCCCGACCTGCCCGCCCGGTCCGGCGAACTGGGTATGAAGCGCGGCCTGTTGGAGAAGGCGCTGCTCGTCCTGATCCGCGCCGAGCTGGCCCGGCTGGAGCCTGCCGACGACGGCCTAGTCTATCGCGCGACGGAGCGGGGGCCCGCGTTCGTCGAACTTCTCGAAGCCCCCTACGTCGAGCGCCTGCGCGAGCGCGCCGAATGGGCCGTCCACCAGTACGCGCCCGGCGCCGACGTGCGGGCTGCCACCCGTGCGCTGCTCAACCGCCCCGCCGAGACGCCCCTACCCCCCGAGGTTCCCCGTGGCTGACCTGCGACTGACCCACCTCACGTACGCGGGCTCCGGAAAGCCCACCGCCCGTGTGGCCTTCGGCCCCGAGCTCACCGTCATCTACGGCGCGTCCGACACCGGCAAGTCCTTCATCGTCGAGTCCATCGAATACATGCTCGGTGGTGCGCGTCTGCCGCTCATCCCCGAAGCCGAGGGCTACAGCCAGATCCTCCTCGGGCTTCAAATGCCCGACGGAGCGCCGATCACCCTGGTCCGGCGACCGGGCGCCGGCACCGTCGCCGTCCACTACGAGGACCTGCGCGACCTGGTCACCCGGAGGTCCGACCGGGAACTGACCGCAGTCCACCGCTCGGGCAGCTCCCGCAGCCTCTCCGCCATACTCCTCGCAGAACTCGGCTACGCCGACGCCCGAATCCGCAAAAACGACGCCGGCGGCACCCGCGGACTGTCCCTGGCCGACCTCGTCCACCTGTCCCTGGTGACCGAGACCCGCATGGGCGACCCCCTCTCCCCCGTCCTGCGGTCGAACGCAGCGAGCGGCAAGACCGCTGCCGCCTCGGTGATGAAGTACCTGCTGACCGGCGAGGACGACCCGCTGGTCGACACCGGGCCGAACACCAACGAGCGCCGGGTCCACAAGGGCCAGATCGGGCTCCTGGACCAGATCGTCGTCGAACTCTCAGCCAAGCTGACCACCCGGGAGAGCGCCTCCCAACTACGCGAACGGCTGACGCGGATCCAGGCCACCATCGACGGCCAGTCCCGTTCCCTGCGGGTGATCACCGACCGCCACGTCGGCGCGGTCTCCGCCCGCATGAATGCCGCACAGGAACTCGCCGCCGTCGAGTCCCGCCTAGCCGAGGTCCACGACCTGCTCACCCGGTTCGGACTGCTGGAACAGCAGTACCGATCCGACCTCGACCGCCTCGCGATGGTCAGCGAAGCCGGCAGCATCCTCGGCTATTTCCGCGTCGGCACCTGCGTGTTCTGCGGCGCCGAACCCGAACACCAACACCACGGCCACGGGGAGCAGGAGACGACGCAGTTGCATGCGGCCGTCGAAGCCGAAGCCGCCAAGACCAGCTCGCTCCTCGCCGACCTCCTCCCGACCATCGCAGACCTGCAGACCCAACTGGACGAGCTCGTCGGACGACGGGGCGTCCTGCTCCTGCGGGCCAGAGAACTCGACACCGAGATCTCCACGGCCGAGGAACGCCTCGCACCCTTGCGGACGCACATGGACGACCTCCTGGCCGCCCGCTCAACCGCCGAACGCGAGCTCGAGCTCCACGCCCGCATCGAGGAGCTGGAGGATCGGCGCTACAAACTCGACGGAGCAGGCGCGGTCCGGTCCCAGCGGCCCGCCAGCCACATTCCCGCCCGAGTGCTCTCCAGGTTCGACAATGTGCTGAGGCGGACACTGGACGCCTGGTCCGTTCCCTCGGTCGAGTTCGCCGAGTACGACCAGTACGGCATGGACGTCCGGGCCGGCAGCCGGCCCCGTTCCGGCCGGGGCCAGGGCGTGCGCTCAGTCCTGCATTCGGCGTTCACGACCGCCCTCGCCCGGTACTGCCTCAGCGGGGGCCTGCCCCACCCCGGCTTCGTCGTCCTCGACTCCCCCGTGGTCACCTACCGCGAACCGGTCGGGGAGGACGTCGACATCACCTCGAATGTGGTCGACCACTTCTACCAGGACATGCTGACCTTCCCCGGCCAGGCGATCGTCATCGAGAACGGCGACCCACCGAACAGTGTGCTCTCCTCCGCCACGACGTACCGCTTCACCGGCCCAGGCGGAGGCCGACCCGGCTTCTTCCCGACCAGCGAGGCGTGATCGTCGGCGGCCAGACGGTCAAGATCCACGTCTCCCGGATCCTGACCAAACTGGGCCTCCGCGACAGGCCCAAGCGGTCACCCTCGCCCACGTGAAATCGCGACTCGCCGTCATAAACATCCGGATGCGGGGTCAGAAGCTACTGTCGTACGTCCTGCCATAGCCGCGCACGAGAGGCTTGCGCCTCCATTCGGGCAGGTCAACGGTGCTCGGGATTCTCGAAGTCGAAGCGGCAGCCCGCGTCCCACTCGGAGCGCTGATTGCCGTACGCCGGGATGCCGCCGGCGTCCTTGAGCATGCGGGCGAGGTGGAGCTGGTTCCACGTCATGAAGGTGGTGTTGCGGTTGGTGAAGTCGTTCTCCGGGCCGCCGGAGCCGGGGTCGAGGTAGGACGGGCCGGGGCCGGCCTCGCCGACCCAGCCGGCGTCGGCCTGCGGCGGGACGGTGTAGCCCAGGTGCTGGAGGCTGTAGAGGACGTTCATCGCGCAGTGCTTGGCGCCGTCCTCGTTGCCGGTGATCAGGCAGCCGCCGACCCGGCCGTAGTAGGCGTACTGGCCTTCGGAGTTGAGGATCGAGGAGCAGGCGTAGAGCCGCTCGATGACCTTCTTCATCACGGACGAGTTGTCGCCCAGCCAGACCGGGCCGGCCAGGGTGAGGATGTCGGCCGCCATCACCTGCGAGTAGATGACCGGCCACTCGTCGGTCTCCCAGCCGTGCTCCGTCATGTCAGGCCAGACGCCCGTCGCGATGTCGATGTCCACCGCCCTGAGCACCTCGACCTGCACACCCTGGCGCTCCATGATGCCGGTGCTGACGTCGATCAGGCCCTGGGTGTGGCTGCGCTCCGGGGAGCGCTTGAGGGTGCAGTTGATCACCAGGGCGCGCAGGTCGGCGTACGAGGTCGTCGGGTCCGGCACGGGGTCTCCTTCGGGCGGTCCGGGAGGCCGGTCGGTGGCGGGCTCCCCGCACAGCTCACCAGGCCGGGGCGCCCGGCGCGCGCGGGGCTGGGCCGGTTGCCTGACGGACGGTCTCCCGGGCGGCAGGGACCGGCGGCACACCGGTGCGCCGGTGCGGCTCTCCGGGCGAGGAGCCGGCCGGGGCCGGAGCGCCGCCGGGCCCGGGGCGGAGGTCGCCACCCCTGTTCGGCCGAGCAGCCGGTCAGTAGCATGAACTCGCCTTCCACCGTGGCTCCGAGGGGACGAGTGACCGCCGTGATCACGCTCACCGCAAGCAGTCTGCCCGTCGACGTCGTGGACATCGACGTGGACGTCGACCTCGCCCTGGCCGGGGACAGCAGCCCGGAGCTCGTGGGTCCCACGGACCCGGCTGCCCTCGCGGACACGGTGGAACCGACGCCGCAGGTCACCCAGATGGATCCGCTGCCGCCGCAGGTCATCCAGATCCGCTTCGACCTCGACGACCCGGACTCGGCCGTGCCGGCCCCGCAGGTCGTCCAGACCTACGTGCAGCTCGACCCGCCGCTGCTGGTGGACGCGGCGACGCCTCAGCTCACCCCCGTGGTCGCCGGGGCCACCGACGCCCGCGACACGGTCTGAGGCCCGCGCCGCGCGCATGGACGTCGACTCCCCTCCCGCACACCGCTACAGCCGCCCCTTCGACCGGTTCCCGTCCTGGCGCGAACACCAGGAACGGTGGGCGGACCTGACCCGTGCGATCGCCGCCGCCGGCCCGCCCGGCGGTGAATCCGGCCGCGAAAAGGGCGAGTTGACGGTGCTCGGCTCGGGCATCGAGGCGGCCGGGTTCACCCGGGCCGACGAGCGCCTGCTCCGCGAGGCCGACCACGTCTTCCACTGCGTGGCGGACCCGGCCACCGTCGTCCGGATCAACGCCTGGCGCCCTGACGCCTACGACCTCGGTGTCCTCTACGACGACGCCAAAGACCGCTACCTGACGTACGTCCAGATGTCCGAGGCCGTCCTGCACTTCGTCCGCGCCGGTCGGCGGGTGGCCGCGGTCTTCTACGGCCACCCGGGCATCTTCGTGCTCTCCTCCCACCGCGCCGTCCGGATCGCCCGCCGGGAGGGGCACCGCGCCGTGATGCGGCCCGGCATCAGCGCCCTGGACGTGCTCTGCGCCGACCTCGGGGTGGACCCGAGCACCCCCGGCATGCAGACCTTCGAGGCCTCCGACCTGCTGATCCGCGGCCGGCGCATCGACCCGAGCCTGCACCTGGTGCTCTGGCAGGTCGGCATCGTCGGTGAACTCGACTACCGGCGCGCCGGATTCACCAACCGGCACCTGCCCGTCCTGCTGGACCGGCTGGAGGAGGTCTACGGACCGGACCACACCGTGGTCAACTACATCGGCGCCCGCTACCGCGGCCTCGAACCCGTCACCGCCGAGCACACCGTCACCGCCCTGCGCGACCCGGCCGTGCAGCGCACCGTCACCAGCGCCTCCACCTGGTACCTGGCCCCCACCGCCGCCGCACCGGCCGACCCGCAGGTGCTGCGCCGCCTCGGCCTGCTCCAGCCCGGCCAGACCGTCCGGCCGCCCGACGGGCCGCTGCGCACCATCGACGAGTACGGCCCGCGCGAACTCGCCGCCCTCGACGGCTTCGCCGACTTCCGCATCCCGGCCGCGTACCACTGGCAGGAGGACACGCCCGGCGCCCGCTTCGTCCTCGCCCTCGGCGAGGACAGCGCCCTGCGCGAACGCTACGTCCGCGAGCCCGAGGCCGCCGTCGCCGCCTGGGCACCGCCGGAGCTCGGCGCGGCCGAACGCGCCCTGCTGTCCCGGCGCGAGGACCTCGCCCTCCAGGTCGCCGCCCGAGGCGTACGGCACCGGCCCGCCCCGGAGGCCGCACGGCGGCTGCGCACCCTGCTCACCCGCAAGTCCGAGGCACGCGCACTGCTGCGGGACGGCATCACGGGCCGACCGTCGCTCCGCCAGGACCTGGACTCCGTCCTGGCCGACGCCCTCTACCCCTGGACGGGCCTGTACGGCACGGCGGACGGCGAGCTGTCCGTCTACGTCCTGGGCCGCGCGACCGACCCGCCCCGGCACCGGGTCCACGTCGACGGCCGCCGGATCGCCGACCCGCGCTACGAGCGCGGCGTGCTGCGCTGGCGCGAGCCGGACGGCAGCGGCGGCGAGCTGCGCACCGAGTTCGGCCGGGACGGGCGGCGCCGCCTTGTCGGCACCGTCAGCGCTGCCGGTGCCGACGAGGCGGCAGGCTCCGTCGCCCGCACTGTCCGCCTGACGGAGTACCCGCTGCCGGAGACCCCGCCGCTCGCCGACCTGGTGGGTGGCTACCAGGCCGAGGGCGTGCGGGTGGACGTGGTGTCCGACGCCCCCGGCGCGCTCCCGCGCCTGCGCGTCACCGTCGACGGCGAAGCCGTCACCGCGGCGGTGCTGCTCGGCCCGACGGGCTTCGAGGTGGACGCGGTCACCGTCCCCTTCGACCGACCGCTGCCGGACGTCCCACCCTGTCTGTACGGGGACTACCGGCTGCGGCTGCCGTCCCGGCCGGATGCCGGTGCCCAGCTGCGGATCGCGGCGGACGGGGTCACCCTCGACGGACGACCCGTCCCCAAGGCCGAGTCGAGCGGTCGGCGCCTCGGCTGGCAGGGCGGCCCGTCCCCGGTACCCGGCGCCGAGCTCACCCTGCTGCTCGACCCGATCACCCTGCACCCGATGCTGCACGGCACCGGCCGGACCGTGGACGGCACACCGTTCCCCCTGGTCGGCATGGTCCCGGTCGGGGCCGAGGCGGCCCGACGGCTCGCCGCCCGGCCCCGGTTCGGCATCCCGCCCGGCCCCTGGGCCGACCTGACCGCACTCGCCACCGAGGCCAGCCAGGACGGCGGGCTGTTCTGGTGGCACGGCTGGGAACAGTCGGCCACCGCCCTGCGAACCGTCCGCCGCGCCCTGTGGGAGAGCGGGCAGTAGGCGCACCACACGGTCCGGGGGTACGACGCGGGAAACCGAGTATCCGCAGGACGGGCGCCCGAGTGGTCGACCGACCGGGCCGCGGCCGGGGTGCGAACGGATAACCACAGGTCAGGGCGGGGCGGCGGCCGATGGTACGGACTCGGTAAGGAGCGCGCGCGGACCGTTGGCGCGCCCCCTGCCGCTGGCTAGACTCGCGCGGCCGACCGACCGGGCACCGCAGCCGACCGCCCGGGCATCGCGGCCGACCGACCGGGCGTTCCCGGCGGCCAACCGGGTGCCGACCCCGGTTCGGCACCGGAGCAGAGCACAGCGCAGCACCACCCAGGACACCAGGCACCTCCCGCCGACGACCATGGGGGTCTCCATGCAGTTCCGCACCAGGGCACCGCTCGCCACCGCGACCGCGGTGCTCCTCCTCGCCGCCGTCGCCGCCGGTACCCCGGCCGGTGCGGCCACGGACGGCACGAACCCGCCCGACGCCTCGCCCGGCGCACCGCTGGCCGTGATCTCACCCGGCGATCCGTACGCTTCCTGCGACCTCGCGGCGGACGGCGACGGCACCAACCACCCGGGTGCGGAGGACGAGCCGTACGCCGCCGCCAACCCGCTGGACCCGGCGAACACGATCACCATCTACCAGCAGGACCGCTGGTCCAACGGCGGTGCCCGGGGCCTGAGTTCCAGCTACACCACGGACGGCGTGCACTTCACCCAGACGGCCCTGCCCTTCACCCACTGCGCGCCGGGCGGGCTGGCCTACCAGCGGGCCTCCGACGGCTGGGTGAGCTTCGGCCCCGACGGCACCGCGTACGCCAGTGCCCTGGTCTTCGACGCCACCACGCCGCGCAGCGCGGTGGCCGCCGCCACCTCCACCGACGGCGGGCGCAGCTGGCAGCACGTCACCGAGCTGATCGGCGACGACGACCCGGCGATCACCGACGACAAGAACGCCGTCACCGCCGACCCCGTGCACCCGGGCGTGGCCTACCAGGTCTGGGACCGGGTGGACCAGGCCGCCGGCCCGACCCCGGTCTTCGACGGGCCGGGCTACCTGTCCGTCACCCGGGACCACGGCCGGACCTGGTCCCCGGCGAAGCCCTTCGTGACCACCGCCACGACGCCGAACACCCAGACCATCGGCAACCAGATCGTGGTCGACCCGCGCACCGACACGCTGTACGACTTCTTCGACTGGATCACCTTCACCGACGCGACCGCCACCACCGTCAGCGACGTGCACTTCGGCATGGTCAGCTCCACCGACCAGGGCCGCACCTGGAGCCGGCCGGTCCGGGTCGCCGCCGACACCTCCGTCCCCGAGGTCCACCCGAACGCGCCCGCCGACGCCACCAAGTCCCTCCGGGCCGGCGCCGGTCTGCCCAGCGTGGCGATCGACCCGCAGACCGGTGAGCTGTACCTCGCCTACGAGGGCTCGGAGTCCACCGGCGGCAGGTACGACGCGATCCAGCTGGTGCACTCCACGGACGGCGGCCGGACCTGGAGCGGCCCGACCCGGCTCAACCAGGCCCCGGGCGCACCGGCGTTCACCCCCTCCATCGCCGTGACGGCCGACGGCACCGTCGCCGTCAGCTACTACGACCTGCGCTACCTCACCCCGGGCGACACCTCCACGCTGCCCACCGCCGCCTGGCTGCTCAGCTTCCCGCGCGGCGGCGAGAACAGTCCGGTCGAGCGGCAGATCTCGCCGGTCTTCGACTGGCTCCAGGCGCCGTACGCCGGGGGCCACTTCCTCGGCGACTACCAGGCCCTGATCGCCGACGGCCGCCTGATCCGCCCGGTGCTGGTGACCGCCAACGGCGGCGCCCCGTCGAACTCCACCGACGTGTACAGCGGCCGCTTCCGGCCGGACACCCTGCGCAGCCCGGGCGCGGCCGCGCCCACCGCCCGAGCGGCGCGCACCGGGGCGCCCGCCGTCGGCCCGCGCGCCGCGCAACACCTGCGGCGCTGACCCACCGGCGGCCGCCGGCCCGGTCGCCCTGGACGGACCGGCGGCCGCTGGCCCCGAGCACTCAGGTCCGACCCGGACCGGCGGCCCGGTCAGGGCCGGTGCAGCGCGTCGGTGAGGTGGCCCGCCGCCTCGATGACGGCCTGGGAGAGGCGGGCACCCGGGTGCCGACTGAGCCGTTCGATCGGCCCCGAGACCGAGACGGCGGCCACCACCCGCCCGGCCGGGCCGCGCACCGGCGCGGAGACGGAGGCGACGCCGGGCTCGCGCTCGCCGATCGACTGGGCCCACCCCCGGCGCCGCACCCCGCTCAGCGCGGTGGCGGTGAACCGGGCGCCCTGGAGCCCGCGGTGGAGCCGCTCGGGCTCCTCCCAGGCCAGCAGGACCTGGGCGGCGGACCCGACCTTCATCGGCAGCGCGAGGCCGACCGGCACGGTGTCCCGCAGGCCGAAGAGGCGTTCGGCGGCCGCCACGCAGATCCGGACCTCGCCCTGCCGGCGGTACAGCTGGGCGGTCTCGCCGGTGACGTCGCGCAGGTGGGTGAGGACCGTGCCGGCCGCGGCCAGCAGGCGGTCCTCACCGGCCGCCGCCGAGAGTTCGGCGAGCCGCGGGCCGAGGACGAACCGGCCCTGGAGGTCCCGGCCGAGCAGCCGGTGGTGCTCCAGTGCGACGGCGATCCGATGCGCGGTCGGCCGGGCCAGGCCGGTGGCGTCGACCAGCCCGGCCAAGGTGGCCGGGCCGGCCTCCAGGGTGCCGAGGATCGAGGTGATCTTGTCGAGCACGCCGACGCCGCTCGTGTTCTCCATGGACGGGTACTCCAGTCTCAGATCCCGTGAGCGACGGGTGGGTACGGCTCACGGGCGCTCCGTTGGGGTGGGAGCGGGGTGGTCAGCGGGGACAGGCCTGCGGGAACAGCAGATCGCCTGCGCCGAGCACGAAACGGGTACGCGAAAGGGCCGGGGCGGGAAGCGCCCGGGCGAAGGACAGCACTGAGAGCACCGTGTCTCCTCATCTTCCCCGCGCCACGTTGGCGACAGGCCGGAGTTGGCACTGACCCCGGACGGCACGGCGCGTACTTCGGACGCCGGGTCGAACGGGGAGTTGCCGGGGCTTCGTAGGGCCGGTCCCTCCACCCCTCTGGATGATTCGCGAAGAACGATACAAGACTTCCCCGGCGCCCCGCCAAACCTTTCCCGACCTCCCCGCACTCCTGCGCCCATCGGGGTCCTTGACCACGGATGATTTAGATTCCTAAACTATTTCCATGACTGCGACCCCGGCGACCTCAGCACCCCCGAAGAAGCCGCTCAGGTTCAGGATCGGCATCGCACTCCTCATCCTGAGCGCCCTGACCTACGTGGCCGTCCTCGTCATCCTCTTCCTCCCGCTGGACTCCGGCACCAAGGCCGCCGCCTTCGGCGGGACGCTCGTGGTCGCCGAGACGAGCGCCCTCATCGGCATGGCGGGCGTCGGGAAGGAAGCCGTCCGGGCCGTCAGGTCCCGCCTGGGACTCAGGAGGCGCAGCCGCGCCGCCGAGCAGCCGCCGACCACGGAGTGACCAGCCCGATGGACACCGGCGAAAGACCCGACGGCGCCGACCTGCACGCCCGCGGTGCCCGGCTCGACCAGCTCTTCACGGACCTGCGGCTCCTCTCGGAACGGCACGGGCCCCGCTACGACGACTTCGGGCTCACCGCCCAGCAGCACCTCGTGCTCGGGCGGATCGTGGCCGACCCGGACGTCACCCCCAAGGACCTGGCCGAGCGCCTCGGCGTGTCCAAGGGCGCCGTCAGCCAGCACCTGGCGCGCCTGGAGAAGGACGGCTACCTCTCCCGGCAGCGCAGCCCCCAGGACGGACGCGTCCACGTCTTCCGCCTGGAGGCCCGCGGCACGGCCTACCGGCAGACCGTGCTCCGGTACGAACGGGAGCTCCACGACGCCTACGTCGCGAAGCTCTCGGCCACGGACATGGCGGAGATCGAGTCCGCACTCGGGAAGTTGAAGCGGGTCTTCGAGGACTGACGCCACCGCCCCGAACGCCACGCGGGACCGATCAGTTGAGAGAGACCACCAGACTCCCCGTCCGCGCCTGCTCGTTCGTGACCTTCGCCCTCGGGTGCCAGAGGACCTGCACCGAGTAGGAGTCCGAACCACCCGGCACGCCGGGCAGCACGATCGGGAACCGGCAGGCGGAGTCCTGGTACTCGCCCTGCCCCAGGGCGCCGGTCGCGACCACCCGGCCCGCCGAGTCGCGGACGGTCACCAGGGCGTCCTTGCCGACGTCGTCGAGGCCCGTGGCCCCGCTGCAGGGGCCCGACTTGGTGGGATCGGAGGTATTGATCCGCGCCTGGCCCACCAGCGTGAACGGCTCGTCGTCCCCGGGCCCGGACACGCCCCAGGCCAGCCCGACGGCGCCGGCGCCGACCACGAGTCCGACGACCGCGAACACCGCCGGGGCCTTCCAGGACCGGAGTCGGGGCTCCCGCGCGGGCTCGGGCGGAGCCGCCTCCGTGGCGGGTATCGAAGCATCACGCTCTTCATGCGATTCATCAGACATTCGCACAGAATGGCATCGAGCGCTTCTCCCGACCAGGAGTTATCGCGACCGAGGCCCGCCTGCGCGGCCGCCACCGATCGGCCGTGGTGACCGGATGTGCCGACCGGCCGTGGTGATCGGCGACGGCCGGGGCGCGGAAGAATGGGGCGGGTGACCAGCACTCAGCCGCTCCCCCGGGGCCTCACCGCCCTCATCCCCGACGCCCGCACCCTGGCCACGCCCGGCGAGCGGGCCGCCTCCCAGCTCCTCCACCTGCGCGAGGCGACGGTGCCCGTGCCGGTCCTCGCCGCGGCCGCCGAGCTGATCACCCCGCTGTTGAAGGACGCGGACCCGGCGACCCGCGCGGCCGCCACCGCCGTCCACGCCCGCCTGCTGGCGGCCATCGAGGAGGCCACCCCCGGGCGGTAGCCGGCTGCGACAGGGCGAGGCCGGGACCCTCGACGACGAACCGCGCGAGGTGCAACCCTCGGGTTGCACCTGGCTGGGCGACGTGCAACTCTGGAGTTGCACCCACTGTCCGCACGGGAAGGAGCCCCCTCATGAGCGGGGACCGGATCGAACGCGAGACCCTGATCGCGGCGCCCCTGGAGCGGGTCTGGTCCCTGGTGGCCGAGCCCGGTTTCTGGGTCGCCGACAAGGCGAGCCTGCCCGGCACCGTGGCCAGGGAGGGCGAGAAACTGGTGGCCAGGAACCCGGAGTACGGCGACTTCCCGGTACGCGTGGAGAAGGTCGAACCGCCGACCTACCTGGCCTACCGCTGGGCCAGCGCGTTCCCCGGGGAGGAACTGCGCGAGGACAACAGCACCCTCGTCGAGTTCACCCTGACCCCGGAGGACGGCAGGACGCGGCTGCGCGTGGTCGAGAGCGGCTTCGCGACACTGGCCGGGTCCGAGGAACTGCGCGGCAAGGCAGTCGAGGACAACACCGGCGGCTGGCGCCAGGAGCTCGACGCGCTCAGGACGCGCGCCGAACAGCCCGCCGCGTGACCGACGAACCCCACGGCGCCGTCGAGTCGGTCGACACCGTACTCGCGGCCCTGGCCGACCCCACCCGACGCCGACTGCTCGAACTGATCGCCGCACAGGGCGAGGCCACCGCGACGACGCTCGCCCGGCACCTTCCCGTCTCGCGCCAGGCCGTGGTCAAGCACCTCGCCGCCCTGGACGCCGCCGGGCTGGTGAGCAGCGGCCGCGTCGGGCGCGAGGTGCGCTACACGGTGCGGCCCGCGGCGCTCGACACCACGGCGCGCTGGATGGCCTCGCTCGCCGCCGACTGGGACCGCAGACTGGCGCACATCAAGCGCGTCGCCGAGGCGGCGGAGCGGGAGTCGCGAACCGGTCGTGACGACGCGTCACGACCACCGGAACAGCCCCATGGAGGAGCCTGACCATGTCGACGGAGAACCGGCACCTCACCCACGCCCCCGCCGCGTACGCCTGCATGCTGGTGCGCGCGCCCGCCGCGGAGGCCTTCCGGGCCTTCGCCGATCCGGCCGCCACGTCCCGGTTCTGGTACAGCAGGAGCAGCGGGCCCATGGTCGCGGGGGCCGAGGTGCGCTGGGAGTGGGAGACCTACGGGGCATCGGCCGACGTCAGCGTCCAGGAGGTGCGGGAGGGGCGGCTGATCCGTTTCGAATGGGGCAACTACGAGCAGCCGACCACGGTCGAGCTGCGGTTCACCCCGCGCACGCCGCAGACCACCTTCGTCGAGGCCACCGAGACCGGCTTCCAGGGCTCGGGGGACGACACCGTCCGCTGGGTGAACGACACCGTCGGCGGCTTCACCACCGCCCTGTGCGCGATGAAGGCCCTGCTCGAACACGGCATCGAGCTGAACGCCGTCCCCGACCACCACCCGGCCTGACGACACCCCCCCAGGGTGCGGCCGGTCGCGAAGCCGCCGACCGGCCGGCCGTCCACCGGCCCGTCGATCCCCCCGTCCGTCAATGTGCCGGACGAGAACTTCACCTTTCGGGGTGGTTAGCTCTCGCTTTTCCGTAGGCAGTCGAACCGCCCCTTCTCCGAGCTCCTGGTACGAATACGGAGCGACAGAAGATCCGGTACGGGCGGGGGAGTTGACAGGGATGCGGGCGAGGACGGCTATCACGAGAGCGGGGGCCACGAGGGCGGCGGCCACGACGGTCGCCGTCGCCGGGGTGGAGTTCGGCTGGGGCAGCTCGGGGAAGTTGAGCGCGGTGCTGTCCGCCCTCCGGGCCCGCGGCGGCGAGCGGTTGAGGTTCATCGGCCTGGCCTCCGGGCTGGGCAGACCGCTGCTCGACGAACAACCGGTGGAGCGCTGGTTCGACCTCCCGGACGAGCGGTCCGACCAGGAGCTGGGCCGGATCGTCCGGGCGCAGCGGGTGCAGGCGGCACTGGTGGTGCTGGACGGCGGGCTGGCGAACGCACTGCGGGTGTGCGGGGTACCGGTGGTGTTCGTGGACAGTCTGCCGTTCCTCTGGACGGACGGCGACCGGCCCGACCTCCCGCTGGACGCCGAGGTGTACTGCGCCCAGCGATGCGTGGAACTGCCGCCGGAGGGCGCCGGGGTGCTGGCCGACGTGCTCCGGCTCCGCTGGGTGGATGCCGTGATCGCCGACGGCGGCGCCGCCCGCGGCAGTCCTCCCACGCCGCACCCGCGGCGCGCCCTGCTCAACCTCGGCGGGCTGCGCGCGCCCCACCTCACGGACTGGGCGAGCTATCCCCAGCTCGTCCTGCCCGCCGCGCTGGAGGCGCTGACCGCGAGCGGGGTCACCGAGGTGCACATCGCGGGCAACCTGCCGGCGTGGCTGGCCGCGCAGCTGGTCGACTCCTGCGCCCACCCGCCCGTCACCACCGTCGGCGCCCTCCGCCACCAGGAGTTCCTGCACCGCCTCGCCGACTGCGACGTACTGCTCACCTCCCCCGGGCTGACCACCCTCCTTGAGGCCGGGCAACTCGGCACCCCGACGATCTGCCTGCCGCCGCAGAACCTCAGCCAGATCTTCAACGGCCGCTTCCACAGCCGGGCGCTCGGCACCGACGTCCGCCTCCGCTGGCCCCCTGAGGTGTTCGACGAGGAGGAGGCACTGGCCCTGCGCGCCCATGGCGCGGGCAAGGCCCTCGACCTGATCCACGGCGGCATCGCCCGCGCCGCCGACCTCGGCCGCCACCGTACGGCCGCGGCCGTACGGGAGGGCCTGGTCGAGAAGCTCAAACGGTTGGCCGACGGGGCTGCCGCGGCCCCACCCGCCCCGGACTGGACGGCGTTGACGAACGCGGTCGGCACGGCCGGTGCGGCCCAGGTCGCCGACGCCCTGCTGCGGCTGCTGGCCGACTCCCCGGAAGCCGGCCTGCCACTCCACTGACCGGGCCGGATCACCCCGACGGAGGGCCGCTGCGTGTCCCGGGGCTGGTGGAGGCCGTTCTCAGGCACGGTGCCGGCGACGCGCTGCCCGCCCGGCAGGCCCGGCAGGCCCGGCACAGCGCGTCGGGACAGCGACGTGCACGCTGACCAACCCCCTCCAGCACCCCCGCTTGCGACCCTGCTCCCGACATCCCCGAGGTTTCCGAGGTCCTCCACGATGAAGTCCACCGGCCCACCCTTCCGACCGGTCACATCCGCCCGGTTCACCACCACCGTCCAACGACTGCTCGACCGGCCCGATGTGCCGTCCGGCGCACGGCGCCTCCTCCTCCCCCTGCTCGCCGTCCTCGCCGTGCTCCTGTCGGTGGGCGCCGCACCACCCGGCCGCGCCCCCGCCGACCCGACCCGCACCCCCGGCGCCCCCGCCTACACCGTGGAGTTGAGCAGCGACGCCACGGGTGCGCACTGGCGCGGCCACGAGCGGATCGTCTTCACCAACACCTCGCCGGAACCCCTGCACGAGGTCCACCTGCGGCTCTGGGACAACTTCCGCGGCGGCTGCGCGACCCCGTCCGTCCGGGTGACCGGGCTGGACGGTACCGCTGAGGTCGACTGCACCGCCCTGCGCGTCCCGCTGGCCCGCCCGCTGCCCCGGGGCGCCTCCGACACGGTCGAGTTCGATCTCGGCGTCGACGTCCCCGACGGCATCGACCGCTTCGGCCGGGACGGCGCGTTCAGCTTCATCGGCAACGCCCTGCCCGTCCTCGCCGTCCGCGACGGATCGGGCTGGCACCTGGACCGGTACAGCGAGCTCGGCGAGTCGTTCTACGGCCTCGCCTCCGACTTCGCCGTCACCCTCGACCACCCCACCGAGGTGCTGGTGCCCGCCACCGGGACCGCCGTCGACACCCCTGGCGGCCCGGGCCGCACGGTCACCCGGATCGGCGCCCGGCAGGTCCGCGAATTCGCCTGGGCCGCCGGGCCGTTCCACCGGATCGAGGGCCGCTCCGGCGACGGCGTCCGGGTCGCCGTCTACTCGGTCAGCAGCGTCTCCGCCGCAGACGCCCGCGCGATGCTGGACCTCTCCCTGCGGACCGTCGACGACCACTCAGCCCGCTACGGCCCCTACCCCTACGGGGACGTCGCCACCGTCCTCGACGACGCCTTCGAGTTCGGCGGCATGGAGTACCCGGCCTTCGTCCTCGACCGGATCCGCCCCTCCGCCGTCGTCCACGAGCTGGCGCACCAGTGGTGGTACGGCATCGTCGGTGACGACCAGTACCACTCGCCCTGGCTGGACGAGTCCTTCGCCGAGTACGCCATGGACGTCGAGATGGGCCGGACGAAGGAGGGCTGCACCGCCGCAACTCCCTTCCGGAGCCCGGCCGAACGCCTCACCAACCCGATGAGCTACTGGGATGCCCACCCCGACCGCTACGAGGCGGTCATCTACGACCGCGGTTCCTGCGCCCTGCACGAGCTGAGCCGGCTGATCGGCACGGACACGATGTCCGCGCTGCTGCACGACTACGTCCGGGCCCACTGGTTCGGCGTCTCCACCACCGCCGAGTTCAAGGCCGCCGCCCAGGCCGCGACGTCCGTCGACCTGACGCGCTTCTGGGAGGAGCACCGCATCGACTGATCCCCGACCCACGCCGGCTCCGCTCCCCCTCCACACCCGACCGAGCCCCCGGCAGCAGCCCCGTCAGAGCCGCCACCAGCGGCGTTAATCGGTGGCCCTCCCGTCCCAGCGGCTCCTACAGTGGCCGCCGGATCAAGGACGTTCAGGGAGCTCGGCATGCGTGTGCACTACCCCCGGACGCCGCATCTCCCCTGGTCACCGGGGGCTGCGGCGGACGACGTACGGACCGGGGACGTCTCCGACCTGGCCGGGGCGGAGGTCGTGGTCACCGAGAAGCTGGACGGCGAGAACACCACCCTCTACCCCGACGGCCTGCACGCCCGCTCACTGGACTCCGCCCACCACCCCTCCCGCGCCTGGGTCAAGGGCCTGCAGAACCGGGTCGGCGCCCGCATCCCGGACGGCTGGCGGATCTGCGGCGAGAACCTGTTCGCCCGGCACTCCATCCCGTACACCGACCTGGACAGCTGGTTCTACGGCTTCTCGGTCTGGACGGACCGGGACGAGTGCCTCGACTGGGACGCCACCGTGCGCTTCCTGCGCCGCCTCGGCATCCCCACACCCCGGGTGCTCTGGCGCGGCCGCTTCGACGAACGGGCCCTGCGCACCCTGCGCCTGGACCTCGACCGCCAGGAGGGCTACGTGGTCCGGACCGTCCGGGGCTTCGCCCGGGGCGAGTTCGGCGAGCGGGTCGCCAAGTGGGTCCGCCCGCAGCACGTACGGACCGACACCCACTGGATGCACGCCGCCGTGGTGGAGAACAGCCTCGGCCCCGACGCGCCGCTCTGGGACATCCGGTCCGGCCGGCTGCCGGAACTCCCGCTGCTGGCCGAGGCCTTGGGCCTGCCCGAACTCGCGGCAGTGCCCACAACCAGCGCAGTGCCCACACCCGGAGCCCCGACCACACCCAGCGCCCCGACCGCCCCCGGAGCCCCGACCGAACCCAACAGCCCACCCGGCCCCGACCGCCGGTCGCAGGAGCTGGCCGACGTCTCCGCCCGCCTCGACGAGCTCGGTCGCACCGGCGACGCCCGACTGGCCGGCGTGCTGGCCACCGCACTGCGCTCCGCCCGCCGGGAGTCGCTCGCGCCCCGGCTCGCCGACCGCCTGGGCCTGCCCCTGGCCCGCCGGGTCGCCGACCTGGTCGGGCTGCACCCCGGCCTCCAGCAGCCGTACCCGGACGCCGAGCGCCGCGCCGGGCTGGTCCGGCTCGCGAGCGCAGCCGACCTCGGCGTGCTGCACGCGGTGGCCGCGACCGCCGCCCCCGGGCCCGCCGAGCGGGAGCAGGTCGCCTGGTCGGCCCTGCACGCCGAGGACGCCGGACTGCTCGACCCCGACCCGCTGGCCTGGCTGCGCACCGGCCTGCGCGAGGCTCTCGCCGGCCTCGCCGCCGACACTCCCGACGGCCCCGACGCCGCCGACCGCTGCTGGGCCCAGGCCCGCGAGGCCTACGCGCTCGGCCGGATCAGCACCGTCGAGGAGGCGGTGGCCGCCACCTGGCGCTGGCGTGACGGCCGCTTCCCCCGGCTGGTCCACCTGAGCGGCCCGTCCGGCAGCGGAAAGAGCACCTTCTCGGCCGCCCTGCCCGGCGTCTCGGCCCGGATCAGCCTGGACGACCTGCGCGCCGCCCGCGGCTCGCGCGCCGACCAGCGCAACAACCCCGAGGTGCTGCGCACCGCCCTGGCCCGGCTGGACTCCGCCCTCGCCGACCGGGACGCCACCGTGGTCTGGGACGCCACCTCGCTCAACCGCGAGCAGCGCTCCCAGGTCCACGGCACCGCCCGGCGCCGCGACGCCCTGCTCACCCAGGTGGTGCTGCTGGTCGGCGAGCAGGAGCTGCTGCGCCGCAACGCCGTCCGCCCGCACCCGGTACCGCCCGAGGTGCTCTCCGCCCAGCTGCGCCGCTTCAACCCGCCCTACCCCGGGCAGGCGCACCGCACCTGGTACGTCGGCCCCGGTGGCACCGTGGAGGACACGGCGGGCACGCTCGACTCCGAGGAGGACTGATGCGCCCCATCGAACAGGTCTGCCAGCGGATCCGCTGGGACGCCCGCTTCGACCCGGCCCGGTTCACCCTGGGCGTGCGCCAGCGCGACGACCGCACCGAGCGCGTCCCGCTGGAGGCCTTCCTCGTCTCCGGCGAGATCCCCTGGCACCGGGTGTACCAGGTCGAGGCCGACGGCGTCGTCGTGTGGGACCGCACCACCGGGGTGGACGACCTCGACACCACGGAGGCCGGGCACCGCGCCGAACCGCACCACCTGCCCGCGCCCTTCTTCACCGCCACCACCCCGTACGCCTGGCGGCCGGACGGCGGCTGGCAGCCCCACCACACCGCAGACGGCACCCCGGCCGGCACCGGCACGACCGTCGGCCCCGGCACCGCCGCCGGCACCGCCGCCCCCTCCACCGCCGCCATCGGCACCCTGCGCGTGGTCACCTGGAACACCCTGTGGGACCGCTACGACGCCGACCGGATCGCCACCGCCCGCCGCCGACCCCTGCTGCTCGCCGCACTGGCCGACGCCGACGCCGACGTCATCGCGCTCCAGGAGGTCGAGCCCGCCCTGGTCGTCCAGTTGCTGGCCGAGCCCTGGGTCCGCGAGCGCTATGTCCTCGGCACCGACCCGTCCGGTCGCGACGTGCCCGAGTACGGCCTGCTGCTGCTCAGCCGTCTCCCGGTCCTGGAGGCCGGCCGGCACGCGCTGGGCCCGCACAAGGCCGTCACGGCCGTCACCGTCCGGACCGCCGGCGCGCCGCTGACCGTCGCCGCCGTCCACCTCAGCAGCGACCACTCGGCGGACGGCCCCGCCCGCCGCCAGGCCGAACTCGTCCGGCTGGCCGAGGGCCTGGCCGGGGTCGACGGCGAACTGCTGCTGCTCGGCGACTTCAACGACGCCCGCTCCGGCCCGGCCGGCCCCGCCGCCGCACTCGGCCTCCGGGACGCCTGGGTCCAGGTGCACGGCCCGGGCGACGACACCCCCACCTTCGACCCCACGGTCAACCCGCTCGCCGCCGTCTCCTCCCTCACCGGCCGCCCGGGCCGGATCGACCGCGTCCTGTACCGCGCCGACCGGGCCGGCGCCACCGCCGCCACCCTGCTCGGCGACCGGCCCACCGCCGACGGCCTCCACCCCTCCGACCACTACGGCGTGGCCGTCGACCTCGCCCTCGACGGTACGGACTCCCCGGACTCCCTGGACGCCGCACCCACCCCCCGGACGGCCGTCGCCTGGCTGCCACCCGAGGAACTGTGGCCACCCATCCAGGAGCTGCGCACCGCGTACGACCCTCAGCTGCGCCGCTGGCCCCCGCACGTCAACCTGCTGTTCGGCTTCGTGCCGGAGTCCGAGTTCGACCGCGCGCTGCCGCTGCTCGGCGCGGCCGCCGCCGAGGTGGCCCCGTTCACCGCCCGGCTGGAGGGCGTGCACACCTTCGGCCACCGCGAGGACGCGACGATCTGGCTGGACCCGGCCGCCGGCGCGGCCGAACCCTGGGCGGCGCTGCGGCACGCCCTGGAGCGCCGCTTCCCCCGCTGCCGGGGCCGCGCCGAGGGGTACACCCCGCACCTGAGCCTCGGGCGCAGCGACGACCCCCAGCGGGTAGCCGCCGACTGCGCCGCCCGGTTGCACGGGGCGGATGCCCGGGTGGGCGAGCTGGTGGTGCTGTCCCGCCGGGGTGAGGAGCCGATGCGCCCGCGCGCGGTGGTGTCGCTGGGGACGGGCGAGGTGCGGGTGCTGCCGGCCGAGCCGACGGTGTCGCTCCACCCCGAGTCCCCGCACCGCACCGCCGTCGCGGACGAGTTGACCCGCCGGCTGGCCGCCGCGCTGCCCGCAGGGGTGGTCCACCAGGTCGGCTCGCGGCGGCTCGGCTGCCAGCTGGACGGCGGCGACCTGGACCTGGTGGCGGCGCTGCCCGGCCCGGCCGACCTGCCCGGGGTGCTGGCCCGGGTGGCGGCCGCCCTGCCGCAGGCCCGTCGGCTCCGCGAGGTGCGCGGCGCCCGGGTGCCGGGGCTGCGGCTGGAGGCGGACGGGCTGACCGTCGACCTCGTCGTGGTGTTCACCGGCATCCTCGACCCCGCCGAGGCGGTCGCCCGGCGCACCGAGCTGGGCGGGGCGGCGGCCGTCGCGCTGAGCGCGGTCACCGACGCCGAGGCGATCCTCGCCGCGCTCGGCGAGCGGCGGCCGAGGTTCGTCCGGCTGGCCCGGCAGGTCAAGTCCTGGGCCCGGGCGCGCGGCCTGGACGGCGCGCCGTTCGGTCAACTGCCTTCGCTGGCCTGGTCGGTGCTCGCCGCCCGGACCGTCCTCGACCTGCCGGACACTCCCGAGGACGACCTGTTCCAGCGCTTCACCGAGACCTGGGCCTCCTGGGACTGGCGCCAAGCCATCGCCCTCACCGGGGAGCCCACCAGCGGGGAGCCCACCAGCGGCGAGTCCGCCAGCAGGGAGTCCGCCACCGGGGAAGCCACCACCGGGGAATCCGGCTCCGAACCGGCCCAGGGCCCGCTGACCGTCCTCACCCCCTCCGCCCCCGTCCGCAGCTGCACCACCCAGGTCGGACCGGACACCCGGGACCAGCTCACCGAGGAGCTCTACCGCGCCTGGGAGCTCACCACCACCGGTCCCGATCCCTGGCCCGAGCTGCTCACCCCGCCCCCGCTGCACCGTCGCCACGCCGCCTGGGCCGTGGTCTCCGCCGACCAGGAGTCCGCCGGACCCGCGCGCGGCCGCCTCCGCAGCCTCCTCACCGCGCTGGAGGAGGCAGGCGCCACCCGGCTCCACGCCTGGCCCCAGCCCTACCGGAGCCGCGACGGCCGCACCCACTTCCCGATCGGCCTCGGCCCCGCACCGCTGCCCCGCGCCGTGCTCGCCGCGGTGGCCACCGCCTGGTCCCGCGGTCTGCCCGGCGTCCAGGTCGACCAGGTCGAGTGCGGCGCCGTCCCGACCCTCACCCGCTGACCTGGAACCCGGGAACCACCGGACCTGGAGACGAGCGAACCCGCCCGGCGCATGTCTGCCGGGCGGGCCCGTCAACAGCCTCAGCCGATCAACAGCTGTGCGCCGAGGCGGGGCGCGAGGCCGCGATGTACGGCTTGCCGCTGATGTGCGCGACGACGTCGGCCGGGCAGGACGCGATCCAGGCGGCGCCGGTGGCGTGGTTCTTGACCTTGGCGTCGCTGCAGTACACGTCGCGGTCGGCGGTCTTGAAGCACTGGAAGCCGGGGTAGCCGCCCGCCGCCGTGGCGGTGTGGACGCCGGCGAACAGGCCGACCGCGGTGAGCAGGGCGACGGGCAGAGCGGTACGCATCCTCATGGGTTCTCCCATTGGTTCGTACGGACAGTGCGCCGATCCTGGCACCGCGGTTCCGGGCCCGACAACGATGCACGTCATGTTCGCGTCAAACCAAACGAGGGGTGAACCATTCACCGCCCGGCCCCGTCGTCCGGCGACGGCGCACCAGTCACCGCCCCACCCACGACCCGAACCCCACCCCGCCTCAGCGCGGACTGAGCAGGCAGAACTCGTTGCCCTCCGGGTCGACCAGGATCGTCCAGGAGATCGCGGACTGGTCGATCCCGGGGTCGGTGGCACCCAGGGCGCGCAGCCGGGCCTCCTCCGCCGCCGGGTCGTCACCGCGGTAGGGGCTGACGTCGAGGTGGACGCGGTTCCACCCGCTCTTGGCATCGGAGGTACGGATGAACTCCAGGTAGGGGCCGACGCCCCGGGCGGAACGCATCGACGCGAAACCGTCGGTGACCTCGTGCACCGTCCAGTCCATCGCCTCGCCCCAGAACCCGGCTATTCCTCGCGGGTCGGCGCAGTCGACCACCACCGCGGCGATCGGCCCGGTGTCCCGGTACACCTCGCGGGGCTCCAGCACGCAGAACTCGTTGCCCTCCGGATCGGCCATGACCGTCCACGGGACGTCACCCTGCCCCACGTCGGCGAGCGTGGCGCCGAGGTCCGTCAAGCGCGCGACCAGCTCCGCCTGGTGGGCGGCCGAGGTGGTGGCCAGGTCGAGGTGGACCCGGTTCTTCACCGTCTTGGGCTCCTCGCTGACGACCAGGTCGATGCAGACCGCCGCCGGGTCGGGGTAGGCGAAGCCCACGGGTTCGAGGTTGGTCACGCCGGGCGCCTCGTGGTCGATGCCCCAGCCCAGCGCCTCCGCCCAGAACCGGCCGAGCGCCGCATCGTCCCGGGCCTTCATGTTGATCTGCACGAGTCTCGTCGCCATGCCGAAGATCCTAGAAGGCTCCGCTCCGGAAAGATCGGAAATATTCGTTGCGCAGTTTTCATTGCGCAACATTCCTTTCGGACCTACCGTGAAGACATGCCCGAGCCAGCCGAACCCCAGACCCCCCAGACCCCCCAGCAACCGCAGCAACCGCAGCAACAACCCCCTTCCGAGTGGATCACCGACCTCTCCCGCCTCAAGGCCTTCACCAACCCCCTGCGCATGCAGCTCTACCGCCTGCTCTACCTCGCCGGCACCGCCACCGCCTCCCAGCTCGGCGAACAGGTCGACCAGGCGCCCTCCCTGGTCAGCTACCACCTGCGCAAGCTCGCCGAGCACGGCTTCGTCACCGAGGCGGCCACCCAGAGCGGCGACGGGCGCGAGCGCTGGTGGCAGGTCTCCTCCGAGGAGGGCTGGAGCTTCCGCGAGTCGGACCTCTCCGGCACCCCCGAGGGCGCGGCCGCCGTCGGCGCCGTCAGCCGCAGCCTGGTCGACAGCCGGGCCGCCCAGTACCGCAACTACCTGGACCAGAGCTCCGCCTGGGGCTCGCAGTGGACGGACGCCGCCTTCACCGCCGAGTGGCTGCTCGACCTCACGGCCGCCGAACTCGCCGAGCTGGGCGACGAGTTGCAGGAGCTCAGTCGGCGCTGGCGGGAGCGCGGCAAGGCCGCACGCGCGGCCGGCGCCACCGAGGGCCGCGAACACGTGTCCGTCCACGTGTACGGCTTCCCGTTCCGCCCCTGACACCGCCACCCACGCCCGCCCCGAGCCCCCGGAGCCCCGCCATGGCCACGCTGGAGACGACCCCTCCGATACGCTCCACCGCCGACCCCGGGACCGCGCCCGCCCACCGGGACCCGAACGTCCTGCGCTGGCTCACCGCCTACACCGCCTCCCTGGTGGGCGACAGCGTCTACTTCCTCGCCCTCGGCTGGTCCGCGCAGCGGGCCGCCGGGCCCGCCGAGGTCGGCCTGGTGATGGCCGCGGGGGCGCTGCCCCGGGCGGTGCTGATGCTCGGCGGCGGAGTGGTCGCCGACCGGTTCGATCCCCGCCGGGTGATCCTCGGCAGCGACGCCCTGCGCTGCCTGCTCATCCTCTCGGTCGCGGCCGCCATCGCCCTGACCATGCCCGCCCTCTGGCTGCTGGTCGCGGTGGCACTGGTGTTCGGCGCCGTGGACGCCCTGTTCGTACCCGCCGTCGGCGCCCTGCCGCCCAGGATCACCGGCCCCGACCAGCTGGCCCGGGTCACCGGACTGCGTTCGCTCGCGATGCGCCTCGGCCAGATCGCCGGCCCGCCGATCGGCGGCCTGGCCATGGGCCTCGGCGGCCCGGCGGCCGCCTTCACCGTCGCGGGTACCCTGTTCGCCCTCTCACTGCCCCTCCTCCTCTCGGTCCGCATCCGCCCCCTCGACCCACCCCCGGGCGACACCACCGCCACCAGCCCGACCGACCGCGCCTCCGCCCGCACGGACCTGATTGACGGGCTGCGTTACATCCGCCGCCACCGCCTGCTCGGCCCGCTGGTCCTCGTCGGGGCCGTCTGCGAGCTCGGCCTGACCGGCACCCTGAACGTCGGCATGGTCCTGCTCAACGCCGAACGCGGCTGGGGCCCGTCCGGCTACGGGCTGATCGTCGCCTGCTTCGGCGCGGGCGCCACCGTCGGCGCCACCCTGCTCGCCGTCGTCGGCCGACTGCCCCGCGCCGGACTCACCATGGCCGTCACCCTGCTGCTGGGCAGCATCGGAGCGGCTGCCATGGGCCTGGCCCCCACCCTGTGGTCCGCCGCGGTGCTCGCCGCACTCGTCGGCCTGAACGCGGGCGTCTTCGGCACCCTGGACGGCGCCCTCGTCCAGACCACCGCCGACCCCGCCTACCTCGGCCGGGTCACCTCCGTCGTCATGCTCACCATGGTCGGCCTCGCCCCGCTCAGCTACCCCCTGGTCGGCGCCGCCATCGGCACCTGGGGCGCAGCCCCCGTGTTCCTCGCCTGCGGCGCCCTCTCCTCCCTGGGCGCACTCCACGCCCTCACCTCCCGAGCGGTCCGAACCGCCGAACTCCCCCGCCGGTAGCGCCCAGCGCCCCGGTTCGACCGTGGCCGTCAACTGGGCTCGGCCAGTGGTCACTTGACCATGCGGAACTCGGGGTGCGCGAGCCAGGCGGTCAGGAACTCGACGTCGCCGATGTGGCCGTACCAGCGGCCGCCGCCGGAGGTCGCGTACGGCAGCTGCCAGGTCCGGCCCGGCAGCGTGGACACGAAGGCGTGGGCCTCGGCCAGGCCGGCCGCCTCATCCTCGGCGGAGAGCCCGGTGGAGGGCCGGCAGTAGCCGAGCAGACCGTTGAGGTCGATCAACGCGTCGAAGCGTTCGGCCAGGAACCGCACCAGGTGCCCGAGGGCCAGGTGGTTCTCCCGCCCCGAGCAATAGGCGACCACGTACAGCGCGGTCACCGGTGGGTGGTGGAACCCAGGGAATCCGAAGTACTCGTCGTCGTCCAGGGGTTCCGGGCCGAGCTGGAAGGGGCCGAGCGAGGAGACATCGAGGCCGGGGAGTCCGAGCGCCGACGGGTCCCGGAGGGCGAACTCGACCGAGTCGTCCCCCTCCGCACGGATCTCGCAGAACTCCGCCAGCCAGGGCGCCGCCTCGACGGCGCTGCGCCGCTCCGTCAGCCACAACCCGGCCGCCGGCCCGCCCATGTCCGTTCCCCGTTCGTCGACGTGCCGCCCAGCTTGCCTCCGGCCCGGCGCGAGCACCACTGGTTTGTCCCGGTGAACCGCCTCTGCGGGCTCGACCTCACCGGCCCCGCCCTCGGCCCCGCCATCGAAGCCGGCCCCGGTTCCGCCCCGGACCCGCAACGCGCCTTCACCGAAGATCACTTGACCGTGCGGAACTCGGGGCGTCCGAGCCAGGCGGTGAGGCCTCTCATTGATGATTGTCTGCGGTTCCAGAGGCCGGCCCGGCGGAGAACGCCGCTCGCCAGTGCTCGGCCGATGTGACCAGGTCCTCGCCGACATGGGTGAGGAACCGGCCCATGTCGGCGAGTCTCCTACCGGCGGGTGTGGTGGCGCCCAGTGTCCGGGCGCCCTGGTGGGCGGCCTCGGCGAGCAACGCGTTGGCGCTGGCGCTGGCGAGCATGGCCCGGAACCAGACGTCGTCGTCGATGACGTAGCGTTGGTGGCGCTTTCCTGGGTCGCGTTCGCGCCGGATGAGTTCCTGCTCCTCCAGGTAGTGCACGGCCAGGGAGATCGTTGCGGGGCTGACCTGGAGACGCTGTACCAGTTCCGCCGCGGTGCGGCTGCCGGTGTCAGCGGCGTACAGGCAACCCAGCACTCTGGCCGCCGTCTTCGGCAGTCCCGTCTGGACGAGTAGCGCGGTGAACCGTTCCTCGAAGTCGTGCACCGCCTCCCGGTGGCGTCCGTGGGCGTCGGTTTCGACCGGCGGCGTCCGTGTCGGGGCGGTTCTGCGGCGGCGGGCGCGCCGCTCGGTGGCCCGGTGTGCCCGGTCCGCCCGGTAGCCGGCGGGTCCGCCGTTGCGGTTGACCTCCCTGGTGACGGTCGAGGTCGGCCGGTCCAGACCTCTGGCGATCTCGCCGTAGGCGAGCCCTTCGGCCAGTCCCTCCGCAATGGTCCGGCGTTCCTGGTGGCTGAGCCTGCCTCCTGGCATCGGTGTCCTCCCTGTTTCGGTCCGCCTCGGTCACATCGCCGATCAGTGTGCGTTCATCCCCATCTCATTGCAACAAGCGAGAGGGGTCGGTGCATTCGACATCAAGACCATTGCACCACTTGCACGCTCACTACCTGCGCAAATGGAGAATCTGGCCGATGTTTTGATTGACCGAATATCGAACGCACCATAGCTTTTCACCCGTACCGAACACCGATTGCGGCGCGGCCGACACCGCCCCGCGAGCCCGAGAGGAACGACGTCATGAACAAGATCCAGGACGCTCTTGAGCAGGCAGTCGCCCAGGGCCTGCCCGGCATCGTTGCCGAGGTCCGCGACGGCGACCGTAGCTGGTTCGGCACCGCCGGGGTGGCCGACATCGAGACCGGGCGCGCACGCACCCACGGCGAGCAGTTCTACATCGGCAGCCTCACCAAGGCGTTCACCGCCACCGTGGCCTTCAAGCTCGTGGACGAACACCGGCTACGCCTGGACGACACCGTGGAACAGTGGCTGCCCGGCCTGGTCCAGGGAAACGGCAACGACGGCAGCGCCATCACCGTGAGGCACCTGCTGCAGCAGACCAGCGGCCTCGTCAACTACGCCTTCGACGACCCGGACATGATGGACCGCTACGTCACCACCCGGTACCTCGCCCACCGCTTCGACACGTGGACCCCCGAACAGCTCATACAGCTCGCCGTGAAGTACCCGCCCTACTTCGCACCGGGCACCGCCTTCCGATACTCCAACGCCAACTACGTGCTCCTCGGCCTGATCATCGAGCGGGCCGGCGGCCGCAGCTTCGCCGAGGAGCTCTCCCGGCTGATCCTCCACCCGCTCGGCCTGACGGGCACCTACCTTCCCGGCACCGAGACCACCATCGACGGGCCGCACCCCCGGCTGTACACGAAACTGCCGGTCGGCGACCCCGACGCCAAGGTCTACGACGTGACCGAATGGGACACGTCGCTGGGCTGGGCCGCCGGCGGCATCGTCTCCACCACCGCCGACCTCGGCCGCTTCTTCAACGCCCTGCTCGGCGGCGAACTCTTCTCGCCCGCCCTGCAGGCCGAGATGTGGGCCACCATCTCGACCGAAGGCGCAGGCTGGATCCCCAACACCAGGTACGGCATGGGCGCCTTCGAGCAGACCCTGCCCAACGGCGTCACCGTCTTCGGCGGCGGCGGCGCACTCAACGGCTCCTGGACGTACGTGATGGGCACCCGCGACGGCAAGCGCCTGGTCGTCTGCAACGTGAACGGCGACTGGGTCAACCCGATCGCCGCCTTCTTCAAGGTACTGGAAGCGGCATTTCCCCCCGCCGAAACCCGGTGACGCACCCGGCCGCGTTCAGTGCCCCGCCGCTGGGCTTTCAGCCGCCCCGTCCCGGGTCCGCCGACCGTCCCGGGACGGTTCAGTCCGGCAGCGGACGCCGCCGCCTGGCCCGAGGCCCCGCGCCCGGCGGCCCCAAGTAGCGACGCCCCGGCAGTTCCGCCCCGCGACCGCCCGGGCCACCGGCAGTGAATTGGCCCGCGACGCCCGCTCCGTCCGCCGCTAGCCTCGGCCTGGCCATCGATCAACGGAGAACCCCATGCACCGCGAACTCGCCGCCGACCTGGACCAGTTGCCCGCCCTGCTGGAGGAGGCCCGGCAGCGGGCCGTCGACTTCCTCGGCGGGCTCGAGGACCGGCCGGTCATCCCGAAGGAGGCCGACCGACCGACGCCGTCGGCGCCGCTGCGCGAGCACGCCGACGGACTGCGGGCGGCCCTGGCCGAGTTCGGCGAGCGCTGGGAGCCACGGCTGTCGGGCGGCGCCGGGCCGCGCTACTTCGGGTTCGTGACGGGCGGGGCGACCCCGGCCGCGCTGGTGGGCGACTGGCTGACCGCCACCGCCGACCAGAACTCCAACTCCTCGCTCGACCCGGCCGGTCAGCACCTGGAGCGGGAGACCGTCGGCTGGCTGCGCGAGCTGTTCGGGCTCTCCCCCGCGCACAGCGGCACCTTCGTCAGCGGTGCCACCCAGTCCAACACGGTCGGCCTGGCGATCGCCCGCGAGTGGCTGGGCGAACGCCTCGGGGTCGACGTGGCCGAGGACGGGGTCGCCGCGCTGGGCCGGGTCCGGGTACTGTCGGGCAGCGCGCACTCCAGCGTGGCCAAGGCGCTGTCCGTCCTGGGCCTCGGTCGCACCGCGCTGACCCCCGTCCCCACCCTGCCCGGCCGGGAGGCCGTGGACGTGGCCGCCCTGGAGCGGGCCCTCGCCGAGGCCGGCGGCCCGTGCGTCGTGGTCGCCAACGCGGGCACCGTGAACACCGTCGACTTCGACGACCTGCGGGCGATCGCCGCCCTCCGCGAGCGGTACGGGTTCTGGCTGCACGTGGACGCCGCCTTCGGCGCCTTCGCCGCGCTCTCCCCCCGCCACGCCGAGCTGGTCGCCGGGCTCGACCTCGCCGACTCGGTCTGCGTGGACCTGCACAAGTGGCTCAACGTGCCCTACGACAGCGCCGTGCAGTTCACCCGCCGCCGCGACCTCCAGGCCCGGGTCTTCCAGAACGCCGCCGCCTACCTCGGCCCGGTCGGCGACCACCCCGACCTGGTGCACCTGACCCCGGAGAACTCGCACCGCCTGCGCGCCCTGGCCGCCTGGTTCACGCTGCGCGCCTACGGCCGGGCCGGCCACCGCGAGATCGTGGAGCGCAACGTCGCCGGGGCCCGTGCACTCGGCGAGGCGGTCGAGGCCATCGACGGCCTGCGGCTGCTCGCACCGGTCCGCCTCAACGTCGTCTGCTTCACCCTCGCCGAGGACCCCACCCCGGAGCGCCTCGCCGCCCTCGCCGCCGAACTCGCCGCCGAGGCCTTCCTCACCCCGACCCGGTACGGGGGCCTGCCCGCCCTGCGCGCGGCGTTCAGCAACTGGCGCACCACGGAGGCGGACGTGCGACGGACGGCCGCCGCGCTCTCCGCCGCGACCGCCGTGATCATCGCGACCGACTCCTGAGCCCCCGCACCCCGGCCACCGCCCGGACGGTGGCCGGGGTGGCGGGCGTTCGGGCACTCAGGCATTCGGGCACTCAGGCATTCAGGCATTCAGGCACTCGGGCACTCGGGCGTTCGGGCACTCGCACTCACGGATGCGCTCCGTCCCCGTACCCGCCCCGCGACAGGTCCGTCAGGCCGGCCATCAGCTCGGCGTGGGCCAGGTTCAGGAACCGCAGCGCCCGCCACCGAGGGCTGTGGTCGGGGTGGTCGCGGAAGCCGTCGGCCGTCCCGCACAGCCGCTCCCACCACAACATCACGTCCTGGCGCAGCCGTTGGGTCTCCCCGGGCACATCCATCCGGTCCTCGACCACCACCTCGCGCCAGGCGACCAGGAGGTCGCCGAGGTGGATGCAGTCGCGGCGGGTGACATCGGCGAGGCGTTCGGCCGCGAAGCGGGCGGTACTGCCCCCGGGCTGGGCCTCGACCACCTCGCCGAGCCGGGCGGACAGGAAGGCCTGCAACGGGACGACGTCCTCATGGTGCAGGTCGTCGGAGAACTCCAGCACTTCCCTGGGCCGGTAGTCGGCAGCCATCGCGCGTGCTCCCTCGGTTCGGATCAGCACTCGGTGACGGGTCGTCACACCCCGTCGGCTCCCGACCCTAGTCCCGGTACGGCGGCGGCCACCGGCGATTCCGCAGATCCTCGTCTTTCGGGGCCAACCAGGCGTCAGCGGCACAACACGCCTGCCGGGTCTTGACCTTCACACCGGTGTGAGGCCCGATGATGCTCCCATGACCGCCACCACGCGCCACCCGTACGACCCGTACGACCTGCTCGCACAGAGCCGCCTCGGCATCCTCGCCACCATCAAGGCCGACGGCCGGCCCCAGCTCTCACCGGTGCTGCCGTACTACGACCGCGACGCGAACGTCATCCTGATCTCCACCCGGGAGGGCCTCGCGAAGACCGCGAACCTGCGCCGGGACCCGCGGGTCAGCCTGGAGGTGACCGCACCGGACGGCCGTTCCTGGGCCACCGCCGAGGGCACCGCCACCCTCACCGGACCGGGCCTCGACCCCGACGGTCCCGAGGTCGAGGCCCTGGTGGAGTACTACCGCCGCGCCGCCGGCGAGCACCCCGACTGGGCGGACTACCGCGAGGTCATGGTCGCCGACAGCCGGGTGCTGCTCACCATCCCGGTCGACCACGTGTACGGCGCCCGGATCTGACCGGGCGACCGGCGACCGACCGGCTCGGCCCGGCCACCGTCACGGGGGAACGGTGGCCGGGCCGTTGACCGCCTACGGACGACCATCCACGGACGACCGCCCACGGACGACCGTCAGTGCCGGATCGCCGTGACGACCGTCGCGTCCAGCTCCTCCTCGTGGCTCACCTCCGCCGCCAGCCCCGCCGCCCGGGCCACCTCCAGCGCACCGGCCGCCTGCCGCTCGCTGGTCTCGAAGAGCAGCGCCCCGCCCGCCGCCAGCCACCCGGGCGCTGCCGCGGCCACCCGGCGCAGCACGTCCAGTCCGTCCGCCCCGCCGTCCAGCGCGGGCCGGGCCTCGTGCAGTCGCGCCTCGGGCGGCAACAGCTCGACGTCCGCGGTCGGTACGTACGGGACGTTGGCGATCAGCACCTCCAGCCGCCCGCGCAGCGCCTCGGGCAGGGGCGCGAACAGGTCGCCCTCGTAGACCCGCGCGCCCGTCCCGGCCAGGTTGCGCCGGGCGCAGCGGACGGCCGCGGGGTCGAGGTCGGCGGCGTACAGCTCGACCGGGTGGTCCACCTGGGCCGCCACGGCGGCGCCGAGGGCACCACTGCCGCAGCACAGGTCGACCACCACCGCGCCGGGGTCGACGCGTCGGGCGGCCTCGGCGACCAGGAACTCGCTGCGTCGGCGCGGGACGAACACGCCGGGGTCGACGGCGATCCGCAGGCCCGCGAACTCGGCCCAGCCGACGACGTGTTCGAGCGGTCGGCCCTGGGCGCGGGCCCGGACCATGGCGGCCAGTTCGGCGGGCGAGGCGGCGGCGGTGAGCAGAATCCGGGCCTCGTCCTCGGCGAAAACGCAGCCGACGGCGCGCAGTCGGGAGACGACGGAGGAACGGAGAGCAGCGGAGGAGAAGACCGACAAAGGGACCCCTAGGGCAGGACAGGAGGAGAACGGAGGACTCCGTCAGGGCTCCCGCCAGGGCCGACGCCGCGTCGGTGCGCCCGCGCTACGCGCGCGATGCGCCCGCACGGCCGCGCTCCGGGAGCACCCGCTCGGACATACCGGTAATGGGTCTCACCTCCCTGGCTCGTGGTCGTGTTCGTCGTGTACAGCGTCGGCCACCCTACCGCACCGACCGGCTCCGCCGACCGGCCACTCAGCCGCGCGGGCGGCGGTGCGGTCAGCCTCCCGGTCAGCCGCGCGGTCAGCCGAGGAAGTCGGCGACCAGGACGGCGAACTCCTCCGGGGTGGTGACCGGCACGCCGAGCTCCTCCGCCTTGGCCCGCTTGGAGCCCGCCTTCTCCCCCGCGACCAGCAGGGTGGTGCGCTTGGACACCGAGGAGGAGGCCTTTCCGCCCGCCCGCTCGATCAGCTCGTTCATCGCGTTACGGGAGAGCTCGGCCAGGACGCCGGTCATGCTCCCGGTCACCACGACGCTCTGCCCGGCCAACGGACCGGCCACCGCCACACCCTCGCCCGCCACACCCTCGCCCGCCACGCCTTCGGTCGCCACGCCGGAAGCGGCGGCAGCAGCAGCAACAACGGCAGCGACCAGCGGCTCGGTGACCGCCGTCCCCACGCCCTGCTCCGCCAGTCGGTCCAACAGCACTGCCACGTCGGCGAGTTCGGCGACGATCACGGCCGCCTTCTCGGCCCCGATGCCGTCCACGCCCGCCAGCGCCTCCGCGTCGGCGGCCCGGATCGCGGCCATGCTGCCGAAGTGCGCGGCGATCCGCCGCGACATCGTCCGCCCGGTGCCGCGGATGCCGAGGGCGCAGAACACCCGGTTCAGCGGGCGGATGCGAGCGGTCTCGATGGCGGCGAGCAGGTTGTCCGCACTGGTGTCGCCCATCCGCTCCAGCGTGAGCAGTTGTTCCTTGGTCAGGGTGAAGAGGTCGGCAAGGTCGGCGACCAGCCCGGATTCGACCAACTGGACGGCCCGGGTGCCGCCGAGGCCCTCGATGTCGAGCTGGTCGCGCCCGGCCGCGTAGATCACCGAGGCGACGGCCTGGCACCCGCGGCCGCGCACGCAGCGCCACCGCTGCTCCGAACGGTCGATGGCGTCGCCGCAGCGCGGGCAGACCTCGGGAAAGGCGATCGGCTGCTCGGCGCCGGTGCGCTCGTCCACCAGCGGCGCCTCGACCCGCGGGATGACGTCGCCGGCGCGGTAGACGAACACCTGGTCGCCGAGCATCAGTCCGCGGCGTTCGATGTCGGCGGGGTTGTGCAGCGTCGCGTAGGTGACGGTGACGCCGTCGATCACCACCGGCTCGAGCACCGCGCGGGGCGCGATGATCCCGGTGCGGCCGACGTTCCACTCCACGGCGAGCAGCCGGGTGACCTTGTGCTGGGCCTGGAGCTTGCGGGCGACCGCCCAGCGCGGCGCGCGGGAGCCGGAGCCGGCCTCCTCCTGGTCGGCGACCGCGTCCGCCTTGACCACGACGCCGTCGATGCCGAAGGGCAGCGCGGTGCGCAGCGCGGCGATCTCCTCGATCCGCTGCTCGGCCTCGGCGAGCGTGGCGCAGCGGCGGGGTGCGGCCGCGGTGGTGGCGGCGGTGTTGGCGCCGAGTTCGGCGAGGCGGGCGAGCAGCGCGGCGTGGTCGAGGCCGGGCAGGCCGTGGGCGTCGTAGCCGAAGAAGGTGAGCTCGACCCGGTACGGGCGGTCCTTGGCCCGCAGGGTGCCGGCGGCGCCGCTGCGCGGGTGGGCGAAAGGGGTGGCGCCGTGGGCGGTGCGCACGGCGTTGGCCTGTTCGAACTGTTCGTGGGTGAGCAGCACCTCGCCGCGCAGTTCCACGTCGAGCGGCTCGCTGAGCCGGGCAGGCAGGCCGAGTACGGCGTCGGCGGCGTGGGTGATGTCCTCCCCGGCCAGGCCGTCGCCCCGGGTGAGCACCTGGTGCAGCCGGCCGGACCGGTAGCGGGCGGCCACGGCGAGGCCGTCCAGCTTGGGCTCGACGCACCAGGCGGCGACCGGTCTGCCGAGCCGTCGCTCCAGCCCGGCGGCCCAGGACTCCAGCTCCCCGGCGGAGAAGACGTTGTCGAGCGAGAGCATCGGCGTACTGTGCGGGACGTCGCCGACGACCGCGCCGCCGGCCACCTTGCCGGTGGGCGACTCGGGCAGCACCTGCTCGGGGTGCTCGCGCTCGTAGGCCTCGATCCCCCGGACCAGGGCGTCGTACTCGTCGTCCCCGAGCGGGGTGGAGCCGTCGCCGTAGTACGCCGCGGCGGCCCGGACGGCGGTGGCGACGGCGTCGGCGTAGGCCTGCGGGGAGGCGGGGGTGGCGGGGGTGGCCGTGGTGGCTGCGTCCTTCATACCGCCATCATGGCGAGGCGCACTGACATTCGACCCGGTCCGGCACGGGCAGGCCGGAGCACGGGTACCCGATCGGCCGAGTGGCCCGGGTGGGCGGGCCCGAGGCCGGACCGGGCCGACCTCGGGCCGGGCCGACCTCGGACCGGCTACGGCGCCGCCGGCGCGGGTTCGCGCTCCGGCCGCTCCGAGCCGGCCAGCAGGATGGAACGCTGGAGCCGGCGCAGCCCTGCGGACGGTTCCATGCCCAACTCCTCCACCAGGGTGGCGCGCAGGCGCTGGTAGGCCGCCAGGGCCTCGCCCCGGCGGCCGGAGCGGTGCAGGGCGATCAGGACCCCCGGGTCGACACCCCTGGGGCAACCGTCCTCCGTGAAAAACAGGACGTGCGGTTTGTCAATACAAAACCGTACGCGCTGTTTCTTACGGACCAGGCGCCGACACCCTGACGCCGGGCGCGGACAAACCGAAGGCGGCACCGGACCCCGTGGATCTGCGCCGCCACCCATGCACCCGCGCTCTTCCGACCCTGCCGGCAGCAGGCCGGACCCACTCAACTCATCCAGCTCCGGGGCCCGTTGCCGCCCGCACCCCGACCTCCGCCGACGGCCCGTCAGCGGCACCCTCCGCCACCCGGGCCGCCGCGACCTCGGCGACCACCTGCCTCCCGCGGTCCGGCCCCATCTGCAAGGACCCGAGCACTCCGGGCACCGCGACGCTCGGCATCAGGTGCTGGAACAGCCCGGACACCCGCAGTTCCAGGTCGGCCCGGCCGGACAGCTTCTGCGACTGGATCTGAACACCCGTCCAGGCGGCGGTGATCAGCCAGGCGGTGTCGGCCGGGACGACGTGCGGCAGCAGTTCGCCCCGCTCGCCGGCGGCGACCAGCAGCGCCTCCATCCGGCTGATCCAGCCGGGGATCGCACCGCCGCCGAAGTCGTCGAACACGTCCTGGCCGAGCGAGAGCCGGGCGCCGGCACTGAGCAGCGGATCGCGGGGCATCAGATGCGCCACCACCATCCCGGTGTCCACGAACTCCTGGAGTTTGCAGCTCCGTTCCGGCACTCCGTCCTGGACGAACTGCTCCTCGACGACTCCCTTCGCGAGGTCCCGCTTCGAGGCGAAGTGGAAGTACACCGCACCGCGCGTCACCCCCGCCCGGGAGACCACCTCCCCGATGGTCGCGCCCTCGTAGCCGAACTCGTCAAAGACCGACGCCGCGGCCTCCAGGATCAGCCGGCGCGTCCGGAGCGCCCGTTCCTGCCGTACCACCGCAACCACCCCGCCCTGAGCCCCGGGAAAACCAAACCAAACACCCCGTATCTTAGCTACGAGCGCCCTGCGGACGACAAGGCGATGCCGATGAGGCAGCCGACCCACCCTCTCCTCCCCCACCCGCCCGGGGAGTTACCGTCGACGGTCCGCCAGTTCCCGACTCGGCAATGACAAGATCGCGCCCCTGGGGATCGGCCGGGAAGACGACTACCGCCCCGCACCGTCGCCAAGAAACCGAATGAACGGTTTCTTCCTCGGAACACACCCGCCGGAATCCGGCCCCCCGTGACTTCCTCAACCGAGCGGTTGAACACGCAGGCGAGTGGGGGTAGCGTTGTTCTCAACCAATCGGTTGAGGAAGAACAGAGGTGCCACCGTGGCCGTCGACCAGCTCTCCCGGGCGTTCGTCGCCCTGGCCGATCCGACCCGGCGCGACATCGTCGCCCGGCTCTCGGTCCGGGACGCGACCGTCGGCGAGTTGGCGGAGTCCTACGCGATGTCCATGCAGGCCGTCTCCAAGCACCTCAAGGTGCTGGAGGAGGCCGGGCTGGTCAGCCGCAGCCGGGACGCCCAGCGGCGGCCGTGCCACCTGGAGCCGCAGGTGTTCGACGTGATGACGAGCTGGATCGAGCGCTACCGCAGCCGGGCCGAGGCCCGCTTCGGCCGCCTGGACGCCGTCCTCGCGGCCATGGACGACACCGACGCCGCCGCCGAGGGCGCCGCCCCTGCCCCTGCCCCGGGTCCGACCCCGGACACCGGCACCCACTCCCGCACCGACCGCCTCACCGCACCCACCGAAGGAGACCCGTCATGACCTCCACCACCGGCCGCGAGACCCGCATCGAGGCGGACCCCGCACTGCCCACCATCCGGATCGTCCGCGAGTTCGACGCCCCGCTGGAGCGGGTCTTCCGGGCCTGGATCGAGCCCGGGCTGGTCGCGCAGTGGCTCGGCCCCGAGGACCTCGACCTCAAGATCGACGAGTGGGAGGCCCGCACCGGCGGCCACTACCGCTACTCGATGCACCGCGAGGGCCAGGAGGTCGCCGCCTTCTACGGCTCCTTCCACGAAGTCCGGCCGGCCACCCGACTCGTCCAGACCTTCACCTTCGAGGGCGTGCCGGACGGCGTCTCGCTGGACACCGCCGCCTTCGAGCCCGTCGGCGAGGGCCGCACCCGGGTCACCGTCCTGTCGGTGGTCGACAGCCTGGTGGCCCGGGACGCGATCCTGGCCAGCGGAATGGAGCGCGGCGTGACCGAGGGCTACCGCAAACTGGACGCCCTGCTCGCCGCCGCCCCCTCCTCCTGAGTACCCGGATTCATCGGGGCAGCACGGCCACCGCCTCCACCTCCACCAGCTGGTCCGTGTAGCCGAGCACCGAGACGCCGAGCAGCGTGCTGGGGGCGTCGTGCTCCCCCAGGTACTCCCGGTACACGTTCCACACCTTCACCAGGTCCGCCTGGTCGCCGGAGGCCACGTACACGGTGGTGCGGGCGATGTCCGTGAGCCCCGCGCCCGCGTCCTCCAGCACGGTTATCAGATTGCGCATCACCTGGTGGGCCTGGCCCTCGTAGTCGCCGACCGCGACCGTCCGGCCCTCCCCGTCCAACGGGCAGGCCCCGGCGAGCCAGAGCGAGCGGACCGGGGCGTCGACCACCGCCGCGTAGGCGTAGTCGACGGCCTGGGTCAGGCGGGTGTTGCGGACCAGCTTGACCGCGCTGTTCATGGGGCCCTCCGAGGAGATCGCGACCGAACGTTCGCGCTCATCGTTGGCCCCGTACGAACCGCCGTCAAACCGATTTCGGGCGAAATCCCTTCCGCTCCAAGGCCCGTGTACCCACGATTCACCGTTGTGGGCGATGGCGGACGACACCCTCGGGCACCGATCCTGGTGTCGACCCACGCCGGCACCACGATCGACCACCGTCGGGCGCGACCGGCCAGCCCCCAGCCAGGAGGAGTCGACCGATGGAGTCCCAACCCCCCGACCGCGACCGGGTTTCCGGCGTCGGACGCCGCCGCGTGCTCGGCCTCGCCCTCGGCGCCGGCCTCACCCCGGCCCTCGCCGCAGCGCCCCAACCCGCCCACGCCGCACCGCCCGCCGACGCCCACCCCGCTCCCACCGACCCCACGCCCACCGACCCCACGCCCACCGACCCCGTTGCCACCGACCCCGCCACCGTCCTCGGCCAGCGGGTCGTCACGGTGGCCGAGGCCCAACTCGGCCTCCCCTACGCCTGGGGCGGCGGCGACCGGCTGGGCCCGGGCCTCGGCTTCTGCGACGGCGAGAACGGCTACCTGAACGGCGTGTGCATGGGCGAGAGCACGGTCGGCTTCGACTGCAGCGGGCTGTCCCTGTACTGCTGGTACCGCGCCAGCCACGGCACCGTCGAGCTCGCGCACTACACCGTGGCCCAGTTCAACCGCAGCGCCCCGGTCGCACGCGACGCCCTGGCCCCCGGCGACCTGCTGTTCTTCTCCCGCCCCGACGCCCCGCTGCACCACGTCGGCATCTACACGGGCGACGGCGCGATGATCCACGCCGAGCGCACCGGCACCCTGATCGCCCGGGTCGAGCACGTGCTCGACGTCCCGCGCTGGGCCAACGAGTTCGCCGGCGCCCGCCGCCCCGGGGCACTGCCCGGCTAGGGCGCCCGGCGGATCACGCGGGGGCGCGCCACTCCGATGCCCCCTGCTCCACCCGCAGCAGCAGTTCGTGCAGCACCCGGCGCTCCGCCGGGTCGAGCGGGGCCAGCAGCTCGTCCTGCACCGCCCGCGCCCGCTCCTCCAGTTCGGCGAGCAGTGCCCGCCCGGCAGCGGTGACCGACACCGAGACCCGTCGGCGGTCCGCCTGGTCCCGGCTGCGCTCGACGTACCCGGCCGCGCCGAGCTGGTCGGCGACCTTGGCCAGGTCGCTCGGGTCGATGCCCAGCCGCCGGACGAGGTCGCGCTGCGCCTGCGGCCCGAAGTCGACGAGGGCCGCCAGCACGGCCAGGTCCCAGAGCCGCAGGCCGCGTTCGGTCAGCTGCCCGGCGAGCCGCGCCCGCGCGGTACGGCCGGTCCGGGCGAGCAGGAAGGTGCTGAGGCCCAGCAGGGTCGGCGGCAGCGCGTCGGGCGGGGCGGGGATCTCGGAGGCCATGGCGGCATTCTAGGGTCATTCCCTATAGTGGGTCTGGACCCACTGATTCAGATCCCCGCTGGAGCCCGACCGTGGACGCCCTCTACCCCCGCCTGCTCGTCACCCGCTTCGCCGAGGCCTTCGGCTTCTACCGCGCCGTCCTCCCCGCTCTCACCGGCGCCACCCTGGTCAAGGGCACACCCGAGGGCCCGTACGCCAACTGGGACGTCGACGAGCAGGCCGTCCTGGTGCTCTACGACCGCGCCGCGATGTCCGCCACCCTGGGCACCGCCGGGCTGCCCGCCCGCCCGGCCACCCCCACCCAGGACCCCGCGATGCTGGTCTTCCGGGTCGACGACGTGGACGAGGCGCTCGCCCTCTGCCTCCGGCACGGCGGCGTCCTCGCCGTCCCGGCCACCGACCGCCCCGAGTGGGGACCCGACCTGCGCAGCGCCCACCTGCGCGACCCCGAGGGCCACTTGATCGAGTTGCAGTCCTACTGACCGCCAGGGGCCGCGCCCCCGGCAGTCGGCGGCGCCGGAGCGCTCAGCGGTGGAAGACCTGCAGCTCGCGGACCGCGTCGTTGAAGTTGGCGCCCAGTTGGGGCGCCGGGAGGTCCATGGTCTTCTCCACACTGAGGGTCGACCAGAGGTGGACGGCGTTGCAGTTGTTGTAGCCCTTCATCGAGGAGACGTTCAGCGCCACGTTGATGTAGTTGACCAGGTGGTAGCCGGTGCCGTCGCAGCCGCCGGCGTCACCGTAGAAGGAGTAGATGACGCCGCCCTGGTACTCGACGTCCTGGTACTCCTCCAGCAGCAGCGTCCGGTCGGCCGGTTGTTCGGCGCCGCGGGTGAGGGTCCGGCCGTCGGCAAGGGCCAGCGCGTCGGCGCGGGAGTCCGGCGAGCAGGCCCGGCCGAGCACCGGCGACGCGCCGTCGGCGCCGGGCAGGTGGCCGAGGACGGCGGCACAGTACTGGACCTCGGGGACGGGCAGTGGGCGGAGCCCGGCCGAGCTCGCCGGGGCGGCGGCCACCGCCCCGGCGAGGGTCAAGCAGGCGGCGAGGGCGGGAGCGACGAAGCTGCGCGGTCTGCGCACGGGTACCTCCGGGACGTCGAGGACGAGGGAGACGGAAGGGACGGGTGAAACGGAAGGAACGGAAGGGAGGGAAGGTACGGAACCGATGGCGGGGACGGCGGCGGCCGTGGACCCGGCCGCCACCCCACCCATTCGACGGGCGGCCCTCGCCACCGGCCCCGCCGACACACCGCGCACCGCACTAGTCGTACGTATGCTCCCGGTTCACCCGGCCGGCGCGTCCCGCCACAGTTCGGCGCTGCAGTCCGCGACCAGCGCGCCGATCCGCGCCCAGGCCTCCTCGGCCCCCATCGGCTCCAACCTGCGGCCGTCCCGCAGCCGCAGCGCGACCCGGTCGTCCGCGGCCTCCCTGGCGCCGACCACCGCCTGGTAGGGCACCAGCCGGGCCTCCCGGATCCGGGCGCCCAGGCTGCCGTGCTCCGGTCCGGCGACCTCGGCCCGCAGCCCGAGGTCCAGGCAGCGCTGCCGCAGCCGCTCGGCCTGCGGCAGCTCGGCGTCGGAGATCGGCAGCAGCACCACCTGGGCCGGCGCCAGCCAGGCCGGGAACGCCCCGCCGTACAGCTCGATCAGGTGGGCGACCACCCGTTCGACGCTGCCGATCACACTGCGGTGCACCATCACCGGGCGGTGCTTGGCGCCGTCCGCGCCGATGTAGTGCAGGTTGAAGCGTTCGGGCTGGTGGAAGTCGATCTGGACGGTGGAGAGGGTGAACTCGCGCCCGGCACCGTCGGCGATCTGCACGTCGATCTTGGGCCCGTAGAACGCGGCCTCGCCCTCCGCCGCCTCGAACGGCACCCCGGAGCGCTCCAGCACGTCGGTCAGCAGCGCGGTGGCCCGCCGCCACAGCTGCGGGTCGGCCACGTACTTGCCGCCCTCGCCGGGCAGCGACAGCCGGTAGCGGACCGGCACGATGCCGAGCGCCCGGTGCGCCTCACGGATCAGCTCCAGGGCGGCGACGGCCTCGTCGGCGGCCTGCTCCGGGGTGCAGAAGACGTGGGCGTCGTTCAGCTGGATCGCCCGGACCCTGGTCAGGCCGCCGAGCACGCCGGACAGCTCGGAGCGGTACATGCCGCCCAACTCGGCCATCCTCAGCGGGAGTTCCCGGTAGCTGTGCGGGCGGGAACGGAAGATCAGCGCGTGGTGCGGACACAGGCTCGGGCGCAGCACCATCTCCTCCGAGCCGAGTTGCATGGGTGGGAACATGTCCTCGCGGTAGTGGTCCCAGTGGCCGGAGATCTCGTACAGTTCGCGCTTGCCGAGCACCGGCGAGTAGACGTGGCGATAGCCGGCCCGGCGCTCGCGGCCGCGGATGAACTCCTCCAGGGTGTGCCGGATCGCGGCGCCGTCGGGCAGCCAGTACGGCAGGCCTGAGCCCATCAGCGGGTCGGTGTCGAAGAGGTCGAGCTCGCGGCCGAGCTTGCGGTGGTCGTGCGCGGGGTGGTCGTTCACGGGAGCGAGGCGGTCGTTCATCGGGATGGTCTCCACTCGGGATCCGCGGGCGAGTGGGACCGGGAACGACGAAGCCCCGGGGCACTCGCCCCGGGGCTTCGGACTAGGTCAGCAGTCAGCGCGCCGGGACTCTTTCCGGCGTCGTCGTGGCGAGTGCAGCGCGCTTCATGCCTTTCACGGTAGCAGCACCCGGGCCTTCGTGTTGATCTTTATGGGAGAGCTCACATCAGCAGGGCGCAGCCGCGCTCGGCCAGCGCCTCCCGCAGGTGCTCCGGCACCTGGACGTCGTTCCACCGCAGGTCGAGCTTCTCCAGCGCGGGCAGTGCGGCCGGGTCGGCCAGCCAGTCGGGCAGTCCGGTGATCCCGTTGCTGCGCAGGTCGATCCGGCGCAGCCGCGGCAGTCCGGCCAGGACGGCGGGCAGTTCGGCGAGGGCGTTCTCCCGCAGTTCCAGCTCGCGCAGCTCGGAGAGCAGCCCGAAGGAGGCCGGGAGGTCGGTCAACTCGTTTCCGCGCAGCCAGAGTTCGCGCAGTTCGCCGAGGGCGCCGATGGATTCCGGCAGGGCGGTGAGCCGGTTGTGCTGGGCGCGCAGTTCGACCAGCTCGGTCATCTTGCCGATGGCGAACGGGAGTTCGGCGAGCTTGTTCTCGCCGACGTTGAGGTAGCGGAGTTCGGTGAGCTTCCCGATGTCGTCCGGCAGGACGGTCAGCTGGTTGTCGTGCAGGTAGAGGAAGTCCCGCAGCCAGGTGAGCCGGGTCAGTTCGGCGGGCACCTCGGTGAACAGGTTGTGGCCGAGGTCGAGGGTACGCAGCCGCATCAACCGGCTGATGCCGGGCGGGAGTTCGGAGAGCGCGCCTTCGGCGAGGATGAGCACGGTCAGGTCGTTGCGGTCCCACACCGCGCTGAGCACCTCGGCGGCCACCGGGCCGAGCGGCTGCCGCCAGAGGTTGAGCGTCATGTCTGTCACGTCCGCCATTGTCCGCCTCCGCTACTCCGGCGTGGGCACGAACCGCACCGCGGCGCGGGTCAGCGTCCGGCCGTCGCCGGCCGGCGGGAGCTGGACGAGTTCCACGGTGGCGGCGGTGAGGTCCACGGTGGCCGGACCGGGCGGCAGCCGCACGTGCAGGTGGTAGTCGCAGGCGCTGCCGTCCGGGACGTCCACCCGGTACTCCGTCGCGCCTGGTCCGACCGGGTGCCCCGCGGCGGTCAGGTCCGCCAACGCGGGCGCGAGCTGCTTGAGGAAGCCGACCCCGGCTCCGGCCGGCGTCGTCACGCGCAGCGCGAGGTCACGGCCACGGGCCCGACGGCTGCCCTGGACGATCCCGGCGAGTTCACGACGCATCACGGCGGCCGCTTCGGGCGTGTCGGGCAGCCGGACGAGGTCGAGGGTGCCGGCCAGGGCCGCGGAGACGGCGCGGCCCTGGGCGACCTCCCAGTTCGTGCCGATGCCCCGGACGTGGCAGCGGAAGCGACCCGCGCAGGAGGCGAGCACGGCCGCGAGTTCGGCCGGCTCCTCGGCGTCGTCCCGTCCGTCCATCAGGAGCACGGCCGTGCGGTCGGCGTCCTGGTGCCCGGCGAGCAGTTGGTCGGCCAGCCGGATCCACCTCCCGAAGGCGGCCGCGCGCAGTGGCGCCAGCCCGCGGAGCGCGGCGCGGGCCTCGGCCTTGGTCGCGGGGGTGGCGCGGACCAGCCGCCTGGTGTCCGGGTAGAGCATCCGCGCGTACTCGGAGCCCTCGACGACGCCGAACCGGACCTCGTCGTCCAGGGTGTCGACGGCGGCCGCGACCGCGTCGGTCACGGCGCGGAGGTCCGCCGGCGAGAGGCCCTCGGAGAGGCCGATCAGGAACACCACGGCCTGCGGCGCCGCGACCACCGCGTCCGCCGGGTCGAGCGCGGCGCCGTGCACGGTCAGGATCGCGTTCAACTCGCTCGCGTCCGGCGGCTGGTACTCGTTCTGGAACACCTCGATCCGGTACCCGGGGTCGGTGGGTGCTGCGGGTGCGGCGGAAGCTCCGGGCCTGCCAGGGGCCGGAACCGGAGCGCCCGGGGCGAGCAGCGCCCTGAGCCGGTCGGCCACCTCCCCGGCGAAGCGCGGCCGGTCCGCCGGGTCCTTGGCGAGCAGTTCGGCGACCAGCCCGTCCAGCGCCGCCGGCACGTCCGGGCGCCGCTCGGCCAGTCGTGGCGGCGGGGTCCGCAGGTGGTCCTGCAGCACCGCCCAGACGTCCCGGCGGCCGGGGAACGGCGGCTTCCCGGTGAGCAGCGCGAGCAGCACGCAGCCCAGCGCGTACAGGTCGGACCGCTCGTCCACCTGGCGGCCCCGGCACTGCTCGGGGGACATGTAGTCCGGGGTGCCCATGACGACGCCGGAGCGGGTCAGGCCGGTGGCCGAGCGGAGGTAGCCGGCGAGGCCGAAGTCGCAGACCTTGACCCGGCCGTCCGGGAGCAGCATCAGGTTGGCGGGTTTGACGTCCCGGTGGACGATGCCGGCCCGGTGGGCGCAGGACAGCGCCTCCGCGGTCTGCGCGGCCAGCTCGACCGCCCGGCGCACCGGCAGCGGCCCGTCCTCCCGCAGGACGGTGCGCAGGTCCCGGCCGTGCAGCAGCTCCATCACCAGGAACAGCTGCCCGTCCTGCTCGCCGTTGTCGAAGACCTGGACCAGGCCGGGGTGCTGGAGCCCGGCGGCCACCCGGGCCTCGCGGTGGAAGCGGGCCACCGCCTCCCCGTCCTCGTCCGGGTCGAGGCCCCGGGGCAGGAACTTCACCGCCACCCGCCGGGCGAGCCTGACGTCCTCGGCGAGCCACACCTCCCCCATGCCGCCGCGCCCCAGCGGCGCCGCGAGACGGTACCGGCCGTCGACCAGCCCTCCGGCCACGTTCACACGCGCTCCCCTCCCCCTGAAACCCGGCACCCGGCACCCGGCACCCGGCACCCGAACGTCGAACGGAGTGCTCCGCCCGGCCCGGAGCACCATTCTGTCGGCCCGACCGGCCGCCGGTGCAGCGGCGTCGCCGGGCGGGGAAGTCGGGAGTCCCCGTTTGCGCCCCGCCGGTCCGGGCACTGGCCTACGATGCCGACTGCCGGCGCTTCCGGCGTCCAGGGGGAGGGTGCGTGCCCGCGATCCATGAACAGTACTCGGAGGAACTCCGCGCGGAGTTCGACTACCTGTCCAGCTGGCTGCCCAACACCCACCTCGAACTCGGCGACGTCGGCCAGCTGCACCGGGACCGGTTCGAGCGGCTGACCTCGCTCGCCGAACTCGGCATCGGATTCGCGGTGCGGGAGCGCGAGCGGGGCGTGGACCTGGACTACAGCTCGGCCGCCGAGGTCGCCGTCTCCACGGATGTCGACGGCGGGCCGCTCGCCCGCGTCGCGGTGTCGTTCAGCCGCCGGCACGGCATCGTCTTCCAGGCGCGGTCGTGCCGGATCAGCGAGATCGCCGACCGCGAGGCGCTCGGACGGCGCGTGCTCGACCTGGCGGCGGCCGGGCGGTGGCCGGGCGTCCAGGTCGTGGTCACCGAAGTGGTCGCCACCGGCCCCGCCGTGATCCTCGTCTCCCAGCAGCAGGGCGCCAGCGTCGACCTCGCCGCCTCCGCGGAGGCGCTCTCGGGGACGATCCCGCTCGCCTCCGCGTCCGCCGGGCTGAGCATCGTCGGGTCCAAGGGCGTCGGCGTGAAGGTGATCGCCCCGGACGGCCTCACGCCCCTGTTCCGCGTGTCCGGCGTGCGCCCCCGGCTGTTCGGCCGCAAGGAGTTCGGCGGCCGCGGCCCTGCCGGGAGCCCGCCCGGGAGCCCGCCCGGGAGCCCGATCGGGAGCCCGATCGGCGGGACGGCGGAAGGCGGGGCGGCCGAGACCAGGACGGTCGAGAGCCATGTGTTCGCGGAACTCACCTACGAGGACGTCGGAGCATGAGATGACCGCTCACCTCTGGTACGAGCTCGAAGCAGCCGTCAGCGCCGGGGACTCGGCGCTGCTGGACCGGCTCTGCCGGCTCCACGGGGACCGGCTGCGCGCCGACTTCCCCGCCCGGTTCACCGTACCGGCGGAGCTCCGCCACGACCCGGTCGCGGTGCAGCGGTACGGACGGGCCTCGTTCGCGGCCGCCGAGCGCCTGGGCGTCCCGCTGCCCGGCGTCGCCGTATCGGACACCCTCAACCGGACCCTCGCCCAGTGCGAGGAGCTCTCCCGGCAGGGCGGGCACGAGCAGGCGCTCGCGCTGCTGACCGGGCTCCTGTCGAGCGGGCAGGTACTGTCCAGGCCGCCCGAGGTGGGACAGGCCACCTGCTACGAGTGGATGGGCGGACTGGCCCGCCGGCTGTCCCGGCACCAGCAGGCCTGGCAGTACACCAGCGCGGCCCAGGAGCTGTGCCACCGGATGCAGGACGCCGAGGGCTGCCTGCGCCACCTCGCCACCATGCACGGCATCGCCGAGGAGACGGGCGCGCACCCCGACGCGCTCGCCGTCGCCGGGATGGCCGTGCACCACGTCCAGGAGCACGGACCGGTCACCCTGCTGCCGCCCTGGCTCGCCACCTACGCCGAGGCGCTGCGCCGAGCGGAAGGCCCCGGTCAGGTGGGAGAGTTCGCGAAGGCCGCGGAACGCTACGCCAGGGAGATCCTCGGCTCGGACCCGGTCGCGCTCTCCAGGACCCTGAACCAACTCGCCGTCACCCTGCACCGGGCGGGGCACGACGCGGCGGCCCGGGCGCTGCTGGAGGAAGCGGTCGAACTGCGGCGCCGAGGGGCCTGAGCGGTGCGGTCGAGAGGCACGGTGTGAAGCGCGGATGCCGGACGTCGACCTGGGGATCATCCTCGCCAACCTGGGCAAGCTGTTGGCCCTCGACGGCGATCCGCGCGCCGAGGCCGTCCTGACCGAAGCGGTCGAACTCCTCGCGGAGGCCGGCCCCTCGGCCGCCGCGCACCTCGCCGAGGCGCGCGGCAACCTCGCCGCCTACCACCAGCTCCACGGCGACCCCGCCGTCGCCCGGTCGATCTACCGGGAACTGGCGGCGGAGGCGGCGCCCTCCGCCGTCATGTTGCGCAACTTCGCGGCCCTGGAGCAGGAGAACGGGCGGTCCCCGAGCCGACGGATGCTCTTCGAGCTCGCGCACAACGCCCGCCCGCAGGCCGGCGGAGAACCGGACGACCCCGATGTCACCTTCCGGACGCTGATCGAGCAGGCCTCCGAGGAGAATGGCCTGGGCAACGCCGCCCGGGCCCTCGAACTGGCGCTCCAGGCCGCCGAGGTGGCCCGGGCCCGCCCCCGCCCCTCACCCCTCAGGGCAGCGGTGGCCCTGGTCGCGACCGCCAGGTACGGCCTGGAGGTCCCGGACGAGCACCTGGAGGCGGCGCTCGCGGCGGCCGCCGACGACCCGGAGACCACACCGGAACTGCTGCGTTCGCTGCGGACCGGCATCGGACAGCGGTGTCGCCGGCAAGGACGCCTCGCCCGGGCGTTGGCGTACGCCCGGGCCGCCGCGGCGCACCTCACGCCCGAGAGGGCCACCGAGGAGCAGCTCACCACCTTCGACCTCCTCGCCCTGGTGCACCACTCCCTGGGCGAGCGGGAGCGGGCGGAACAGCTCTACCGTGCCGTGATCGCCCGCAGGCACCAACTGGCGGACCCCAACCCGGTGGCGATGACCGACTCGCTGTTCAGCCTCGGGATGCTCTGCCTCGAAACCGGGCGGTCCGGCGAGGCCGCCGCCCTGCTACGGGAGCAGTTCGACATCGAGGACTCCCACCTGGCCGAGGTCTTCGCCGCCTCCTCCGAGGTGCAACGGCTGGCCTACGCACGGACCCTCCTCGGCAGACTGGACACCTTCGTCGTCGTCCTGCTCTCCGCCACCGGCTTCGAGCCCGGCGCGGAGCTGCTGGAGCTCCTGGCGAACGCCGTACTGCGGCGCAAGGCCGTCGTCGCGGAGGCCGTGGCCCGCGACCGCGCGATGCTGTCCAACGGCCCGGAGCCTCGGATCGCGGCCGTCGCCACCGAACTCCGCGCCGTTCGGCACGAGTTGCGGCGTCTGACGCTCGACGACGACTCCCTGCAACCGAACACGGGCCGGCGCGTCCAGGACCTCAGGGCGCGGCAGGGCCGGCTGGAGATGCTGCTCGCCGACCGGCTCTCTCACACCGGCACCGGCACCGGCACCAACGCCAGCCCCGACCCCGACCCCGACCGCGGCCCCGGCTCCGGCCCCGGCGGCACCCGGGCGGCCCTGCCGACCTGGCAGGCGGTGACCGCCGCCCTCCCGCCCGGTACCGCGCTCATCGAGTACTACCGGGCGGAGATGGGCGACGAAGCCGCCGTGCTGAGCCTGGTGTTCACACCGGGGTCACCGCCCCGACTCTTCGCCCACGACACCGCCGGCGCACTGGAGGAGGGCGTCCGACGCTGGCGTGAGTTCCTCCGGCACCAGGACACCGGAGAACGGGCGCTGGGCCTGGACCTCCACCGGGTGCTGATCCAGCGGATCGACGCCGCCCTGACCGGAGTCCACCGGTTGCTCATCTCACCGGACGGGAGCCTCAACCTCCTTCCCTTCGCCGCCCTTCCCTCGCCCGACGGCAGCCGACTGCTGGACGCGTTCGAGATCGGTTTCCTGACCACCGGCCGGGACCTGCTGCGCGGCCGCTACGGGCCCCGACCCGCGCCGCCGGTCGTGTTCGCCGACATCGACTACGGCCCCGGCGACACCGCCCTCGGCGGGGGCCCGTTCGCACCGTTGCCGGAGACCGGGGCCGAAGGGCGGTGGATCGCCGACCACATCGGCGCCGAGCTGCACACCGGCCCGGACGCCTCGACCTCCCAACTGCGCACGACCCGGAGTCCGCTGATCCTCCACCTGGCTACGCACGGCTACGCCCTGGCCGAGCCACTGCGTCCGGCCGGTACCCGACGACCGGGCGCGGGACCGGGGCCCGACTCACCGAGCGGCCCGCCCCCTGACCCGACGGGCACCCCCGATCCGACGGGCACCCCCGACCCGGCACGCACCCCCGACCCGGCACGCACCCCGGGCCCTGCCGTGGACCCGCTCCTCTGCACTGGTCTGGCCCTGGCGGGCGCGAACACCTTCCTCGCCGGGCAGGAGCCGGCCGACAGCCTGGGAACCGGCGTCCTCACCGCCTCCGACGTCTACGACCTCGACCTGCTCGGCACCGAGTTGGTCGTGCTCTCCGCCTGTGTCACCGGCCTCGGCTCCTACCACCCGGGCGAGGGCGTGTTCGGCCTTCGCCGCACCTTCGAGATCGCCGGCGCCCGGTCCGTCCTGGTGAGCGTCTGGGACGTTCCCAGCGAGCCGACGGTGCAGTTGATGTGCGAGTTCTACCGCGCGCTGCGTCGCGGGGCCTCCCGGACCGCGGCGCTGCGCCGGGCCCAACAGGCCGTACGGCGCCGCTTCCCGGAGCCTGTCGCGTGGGCGCCCTTCGCGCTCTTCGGCGACCCCGGGCCACTTCCGTGGTGAGGGCGCGCGACGGTCACCGCGTCGGTCGCCGGCCGGTCAGCCGAGCTTCGGCCGCACCTCACCCCCGCCCGGGTGCTTGCCGCAGAGGGCCTCCTCCAGGAAGCCACCCTGCGCGACGAGCTGCTGCACCGCCTGCGCCTGGTCGCCCCTGGACGTCACGGACATCGCGACCTGCCGGTCCCCCTTGCTCCACAGCTGGGAGGCGAACCCGGGCATCCCGCCGTCATGCCCGTACACCGGCCCGCAGGACAGTTCCAGCCGGGCCAGCCCGAGGCCGTACGACAGGGTCACGGGCCCGTCGCCGGACTGCGCCGGGATGGTGGTCGTCATCTGCCGCATCAGCTCGGGCGACAGCAACCGCCCGCCCAGCAGGGCCCGTTCGAAGCGGTTCAGGTCGGACAGGGTGGATATCAGCTCGCCCGCGGAGTTCGCCCACGTGACGCTCTCCACCGTGACGTCCCGGTCGCTGCGGTCCTCCGGGGCCGGGCCCTCGGCGAGCGTCCAGTAGCCGTGGGCGTGCGGGCCCCGGATGTCGGTGGCCGTCCCGGGGAAGTACGTTCCGGTCATCCCGAGCGGCCGCAGGATGCGTGCGGTGATCTCCTCGGCGTAGGTGCGGCCGGTCACCCGTTCGATGATCATGCCGAGCAGGGTGTAGTTGACGTTGGAGTAGCTGAACCTTGCCCCCGGCGGGAAGTTGGGCGCGTGCGCCACCGAGGCGGCCACCACCTGGGCCGGGGTGATGCTGCGGGTCAGCCCGCCCTGGTCGAGCCACTTCCGGATCTCGTCCGGATCCGTGGTGTGCGGGAACAGCCCGCCCGGCTCGTTGGTCGGATCCCACAGGCCGGAGCTGTGGTTGAGCAGCTGACGGACGGTGATCCGCCCGCCGTTCGGGACCATCCCCGGCAGGTGGCGCTCCACCGGGTCGTCCAGGACGAGCCGGCCCTCCCCCACCAGTTGCAGCACCGTGGTGGCGGTGAACGTCTTGGTGATGCTCCCGGCGCGGAAGCGGCCGTCCACCCGCACCGGGGCGCCGGTCGCGAGGTCGGCGACGCCCGTGCCCGCGCGCCAGACCCCGTTCTCGTCGCGGACCTCGGCGATGGCCGCGGCCGCCCCGGCGTCGGTCACCGCCCTCAGCGCCGCCGTCCGCGCGGCGTTCGCCGTCCGCGCGGCGTCCTCGGCCGTGACGGCGGCGGGCGGCTCGACGGCCCGCGCCGAGACCACCGGCCCGGCCAGTGCCAGGCAGACCGCCGCTGCCACCACCATCACGGGACCCGAACCCGTACGACGTGCCATGCGACCCCCTCGTCCACGGCGGGCCCCCGCCCGCCTCCGAGTGCACAGCCTCGCCCCTGACGTGATGATCCGTCATCCTCCACCGGGAGGAATCGGTCGTACTCCCACCACCGTAGACGCTACGCCGAACGGAGGAGCCGACCGGCCCCGGCCCCGGCCCCGGCCACCGCCCCTGCCCCGGCCCCGGCCCCGGCCCCGGCCCCCGGGGATCAGAGCCCCGGCATCGGGCGGACCGGGTGCTTGCTCATGATCGACACCCGATTGAAGGAGTTGATCGTGATCGCCACCCAGATCGCCGCCGAGAGCTCCTCCTCGGTGAACACCTCCCGCGCCAGCCCGTACGCGGCCGCCTGGAGGGCCGCGTCCGCCGGGTTCGTGGTCGCCTCCGCCAGGGCCAGCGCCGCACGCTCCCGGGCGGTGAACAGCTCGGTGTCCCGCCAGGCCGGGAGCACGCCCAGGCGCTGGGTGGTCTCGCCCTCGCGCAGCGCGGCCCGGGTGTGCACGTGCAGGCAGTAGGCGCAGCCGTTGATCTGGGAGACCCGCAGGTTGACCAGCTCCACCAGCCGCCGGTCCAGCCCGGCCTCGGCCGCGGCCTCCTTGGCCGCCTCGGCGGCCGCGAGCAACGCCTTGTAGGCCTTGGGGCTCTGCTTGTCGATGAACACCCGCCGCTCCGCCGGATCCACCGTCACCTCAGCACTCACCTGGACTCCTCGACTCCCACTGCGATCATTGGCTCGCTGCCGTCCGATACTCTGCCATGCCATAATAGTTGAATCTAGAACTATCCAGTAGTCGAGGTCGCCCGGACGACTCCGCCCGGCCGACACCGTCCAGGGAGGGACCACCGCCGTGAGCACCGCCGAGACCGAGCCGCGCCCCGCCGCCGTACCGCAGGACCAGCAGGACCCGTACGTCGAGGTGCTGTCCCCCCGGGACGTCCCGCTCGGCGGACCGCGCGCGATGACCGTCCGCCGCACCCTGCCGCACCGCTCCCGCCGGCTGATCGGCGCCTGGTGCTTCGTCGACCACTACGGACCCGACGACGTCGCCCGCACCGGCGGCATGGACGTCGCCCCGCACCCCCACACCGGCCTGCAGACCGTCAGCTGGCTCTTCACCGGCGAGATCGAGCACCGGGACAGCCTCGGCGTCCACGCCTTCGTCCGCCCGGGCGAACTCAACCTGATGACCTCCGGCCACGGCATCTGCCACTCCGAGGTCTCCACCCCCGCGACCACCGTGCTGCACGGCGTCCAGCTCTGGGTCGTACTGCCCGACGAACACCGCGACACCGCACGGGACTTCCACCACCACATCCCCGAACCCGTCACCCTGGACGGCGCCGAGGTCCGCGTCTTCCTCGGCACCCTGGCCGGCCACACCTCCCCCGTCCCCACCTTCACCCCGCTGCTCGGCGCCGAGCTCACCCTCGCCCCGCACGCCACCGTCACCCTGGCCGTCGACCCGGCCTTCGAACACGGCGTCCTCGTCGACCACGGCGAGGTCCGCCTCGCCGCCACCGACCTCCACCCGGGCGACCTCGGCTACCTCGCCCCCGGCACCACCACCCTGACCCTCACCAACACCGCCGACGCCCCGGCCCGCCTCGTCCTCCTCGGCGGCACCCCCTTCGAGGAGCAGATCGTCATGTGGTGGAACTTCATCGGGCGCTCCCAGGAAGACATCACCCGAGCCCGCGAAGAGTGGATGAGCTCCGCGAACCCTGACCGCTTCGGCGAGGTCCAGGGCTACCCGGGCGACCGCCTCCCCGCCCCCGAGCTCCCGGGAATCCCCCTCAAGCCCCGCGGACGCACCCGCTGACCTGCGTGTTACGCAATCGGGGGTGCGGTGACCGGGTCCACCGCACCCCCGAGCCGGAGCTTCCCTGCACTCACCCCGAAGCAGCCCTGCCGTCACTCGCCTCCGCACTCGACGCATGACACCGTTCGACCGTCCGCGACGGCGCCTGACAGGACCAATGCTGACCCAATACCAAGTCCACTGACGGGCCATCAGGCGCGACCGGGGCACTCGCGGAGCCCGGGAAGTCATCGTCGGGTGTCGCCGCGAGAACCGGCGGATGCCCTGACAGGGCCCCTTCACCGGCTGCAGAAGGACGGCCACCGTCGGAGCAGCGCGGGCCGAAGAAGATCGTCACCATGCCGTCCGTTGCCCTCACCGACGATCTTGCTTCAAGCCAGTTATTGGACCCGGGCCCTGCGGACCATTCCCAGCCCCCTCTGCCGGCAAGAGCCCGCCGACCCGCCCCGACCCGACGCTAGGGTGACCTCATGGCGGACGCCCCGACGACAGCAGCACCCTCGGTCGAGGCGCTGGACGCCCTCGTGGAGCGTGCCTGCGAACCGCCGACCGGCATGTCCCGGGCGAAGCAGCTGCGCTGGGTCGCCGGCGAACTGCGCACCACCCTGGAGCGGGGCGCGATCCGCGCACCGCGCCCGCCACCGTGACGGTCGGCCTGTCCGGCCCCACCCGGGCCGCGATGCGCCACTGGCTCACTGCCCGCAGCCACCTCGTCGCACGCGACGCCACCGAACCCGTCGGCCCGGGCAACGAGACCATCGACGCCCTGCGGGTGAGCATCGCCCCCAGCGGTCACCCCCGCGCCGGCCTGCCCTGCACTTCCGGCGGGAACGGTTCTATCTGTGAGGAGACTGGCGCGTGGGCGGGCGGTGTCGCCGGCGATGCTGATGGCGAGAGTGGAGAGTTGATCTCGCCAGCTGGTCCGCCAGGTAAGGCGGGAGGTGTCCGTCGGCGAGCGCAGCGTCTACAGCGATGCTCCTGCCGAACGGCCACAGGGGGTCAGGGCCAGCCGCCAGGCAGGGGTCTGTCCAGCGACCGGCTCTGCCCCCCATCCGGTGGTGACGAAGAGTGACAGCTGTCGCTGGCATGGCATGCGTGATGTCAACGAGCTTGTGAGTGTGGTGTTTTCGTGGCTGTCGGCCCTCGTCGTTGAGGGTGTGACGGACGAGTCCGGCATGCTCGACACCTGCGCGCAGTGCCACTCTGGCGCGGCCCCGACTCGCGGCTCCGCGCCCTACCCCACAGGCAGGAACACCCAGGCTGGGCAAGCGGAAACGGCCCTCCGATGAACAGCCGCGCGCGCAGCACACATCCGTCATTGAGGTTCCCGCTGCGCTTGACCCTGCTGCCCTTCGTCACCCCAGCCTCGCCGCCGAAGCGCGCCCGCAAGGCACTATCCTCGGAGATCTGCCCCACTCCAGGCGTCCGAGCGGTCCATCAACCGCTCGACGACCTCGTCCGCCAACCGCTCATCGACCGGCCCGACGACCGGTCCGTCCTTCTCACCCAGGTTCTGTGCGTTCCGGCCGGTCAGAGCCCTCGACCGGGCCCGGACCGGCCTTCCAGACCACGGACTTGCACGACCTGTCTGACATGCTCCCAGCATCCGCAAGCAGCCCGAGGTGAGCCGGACCTGTCGCGCAGGCGGCAGCAGGTGAGCGGGCTCACGGCTCGATGACGAGGCGTTCGATGAGGTCGTCGCGGAGCGTGAACCGGTAGCGGAGATCGATGGTGCCGCCGGGGAAGTCGCCTTCGAGGTGATGGGTGGCGATGTAGTGGGTCGCGTCGGTCTGCTGGGTGTTCGTGAGGCGGATGGTGTAGGTGAACTCGGTGGCGGATCGGTCGAGCCACCCCTCGATCTCCTCGGTGCCCTGGTAGGTGTTGCCGTCGTCGGTCACGGTGGCCTCGCCGGTGAACGCCGTGATCGCGGTGGCGGTGTCGTGGGCGCCGTGTGCCTTGAGGTAGCGGGTGATCACCTCGGGCAGGGTGTCCGGGGTGCTGGTTCGCGGCTGGTTGTCGTGCATGACGATCCTCTGGGGTGGTGGCGGGTTCAGACGGTGGGGGTGGTGCCGCCGTCGATGACGTGTTCGGCACCGACGATGGCCGAGGCGCGGTCGGAGACGAGGAAGGCGACGAGCTCGGCGACCTCCTCGGGCCGGTTGGGACGGCCGAGCGGGATGCCGCCCAGGGAGTCCATGAGCCGGCCCAGCGCCGCTTCCTGGGTGATGTCCGCGTCGTGGGCGATCCGGGCGACGAGGCCGTCGGCGGCCGAGGTCCGGATGAAGCCGGGCGAGACGGTGTTGACGCGGACGCCGTGCGGGGCGACCTCGTTGGCCAGGCCCTTGCTGTAGGTGGTCAGGGCGGCCTTGGCGGCGGCGTAGGCCAGGGTGCCGTTCCACAGCGGCATGCGGCGCTGGATCGAGGTGACGTGCACGACCGCGCCCTTGCCCGTGGCGATCATGTGCGGCAGGAGTGCGCGGTCCAGGCGGACGGCGGCCAGCAGGTTGGTGTTCAGCTCCCTGGCCCAGTCGTCCTCGCCGAGCGCCGCGAACCCTCCAGCCGGTGCCTCGGAACCGCCGAGGGTGTTGACCAGGATGTCGACGCCCCCCACGCGGGCGTCCACCTCGGCAGCGACGTGGGCCGCACCCTGGGCGGTGGACAGGTCGGCGGTGATGAACGCCTTCCCGTCGGCGTCGTCGGGGCGGGTGCGGGCGGTGACCAGCACGGTCGCGCCGGCCTCCGCGAGCCGTCGGGCGATGGCGGCTCCGGTGCCCTTGGTACCGCCGGTGACCAGAGCGCGTCGGCCTTCGAGGGATTCGCTGATGCATGTGGTCACGGGGTGCTCCGTTCCCGGGTGCGGGCACGGAAAGCACCGCTCCCGCTGCGACTGCTAGAATAGAAGCTACTGACTTCTACTTTAGCAGTAACCGAGGGGATGGTCGCCGTGGCAAGCCGGATCAGGCTGGAGGACCGGGAGTGCCCGCTGTCCACGACGGTGGAACACGTCGGCGAGTGGTGGACGCTGCTGATCCTCCACGACGCCTTCGACGGCTACACCCGCTTCGACCAGTTCCAGGAGAGCCTGGGCATCTCCTCCAGCATGCTCACCACCCGGCTGAAAACGCTCGTCGCGGACGGACTCCTGGAGCGCCGGCCCTACCAGACCAACCCCGTGCGCCACGAGTACGTCCTCACCGAACTCGGGCACTCCCTGCGTCCGGTGATCGTCGCCCTGGCCGCTTGGGGCAACTCCCGTCTCACCCCGGCCGAGCGCAGCATGATCCTCATCGACGCGCGCAGCGGTGAGGAGGTCGAGCCCGTCGTCGTCGACGCCAGGACCGGCCGCCGACTCGACGACAGCGGCACCTATGTCTTCGCCGCAGGTCCCGCAGCGAGCGACGCGATGCGCCACCGCTACGCGGCACGGCAGGCCGTCCCCGCGGAAGAGGCATAAGGCCGCTCGGACGGTCGGCGGCCGGCGGCCGGCGGCCGGCCGCCGGCCGGTCCGTGCACCGCCGGTCAGAAGATGGACCAGCCGGTGTGGGTGGTGAGGGCGTCGAGCGCGGTGATGCCCGCGATCGAGTTGCCGTGGGTGTCGAGGGCCGGCCCCCAGGTGCAGAGCGTTCCACGCCCCGGGATGACGGCCAGTATGCCGCCGCCGATGCCGCTCTTGGCGGGCAGGCCGACGCGGTGGGCGAACTCGCCCGCGGCGTCGTAGGTGCCGCCGATCAGCATGACGGCGTTGATGCGCTTGGCCTCGCTGCGGGTGAGCAGCCGGGTGCCGTCCGCCCGGAGGCCGTGCCGGGCCAGGAACCCTGCGGCGAGGGCGAGGTCGCGGCAGCTCATGCTGAGGGCGCATTGCCAGAAGTAGTGGTCGAGGACGTCCGGGACGGGGTTGTCGAGGCGGCCGTGGTCGGCCAGCAGGTGGGCGAGCGCGGCGTTGCGGTGTCCGTGGTGGCTCTCGCTCCAGGCGACCTGGGCGTCGAAGTCGATGCGGGGGTTGCCGCTCTCGGTGCGGAGGAACTCGCGCAGGGTGCCCCGGGAGTCCCCGGTGAGGGTGAGCAGCCGGTCGGTGGTCACCAGCGCGCCGGCGTTGACGAACGGGTTGCGCGGGATCGCGTTCTCCCGCTCCAGCTGGGCGAGGGAGTTGAAGGGCGACCCGGAGGGCTCCTTCCCCACCCGGGTCCACAGCGAGTCGCCGTCGGTGGCCAGGACCAGGGCGAGGGTGAACACCTTGGAGATGGACTGGATGGAGAACGGGACCTGCCAGTCCCCGGTGCCGCGCGGCGGTTTGCGGGTGTGGGTGTCCGCGATCGCGAGGCCGAACCGGTGGGGGTCGACGGCGGCGAGGGCCGGGATGTACTGGGCGACGGTTCCCTCGGCCAGGACGGGGCGCACCGCGTCGTTGATGCGTGCGAACAGGTTCTCGTAGTCCATGCCCGTCCCCCTCCGCGGGCGGGACGCCGTTGTCCGGCCCGGCATCAGCATGCGCCGGGGCACTCGCGGGGGGAAGAGCTCCCGGAGCGCGACCTGGGTGCAGCGCAGTGCGCGGGGTGTCTGGTCGAGCCGGTCGCGGGCGGGGCTGATCCCCACCGAACCGGAATCCCGGCGCCTTCTTGCGTCGAGCCGGATGCGCTGCCACGACTCCCCACGCAGACTGATTGCCGTGTTCGCCGACGGGGACAGCCTGCCAAGGTGAAGCGGAAGCGGAGCTCCGAGCAGGACGGTGCGCCGGACGCCTGCCATGGGATCTCGGAAGTCGGCAAAGGCTGGAGATGCCCGATTCGTTGGGGGGCGGTCGCATGGACGGCACTGGACCGGTCCGGGACAAGGCCGGACTGTCGGGCGGGGTACTGATACCGACTCCGCGTGAGGCTGCTGCGCCGCCGCCGGCGGAGTCGGGCGTCGACTTCTGCGGCGACGCCCTGCTCCTGCTGACCGGGCCCTTCTTCCCCGGGCCGGTCGCGCTCGCGGACGCTCCGGGCTTCGCCGTACCGGCGGACGGCCGGCTCGATCCGCAGGGGCGCCTCACGCTGGTGCGCCGGTCCCTGGACCAGTTCCTGCGCGGCTCGCTCACCTTCGGCAATCCGCCGGTCGACCTGCTCACCCACTTCGCCGGGTCGGAGGAGTTCGACGCGCGGCTGACGGCGATCGTGCGGGAGACGACGGCGTTACCGGTGGAGCTGCACGTCACCGGCATCCTGTTCCCGGACGGCTACGGGTCGGTGGCCGTGCACATGCGCGTCGTCGAGGGGTGGACCAGGAGGCGGCGGGCGCAACTCGTCGACGGCTTCGGGCCGAAGGGCCGCGACGACCTGACCGCGCGCATCAGGGACGAGCTGCTGCCAGCCCTGACCGCGATGTCCGACCGGTGCCGACAGGGGCCGCCATGTCCTACGGTCCTGCCCTACTTCAACCTCACCTACGCGGGCTGGACCACCCACCCGGCACCCGGCCGGGCGACCCTCTCCGATGCGCTGCGGCACCTGATCTACCCCCGCTCCGCCGCGCCGATCCCCTCCGAATCAACGTGGCCGCAGGAGTTCTTCTACCCCGGATACGCCTTCTTCCTGCTGGCCTCCCGGGACGGCCCCAGCGGCACGCTCGGCCAACTCGAGCACCTTCTCGGTCAGTTGAACGTGCACTACGCCCGGCTCGAACGCTCCGCCAGTGCCGCGGAACGGATCATCCGCGACATGGCACTGAACGAGGACCCCGAACTGCTCATCTCGCTGGAACGACGGCTGCGCGCCGACTACCAGGCACTGGTGCGGCCCACGTTCAGCTACGACTTCCACGTGCTCAAGCTGCGCGACAGTGTCCTGGAGGCGTGGGAGACCGCAAAGGTGCGCGAGCGCACCGACACCCTGCTCGAGATGGCGCGGCACGCGGTGGAACGCAAACTGGAGCACGACCAGATGCGCCGGGTGACGAAGGTCAACCTCGCAGTGACGATCGTGGCTATCCTGAGCTTCGTCCAGTGCGTCGACTCGGCCCTCAACCTGTGGTCGAGGTTCTTCGAGTAAGAGGGGTGGGGATCGTGCCGGTGGACGTGCAGATCTGCGTCGCGGACGGGCTGATCTACGACGGTCTCGACTACGCCGACCGGATCGAGCAGCGGCTGACCAGAGCCGGCCTGAGCTGCGGCCGCCTGAACCTGGTGACCGAGGCAGCCGATCTGACCGCGCGACGGCCGCAGCCGGCCTTGGCGTACGTGTTCACCGGAGGCCAGACCTCGGTGCACTCCGACGCCGCGTGGATGCGCGCGACCATCAAGCTGATGGGGGAGTTCGTCGCCGACGCGAACGGGCGCGACGGCGACACCGGCCCCGCGGTGGTCGGCGTGTGCCTGGGCTCGCAGTTGATCGCCGAGGCGTTGCGTCCGGGCTCGATCATCGACACCTCAGGCATCGAGGTCGGCCTGACCGAGGTGAACCGGGTCGGCGACCGCCGGGGCGTCGGCGTCGTGCCGTCGTTCCACTACCAGGCGATCAGTCCGCAGATCGAGGAAGTGGACGGCGTGCGGATCGAGTACCGCAACGAGCACACCTCCGTCCAGGCGCTGAGCTACGGCGAGCGGGTCTTCGGATGCCAGTTCCACCCCGAGCTGACCCCGGACGACGTGCGCCGGCTGATCGACTTCAACGAGGACGTCATCAACTGCTGGCACGGCGACGCGGCCGCCGCGCATCGCTCGGTCGAGCAGTACCGGGACGAACTGCCCGAGGACCTCTTCGAGCGCCTGGTGATCGACCGCATCACGCGCTGACGCCGTCGGGGTCCTCCGCACCGCAGTCCCGAAGGCATTCGGATGAATGTCCGCACGGGGCCGGTGCGCTGCCGCAGGCAAGAGCCCGAGATGACACCGGCGGCTGCACGGTGTCCGCGGAGTTCTACGACATCCTACAGACCGGGACCGACCGCCGCCCGGCCGAGCGGCACTTCACCGGGGCCGTCGACCGCGCCCGCCGCGCGATCCGGAGGGTCGGCGCCGGCGCCGTACACCCCGACCCTTGCGGCGGCGGGCCCTACCGCCATTGGCGGACCTGGCCGTTGCCTCCCATGCGACTGCCATCCTGGCCCCCGCCATCCGGCATGCCACCTGGAAAGCCGCCTCGGCAGCCCTGTTGCCGGGCGGCCTGCACCTGTCCGACCTGCCCCCGGCTGCCCCCGCTGCCGGCCGGCCGGCAGCTTGAGCGCCTGCGGCCGCGTGCGGTGTGCGTCAGCGCTCCGGGAAGCGGTGCCGCTCGGCCAGGGCAGCGAAGTCGTCCCAGAACGCGGCGTCGGCGTCGTGGCCGCGGCCGCACACCGCGACCCCGGCCACCCCTTCCGGCCGGCCACCGGCCCCGGCCTCGAACAGGGCCGCGCCGGAGCCGAGGACGGCCAGCGGCTTGCCGTGCCGCAGTGCCTCGGTGACGAACCGCACGGCATCGGGATCGGAGGCGAGCGCGTCGGTGCCGTCGGGCATGACGACGGCGTCGTACAGCACCGAGGCGGTGGTCGCCAGCGCCCGGTCGACGGCCACCACCTGGCCGTCCCGGCCTGCCACACTCCCGCCATGTCGGGCGAGGGCCTCCACCGTGGCGCCCTCGGCCTGCAGGCCGGCCCGCGCGGACCGGACCTGGGCGGCATCCACACCCTGCGCCACCAGGACGGCGACCTTGCGGGTGCGGATGCCCGTACCGCGCAGGTTCTCCAGGCTCAGCGCGGGCGAGACCGGCACCCCGGCCGTGTCGGCCCGATCCTTCCCGGGGGACCGGTCGGGCGCCGGCTCGCCGATGCGGCGCGCGACCTCCACGGCCAGCTCCGCGTCGACGTGGGCCAGGTTGGCGACCATCCGGCGCCGTACGGCCTGGTCCCCGACCTTGCCGAGCTCGAAGGAGAACGCGGCGATGATGTGCTCCTGCTCCCAGTCGGCCATGCTGTGCCAGAACAGCGCGGCCTGGCTGTAGTGGTCGGCGAAGCTGGGGCTGCGCCGGCGGATCGACTGCCCGTCGACACGCTCCTGGTAGTGCTGGAACACTCCCTCGGCGAGGTGCCCGCCGCCCAGAGTGGCCGGGCATCCGCCGCCCACCGAGTTCGGCGCGTAGCTCGTACCGGAGTGGATCACCTGCTGGCCGTAACCGTCGCGCTGGTTGGTCCGCACCTCGGTGAGCGGTCGGTTGACCGGCAGCTGGGAGAAGTTGGGGCCGCCCAGGCGGATCAACTGGGTGTCCAGGTACGAGAAGTTGCGGCCCTGCAGCAGCGGGTCGTTGGTGAAGTCGATGCCGGGGACGATGTTGGCGGTGTGGAAGGCGACCTGCTCGGTCTCGGCGAAGAAGTTCTCCGGGTTGCGGTCGAGGACCATCCGGCCGACCGGCCGCACCGGCACGAGTTCCTCCGGCACCAGCTTCGTCGGGTCCAGCAGGTCGAACGGGTAGGAGAACTCGTCCGTCTCCGGGATCAGTTGGACGCCGAGTTCCCACTCCGGGAACTCTCCGGTCCCGATCGCCTCCCAGAGGTCGCGGCGGTGGAAGTCGGGGTCGCGTCCGGCGGTGATCTGCGCCTCGTCCCAGACCTGGCAGGCGACGCCGAGCTTCGGCTTCCAGTGGAACTTGGCGAAGGTCGCGCGCCCGTCGGCGGTCACGAGGCGGAAGGTGTGCACGCCGAAGCCCTGCATCATCCGGTAGCTGCGCGGGATCGCCCGGTCCGACATCGCCCACATCAGCATGTGGGTGGATTCGGGCTGGAGCGAGCAGAAGTCCCAGAAGGTGTCGTGTGCGGACCCGCCGGTGGGGATCTCGTTGTGCGGCTCCATCTTCACCGCGTGCACGAAGTCGGGGAACTTGATCGCGTCCTGGATGAAGAACACCGGCATGTTGTTGCCGACCAGGTCGTAGTTTCCGTGCCGGGTGTAGAACTTCGTGGCGAAGCCCCGGACGTCACGCACCGTGTCGGCCGAGCCGCGCGGGCCCTGGACGGTCGAGAACCGTACGAACACCGGAGTACGGCGCCCGGCCTCCTGCAGGAAGTCGGCACAGGTGAACTCGGCCAGCGACTCGTACGGTTCGAAGAACCCGTACGCGCCGGCACCACGGGCGTGCACCACCCGCTCGGGAATGCGCTCGTGGTCGAAGCGGGTGAGCTTCTCCCGCAGGTGGAAGTCCTCCAGCAGCGTCGGGCCCCGGCCACCGGCGGTCAGGGAGTCGTCGGTGTCGTCGACCCGCACTCCCTGGTCGGTGGTGAGCGCACCGTCCGGCTCCGGGGCCCGGGCAGCGTCCAGCGCGATGTCCTTGGCATCGCGCGCCCCCTGGGAGGGAGGGCCCGAGTCGGGCGTCTCAGTGGCCAGGGGCGCGTGGGGGCGTCCTTCGGGCGGTCCGGGATTGATGGTCATGCCGTACTCCTTCCGGCAGCGGCTACAGAGGCGGAGGCCGCAGTGGGCAGCACCCGCAGCCGGTCGGCTTCCCGATCAGCCCAGCGGCCAAACCGGGTCAAAGACATCAGATCGGACTCCAGGGTGATCGGGGCCCTTGCGCCGCTCGGAGCCGACGCCGATTCCGAGCGGCGCCCCGCCATTGCCACGGGACCGACAGCGGCTGTACGGGCGGCCCAGGCCCGCGGGTGGAGTTCGAAGTCGAGCTGGAGCACGGCACACCGGCGCTGCTCGAGCACATCAACGCCCACGTGACCGCTGCCGGCCTCACCCGCTCCCCGTGGCCCTCCAAGCTCGCCCGCGCGCTGGGCCGTTCCGGCACCCCTCCGGCCGGGCCGCCCTCCGGTGCCGGCGGGGCACGGTCGGCCGGCGACGTCGTCCTGCACGGCATCCGGACGCAGTTGGACAGGCTTCTGGTCCTGGACGGCGCGGTGCGCCGCGGCGAGGAGGACTCGGTGCATCAGATGCGGCTCACCGCGCGCCGGCTGCGGAGCCAACTCAGGGCCCACCGACGGCTGTTCGACGACCGCCGCTCGGCACCGCCGGCCGACCAGCTACGCTGACTCGCACGGCTCCTGGGCGACGCCCGCGACCAGGAGGTCCTGTCCGACCAGCTCGTGAACGCCCTGAGTGCGGTGCCGGCACCCCTGCGCGAGGGCGCCCTGCGGGCCCGGATCACCGCACACTACGCCGCGACCTACCGCGCACGCGGTAAAGGCCCGCCCGGCGGATGCGCCCGGCCCGTCAGGCGACGGCCGAGGCGGCGCTCCGGGGGCGGCGGGCCAGGAGGCGGTGCCGCTCGTCCTCGGTGAGCCCGCCCCACACGCCGTAGGGCTCGCGCGTCTGCAGCGCGTGGCGGCGGCACTCGATGCGGACGGGGCACTCCGCGCAGACGGCCTTGGCCGCCTCCTCGCGGGCGTGGTGAGCGGCTCCTCGCTCACCCGAGGGGTGGAAGAACAGGGCGTTGTCGGCCTCACGGCACAGGCCGCGAAGCTGCCAGTCCCAGCGGTACACGAAGGCTCCGGGCAGGCGTGAAATGTCCGTCATGGCGGACCTCTTTCCGATGTCGACGATCGCCAGGCCTCCCCTCGTGTAACCGCGCCCGAGCCGACTATGCGTCCTGACCGCGTCCGCCGTGGTGTGGCGGGCAGTCCACCTGCCCCACCACGGCACGGCAGACCTGGGCCGCCAGGCTGGATCGGCAGCGGCAGCGGCAGCGACCGTTGCCGTCGGCGCAGGCGCCGATGCCCGGAGTGCGTGCCAGCTCGTCGATGCGTGCGTGAGGGCGTGAACGTCCGGCGCCGCACCGGGGCGATTCGGCGCGGCAGAGGGCGGCCCGAGGCCCGGCTGCTCAGCACCGCTGCGTAGCAGTCGCGCCCGTACCGTCGTGCCGCCGGGAAGCGGCCCGGCGACCGGTCACACCGCGATCGCCCTCCCGGCCGCGCAGGGGATCTGGCGATCAGGCATCCCAAAACAGGAATTCGGGTTCATACTTGTGGTATGTCGGACGAACGGGAACCGCGGACGAGCTGGACGTTCCTGACCCAGCACGCCCGGGTGCTGCTGCTGATCTCGCGCGACGCGGACGTGCGCCTGCGGGACCTCGCGGCCACGTGCGGGGTGACCGAGCGGGCCGTACGGGCGATCGTCGGCGACCTCGAAACGGCCGGCTACCTGACCCACACCCGGCACGGGCGCCGCAACCGCTACCACGTCACAGGCGGCACGTTCTTCCGCCACCCGGCCGAAGCCCGCCACGAGATCGGCGACCTGCTGCTCCTGTTCGCCGACCCCGACGACCGTTCCCCTCATCAGCCCGCGACCCCCAGCGGTGATCACCATGATGAGCATCCGTGAACCAGCGCCAACGCCTCTCCCGCACCACGCCGCCCCTCGTCCCCGCCGAGAGGTGCGGTGAGTGCGATGACCACACCCCCTGGATCCGCCCGCCGTGAGCGCGCCGACACCCGGCGAATGACCACGCCACGCCTGCGGATCACCACAACGACGGCAGCCGGGAGCACGGTGATCGTCCGCCTCGACGGCGAGGTCGACCAGGACGACCGCCCCCAGCTGGACGACGCCCTCGCCGTGGCCCTCGACAAGCGCCCGCACCGGCTGGTCGTCGACCTGGCCGGCCTGACCTTCTGCTACTCCGTGTGCCTGAACGCCCTGCTCGCCGCCCGCCTGACCGCGAACGCCGCCGGCGTCGAGATGGCGCTCGCCGCCCCGCTGCCCCAGACCCTGCGGGTCCTGGAGCTCACCGGCGTCGACGAGGTCTTCACCCTCTACCCCAGCGTCCGCGCAGCCCTGGCGGGCGCCCCTGGCCGGCACGCCGAGCGAGGAGAGCGGCCATGAATGCCCCGTCACGCTACGCGGTCACCCTGCCGGGAGTACCCGGCAAACACGGCCCGCCCGAGGTCGTCCTCGTCCACGCCACCGGCGAGGCCACGGCCGACGGCGCCCCGGTGTACGCCGACGCGGCCGGTACCTTCCGAGTGGAGATCATCGGCGAGGTGGCACGCCCGCTCGCAGAACCGACCGGGCCGGGCCGGCACACCTGCCTGCACGCCGTCCCGATGCCCTGACCGTTTCCGCGGCCACGGCTGCCATCGCCGTCCGAATCGGGTGGCGCCGTTCCACGAGCTCACCGGCGCCCGGGCGCGGGAGATCACCGGCTCGCATCCACCATCACCACCTCTGTCCGTCGAGGCGGATCACCGGGCGGGGTGCGCCGGTCAGGGGGCCTCGGTGTCGGCCGCGGGCGGCTCGGGGACCTCGTCGTCCTCGGGGTCCTTGTCCACGTCGTCGGCCTTGGCCCGGACGTCCTTCGGGGTGGGCGCCGTGATGCTGCGCTCCTCCGCCGACCGCTCCCGTACCGTTCCGTCGTCGCGCGGGGCATCGTCCTCTTCATGGGTGTGTGCGTTGTCAGTGCTCATGGCATCGTCCTTCTCGTCAGGTCAGACGGGTCCTTGATGTGCTCGTGCCGGCGTTCACGTTTCCTGCTCGAACCGGCAGGCACGACTCCGCCTTCTCGCGGATGCGTCGCGTCTACCCCGAACGTAAGACGGGACTCGTCCGCACGCCCGCACGGATCCGCCCGCCAGGCCCTGCCGGACCAGGCCCGGCTCGGGCCACGACGGGCTCCGAACGGGCACGGGACGGGCGCCGTCCGATGTCGGGGCCCGTCTCCGCGAAGACGTTCGCGGCAGGCTCCGATCGGGTGAGGTGCCTTCGCTGCTGCTCGCACCGCCCGCACGGTTCGGGGACCACTTCCCGACGGGTGGGAAGGACCCGACCCGTAAGCGAGCCGGCGAAAGGACGCGTCATCGGACACCGCGGATGCGCGATCGACGAACCGATGACCGACCACCGCGAGGTGGCGAGACCGCCGGGTCGTCTGTCAGCCCAGGGGCCCGCCCCCACCGCCGGTGTCGCCGTACTCTCGCGTGGCCGCCCGGCGGGCCGCTGTGCGGCGCAGCACCACGTGGGGCAGGACGAGCCAGGTCGTGGTGAACCAGAGCAGGACGGCGGCACTCAGCGCCCACGCCGCGGCCGGGTTGCCGCTCGCGGTGCGCAGCAGGAGCAGGAGGGCGGCGGCGATGGTCAGGGCCAGGGTGGTGAGTCCGGTGGCGATGAGGCGGCCGGCGACGTGGATGAGTTCGGGTTTCATGCCGTGGCCGGTGAGGAAGCGGTGGAAGGCCACGGGTGCGATCAGGGCGCCCGTGGCGATGGCGCCGAGGACGACCGTGGCGAGGTAGAGGTTCTTGTCGAAGCCGGGCAGGGCGTCGAAGCGCGGGGTGAAGGCGACGCCGATGAGGAAGCCGAAGAGGATCTGCGCGCCGGTCTGGCACACGCGGACCTCCTGGAGCATCTCGTTCCAGAGCCGGTCGGCCCGTTCCTGGGGCGTCTCGTCCCGGCCGGGTGTGCTGTCGTTCTTCGTCAACGATTCCTCCCCGCCTGGCGCGGTGGGGCGTCGGTCGTGGTGACAGGTCAGGGGCGGTCTTCGTGGTGGCCGCACAGCCAGGCCAGCGCCTGGTAGACGCCCAGGGCGTACCCGGCGTCCGTACGGTCCGCCAGCGCGTCGCGGCCCTCCAGCGCGTCTCGGTCGGCCAGCGCGTCGCGAAGGCGCACCGCGGCGGCCTGGCATTCGGCCAGCAGCTGCGCCCGGCACGGCCCGCCGCTCCCGGGCGCGGCGGCGGCGGTGACCGGTGCCGCGATCTGGGCTCCGGCCGCCCAGCGGTAGACCCCCAGGACGCCGTGGTCGAACCCGGTCCAGGGCTGCGGGCGCCGGTTGGAGGTCTCGATCGCGTCGAACACCTCGTCCAGCACCCGGACCCCCACCGCCGGGAGCGCCGTCTCGTCACTGGTCATGCCCGCAACCTACGACGACTCGCCCCCGCCCGCCGCCCGGCGCGGCAGCCGGGCAGCACGCCGGCACGGGCGTGCCCGGCCGGATGCCGGGCATTCGGATGACCCACCGCACCGGCGCGGCCGCCACCACCGCCGGCCGGCGCGGGGCGGGCCGGGCCCGGCCCGGCCCGGCCGGGGCAGGTTCAGAACGCCGCGCGCAACGCAGGCAGCAGGGTGTCCCGGGCCCAGTCGAGGAAGGCCGGCTGGCTGTCGCCGCCGACCTGGACGAGGGCGATCTCCCCGAATCCTGCGTCGACGAACGGCCGTACCGCCTCGACGAAGTCCTCGACCCGGTCGCCGCAGGGGACGGCATCGGCGACGTCGTCGGGGCGGACGAACCGGCTCGCCGCGGCGAAGCCGGCGGTCCCGGGCAGTTCGGCGTTGACCTTCCAGCCGCCGCCGAACCAGCGGAACTGCTCGTGGGCCCGTCGTACGGCGGCGCCACGGTCGGGGTCCCAGCACACCGGCAGCTGGCCGACCGCCGGCTTCCCGGCGCCTCCGTGCTCCGCGAACCCGGCGATCAGTTCCCGGTCGGGCTCCACGGCGATCACCAGGTCGGCCAGCCGGCCCGCCAGTGCGCAGGAGCCCGGCCCGGACACGGCCACGCCGATCGGGGGCGGCCGGTCGGGCAGGTCCCAGAGCCGGGCACCGTCGACGTCGAAGTACCGGCCGCGCCGGGTCACGTACCCGCCGTCGAACAGCGCACGGATGATCTGCACGGCCTCGTCGAGCATCGCCCGGCGCGCGGCCACGGCGGGCCAGCCCCGGCCGACCACGTGCTCGTTGAGGTTCTCGCCACTGCCCAGGCCGAGCCGGAAGCGGCCCTGGGACAGCAACTGCAGTGTCGCGGCCTTCTGCGCCACCACCACAGGGTGGTAGCGGAACGTCGGGCAGGTCACGTAGGTCATCAGCGGGATCCGGGAGGTCGCCTGCGCGGCGGCGCCGAGCACCGCCCACGCGTAGGGCGCATGGCCCTGCTCGTCCAGCCAGGGGAAGTAGTGGTCCGAAATCACCGAGAAGTCGAAGTCCGCCTGCTCGGCACGAACGACGTCCGCGACCAGGTCACGCGGGCCGCGCTGCTCGGTCATCATCGTGTATCCGATTCTCACCATGCCCCTGCGCCTGCCCCGATTGCCGCATCCCTCACACCGGGCGCCCCATCGTCATCCGCCGGCCCCACCGCCGGCGGTGGACGCGGTCCGGCTGGGCTGCGCCGGGTGCCGAGAATGGCCCTGTCGTGGCTCGTCGGCACAGCCAGGCGGCCGATTGTCCCCCCTCGCCACGTCTGGGGACCGAGGCCCCGGGTAAGCGCGGGTGTGACCGTGACGGGCGCGGAGAATCCTCCGTCCGCCCAGCGCGACGCCCTGATCCCGCGCCGGTGCGCTGGACCGACGCCACGATCGGACCCGGCCGCCCGGCCCGGGCCGCCGACCCCGACCTCAGCCGACCCCGACCTCACTGCGGACAGCCCAGGAGGAGCCGATGACCACCACTACCGCAGTCCCCCGCCGTGCCGCGGTGCGCCGGAGCTACCTGCTGTGTCCGCCGACCTACTTCGCGGTCGAGTACGCGATCAATCCCTGGATGGACCCCAGCCGCCCGGTGGACGGCGACGCGGCCCTGCGGCAGTGGCAGGCGCTCCGCGACACGCTGCGCGAGCTGGGCCACCGGGTGGAGACCATCGCTCCCCTACCGCGGCTGCCCGACATGGTGTTCGCCGCCAACGGGGCCTCGGTGGTGGACGGCCGGGTCCTGGTCGCCCGGTTCCGGTACCCCGAGCGGGCCCCGGAAGCGGCCGCGCACCGGGCCTGGTTCCACCGGGCGGGCTACCGGCCGAAGGTCGCCCAGCTGCCGAACGAGGGCCAGGGCGACTTCCTGCCGGTCGGCGGCCGGATCCTGGCCGGCTCGGGCCTGCGGACCAGTGCGGCCGCCCACCGTGAGGCGGAGCTGGCGTTCGGCCGGCGGGTCGTGAGCCTGCGGCTGACCGATCCGCGCTACTACCACCTGGACACGGCGCTGGCCGTGCTGAGCGAGGACCAGGTCATGTACTACCCGGCGGCCTTCACCCCCGAGAGCAACCGCACCCTGCGCGAGCTGTTCCCCCGGGCGATCCTGGCCACCGCCGAGGACGCGTCCGTGCTCGGACTGAACGCGGTCAGCGACGGCCGCCACGTCCTGCTGACCGCGGCCGCCCGCGGCCTGGCCGCGCGGCTGCACGCGGAGGGCTTCGTCCCCATCGGCGTACGGCTGCCCGAGCTGCTCAAGGCCGGGGGCGGCCCGAAGTGCTGCGTTCTGGAGCTCCACCCGGCATGCCGGGAGCGGCCGTGACCACGCCCGGCCGTACCATCGCCACCGCACCGGCGCCGACCCCGCCGCGCCCACGCGGACCGGTCAGCGCCGCACTCCTCGCCGCTCTGCTCACCGCCCCCGACCCGGCGTCCCGGATCACGCCGCCGCCGCTCGGCGACCCCTGGGGCGAGGACCTGCAATTGGCCCTCTACACCTGCTACGAGCTGCACTACCAGGGCTTCGCCGAGGTCGACCCCGAATGGGAGTGGCACCCCGCTCTGCTGACCGTACGGTCCGCGCTGGAGCACGCGTTCCTCACCGCCGTGCGGCGGGAGACCGGTGCCCCGCCGCCGTTGGCCCGGGCCCTGGCCGCCCTGTTGGCCGACGACACGGCCGGCACCGGCCCGTCCCACCACCTGCTCGACAGCGGGGAGCGCTGGCAGGTGTGCGAGTACCTGGCGCACCGCTCGCTCTACCACCTGAAAGAGGCGGACCCGCAGATGTGGGTGGTGCCGCGGCTGCCGAACCCGGCCAAGGCCGCGTTGGTCACGGTGCAGTACGACGAGTACGGCGCCGGCCGCCCCGACCGGGCCCACGCGCAACTGTTCGCCGAGATGATGGCGGACTTCGGCCTGGATCCGGGCTACGGGCGCTATCTCGACACCGTCCCCGCCCCGGCGCTCGCGGTGGTCAACCTGATGTCGCTGTTCGGCCTGCACCGCTCACTCCGCGGCGCGCTGGTCGGCCAGTTCGCGGCGGTGGAGATCACCTCGCCGCCCGGCGCGGCCCGCCTCGCCGCAGCGCTGGAGCGGCTGGGCGCCTCACCGGCGGGGACCTCGTTCTACCGCGAGCACGTGCTGGCCGACGCCGTCCACGAGCAGCTCGTACGCCGCACGGTCATCGTGCCGCTGGTCGCGGGCGATCCGTCGCTGGGCCCGGACATCGCGTTCGGCATCGCCGCCACCGCCGCCGTGGAGGAGCGGTTCGGCGCCCACCTGCTGAGCTGCTGGCGGCACGGCCGGAGCTCCCTTCGCACGCCCCTGACGGGAGTGCCCGGACCGGGGGCGAAATCCTGAGCCCGATGGATCAAAACGGCCGAACTGGGCACCCGCTACACCATGCTCCTCCTCCGACCTCCTGGTGTGTATCCCGCCCAGGGCGACACCTCCCTCCTCATCGAGGCACTGCGCCGTGAGCGGCCGGAGCCCGGGTCCAGGCTGCTCGACCTCGGCACCGGCAGCGGCGCCGTCGCGCTGGCCGCCGCGGAACTCGGCGCGGTGGTGACCGGCGTGGACCTGTCCCGGCTCGCGTTGGCGACCGCCTGGGCGAACGCCCGGCTGCACCGCCTGCACCTCACGCTCCGGCACGGCGACCTGATCTCTCCGGTCGCCCGTCGCAGCTTCGAGTTCATCGTCTCCAACCCGCCCTACGTGCCCTCGGCCCTCGACCGGCCACCACCACACGGCATCGCGCGGGCCTGGGACGCCGGGCCGACCGGGCGGCTGCTGCTCGACCGGATCTGCCGGCAGGTGCCTCGGCTGCTGACCACCGGTGGCGTGCTCCTGATCGTGCAGTCCTCCCTGGCGGACCCGGCCTCGACCGTCAGCGCCCTGCACCGGGCCGGGCTGCGGGCCGGCGTGGTGGCCGCCGCGGCCCAGCCGTTCGGGCCGGTCATGTCGGAACGGGCAGACTGGTTCGAGGAACGCGGACTGATCGCCCCCGGCGAGCGGACCGAGACCCTGGTGGTGGTGCGCGGTGTCCGGCGCTGACGAGCGACCCGTCCCCCGACTGCGGCTGACGGGCAGCGGCCCGGTGCTGGTCGACGGCCCGGTGGAGATCGTGCTCCCCGACGGCCGGAGCGTCCGGGCCGACCGCCCGGTGGTCGCGTTGTGCACCTGCCGCCGCAGTCGCCGCTACCCGTTCTGCGACACCAGCCACCGCAACCGCGACGACCGACCGGCGAACACCTGAACGTGCCCGACCGGGCCGGCCCTGCCCAGGCGCGGCGGCCCCCGCACCAGGGCCACTACTGTCCGTGGGTGGCGTGGCGGGCCAGGTTGGTGAGCAGATGGCGGTTGCGAAGGTGCAGGGCCAGCTCGATCGGTGGTCCGTGGAGACGGGCTCCCAGCCCGCGCAGGGGGTGTTCGTCGAGGATGACGAGGGTGTTGTCGGCCCAGGGAATCAGGGTGAAGGCGATTCTGGCGGTCCCGAACGGTTCGGCCTTCGCCTCCAGTTCCAGCCGCCGCCGGGTCTCGCAGATCCGGACCACGCAGGTGTCGTCGAAGGTCAGCGGTCCCAGCCCCACGCGGAAGCGCAACGCGGCGCCGACCGCGGGCCAGTCGCGGTCGGTGTGCAGGATCTCCTTGGTGCCCACCACCCACTCGGCGTAGTGCTGCCCGTCCGCCAGGATGTCCCAGACCTGGCTGGGCGGGCATTCGATCAGCTGCTGACGTTGTGCCATGTGTGCCGTCCTCTCGCGTAGCGGCTGCTCAGCCGGGCCCGGGTCGCGGGTCCCCGCCGAGCAGCCGCTGGGCTGCGCTGAGACCAGGTGACAGGATCCGCCCGGCCAGGAGGCGGTGGGAACGCAGTGCGGCACGGGCGGCGTTGGCGCCGCACGCGCCATGCACGCCGCCGCCGGGGTGGGCGGAGGCGGAGGCGAGGTAGAGGCGCTCGATCGGCCCCTCGGGCCTGCCGGTACCGGGGGTGGGCCGGAAGACGAGCTGCTGGTGGATCGCGGTGGTGCCGCCGTTGAGTGCTCCGCCCACGAGGTTCTCGTCCAGGCCTTGGAGCACGGGCGGGGACAGGATCCGCCGGGCAGTGATCAGCTCCCGGAAGCCGGGGGCGAAGCGTTCCACCTGGTGTTCCAGCCGCTCGGCCATCGCCTCGTCCTCGCGCGCGTCCCACGTTCCGGTGATGGCATCCTCGCCGAGGTCGGCGGCGATCCGCTGCGGAACGTGGGTGTAGGCCCAGGCGGACTGCGTTCCGGCGGGTGACCGGGAACCGTCGGCCGTGGTCATCTGCCCCAGCAAGGCGAACGGACGGCGCGGAAGACGGCCGGTGGTGACCTGGTGGGCGTAGTCGCTGAGCTCGTCCAGGTCCGCTCCGAGGTGGACGGTGCCGGCGTCCGCCGCCTCCGGTGCCGCCCACGGGACGGGGCCCGACAACGCCCAGTCGACCTTGAAGGTGGCGAAGTCCCACTGGAAGCGGCGCAGATCCCGGCGCAGCCTCGGCGGGAGGTGCTCCCAGCCGACGAGCCCGCCGTAGAGGGCGGTGGCGGCGACGTCCGCGAGTACGGCTCGGCGGGCGCGGTAGCACTGGCCGTCGGCGGTGCGCACACCCAAGGCCTTGCCGCCGCGCACGATCACCTCTTCGACGCGCTGGCCGCAGTGGACCCGGCCGCCACGTGATGCGAGCCGGCGCACGAGGGCGTGGGTGAGGCTGCTGGAGCCGCCCACCGGTACCGGCCAGCCGACCTGCTGGCCGAGCATCGCCATCAGCCAGCCGAACGCGGCGCTGCCGGCCGCCTCGGGGAGGAGGTCGGCGTGCAGGGCGCAGCCGGCCAGCAGCAGGCCGGCACCGGGTTCGGTGAACTCCTCTTCTGCCAGCCGGCGGACCGGGAGGGTCATGAAGCGTGCCGTCCGCAGGATGCCCGTCGGCCGGAGCCGGGCTGCCATCGCGGCAGTCGGTCCGATCGGCGGGAACGGGGTGAAGAGGCTGCGCAGCAGCTGGGGGTGCAGGGTCTGCCACAGCGCGGTGAGCCGCTCCCACGCTGCCGCGTCGGCTACGCCGAAGGTCCTCGCCAGGTGGTCGCGCGTGGCGGTGGGGCCGCGGTGGAGGGTCGCGCAGCGGCCGTCCGCGAGGGGGTGCGCGAGGACGGTGGGAGCGTGGCTCCACGCCAGTCCGTACTGCTCCAGTCCCAGGGCCGCGATGGCGGGAGATGCCTTGGCCAGGGGGTAGAAGGAGCTGAACAGGTCGTTGACGAACACGGGGTCGAGAGCGCGGTCACTGCGGACGGCTCCACCCGGCTGGGACTGGGCTTCGAGGACCTCGACCTGCCAGCCCGCGTCGGCGAGGACGTTGGCTGCCACCAGCCCGTTCGGTCCGGCGCCGATCACGATCGCGTCGGCCATGCTCCCTCCTTCGCTACCGCGGCCCCACGAAAATCACGGTACCCAGGGCTGGGCGGGGCGGCTCGGCGGGCGGCCGGCGGCCACTGGCTCCGGGCTCGCCCGACTGACACCGGCCGGGCCTGCTGCTGCCGCCCGCGCCGCGCGGCAACTCCGCGGCGCGGCACAGGACGAGGCGGCTGGACGGCGGGGCCGGGCTGGGCCCCGCCGTCCAGGTGCAGGGCGCCAGGCCCGGCTGCCACGTGGGCCTGCGGTGGTTCTCAGGAGTCGGAGTAGCTGAGGTCCCCGACCGTCCAGCTGCTGACGTCCTCGATGGCGATGCGGTACATGCCGCCGGTGTGGGGCAGCCCGAAGTCGCCCTGGAGGATCTTCGCCCGGTGGAGATGCAGGTGGGTGGGCCGTGCGGACTGGCCGTCGGCGGGCGGGGCGAAGAGGGCGGCGAACGGTTTCAGGTGCTCCGAGGTCTGGAGGACCTCCGCCACCCGCTCCAACCACAAGGTCACCGGCGCGAGCCTGCCGGTGATCACCGCACCGGGGACCACCACGGTCAGGGACATCTGATTGCTGTGCTCGGACTCGACCATCGCGGCGATGTCGACGAGCAGCCCGTCAGGGTTCGACATGCCCCCCAGAATAGGACACGGCCTCCGCAGCGCCCACGGGCCCCGGGGGCAACGGCCATGGCGGCCACGGGCCTTGCGCCTGCCGCACGGGCGGGCGCTACGCGACGGCGTCTCGCGTCAGGTCGGCGCGTTCGGCAGCGGTCTGCCCCGAGGCCGTGATCAATCCTGGACCACCTGGTAGATGCCGTAGATGACGCCCGGCACGTGGCCGCAGAGCTGGAGCAGGAAGGCCCACAGCACTTTCATGCTCGGGCCGTCCTTGATGAGGACGGCCAGCCATGGCAGAACCAGGCACAGCAGTACGAGGAGAACCTTCACCATGATCTTTCCTCGATTCCTGGTGGCCGGTGGTGGCGGCAGTGCCGGGATCAGTTCGGGCTGATCCGGCCGCGCCACGCGCCGCTGGCAGTGCCGCGGTGCTCGATGTAGTCCTTGAACCGGTCCAGGTCGCCAGCCACGCGGCGGTCGACCATGCCGAGGGCGCTGCCGACGTGCTCGGCCATGCCCTCGGGTTCGAACTCCAGGGCGAGGTGCACGCGAGTGTGAGCGTCGTCGAGGCGGCGGAACGTCACCACGCCGCGCTGGTGGATCTCGCCGCCCACTGTGCGCCAGGCGATCTTCTCGTCGGGTAGTTGGTCGACGATCTCGGTGTCGAACTCGCGGCTGGCGCCGGCGATCGTCGTCTTCCAGTGGTTGTGACGCTCGTCGAGCTGGGTGACCTGTTCCACGCCTTCCATGAACTGCGGGAAGTCCTCGAACTGCGTCCACTGGTCGTAACAGACCCGCACCGGCACATCGACGTCGATCGACTTCTTGACGGTAGTCATCGTCTCGTCTCCCTTCCGTGCGTCGTGAAGCAATTGTTCGCCTGCCCGAAGTCCAACCCGACAAACCGCCGTGCAGGCCGGCCCTGCGGGCTACCTGCTGCGTGCAACGGGACCGACACCCCGTGGGCCCGCGGGGCGGCACGGCTTTCCGGCGGCACCTCTCGGTGGAGTGAACGTCCCCGAGCACCGGGCGGCGTCTCCGCGGCCGCGGGTTTCGTCGCGGCGCCAGCGGTTAGCCGAGTGCACGGGTCCGTCCGGCACCCGACAAGCACGTCCGCACCCTGGAGGAGTTTCGGCGATGAAGGTTTCCGACTACGTGCTGGAGCGGCTGCGCGAGTGGGAGGTGGAGCACGTCTTCGCCTACCCCGGTGACGGGATCAACGGCCTGCTGGCGGCCTGGGGCCGCGCCGAGAACAAGCCGCAGTTCGTGCAGGCCCGCCACGAGGAGATGGCCGCGTTCGAGGCCGTCGGGTACGCGAAGTTCTCCGGGCGGACCGGGGTGTGCGCGGCCACCTCGGGGCCGGGGGCGATCCATCTGCTGAACGGCCTGTACGACGCGAAACTCGACCACGTCCCCGTCGTCGCGATCGTCGGGCAGACGGACCGCAGCGCGATGGGCGGCTCGTACCAGCAGGAGGTCGACCTGCTCAGCCTCTTCAAGGACGTGGCCTCGGAGTTCTGCGAGATGGTCACCGTGCCGGCCCAGCTGCCCAACGTGCTGGACCGCGCGATGCGCATCGCCGCGACCCGGCGCACGGTCACCGCGGTGATCATCCCGGCCGACGTGCAGGAACTGGACCACGAGCCGCCCGCTCACGCGTTCAAGCAGGTCCCCTCAAGCCTCGGCATCCCCCGTTACGCCCCGATCCCCACCGATGACGACCTGGCGAAGGCCGCCGAGGTCCTCAACGCCGGCGAGAAGGTCGCGATGCTGATCGGGCAGGGCGCCCGGCACGCGCGCCGCGAGGTCGAGCAGGTCGCCGACCTGCTCGGTGCCGGGGTGGCGAAGGCGCTGCTCGGCAAGGACGCGCTGCCCGACACCCTGCCGTACGTCACCGGCTCGATCGGGCTGCTCGGCACCCGCCCCTCCTACGCGATGATGCGCGACTGCGACACCCTCCTCGTGGTCGGCTCCAGTTTCCCGTACACCCAGTTCCTGCCCGAGTTCGACCAGGCCAGGGCCGTGCAGATCGACATCGACCCGTCCATGGTCGGGCTGCGCTACCCGTTCGAGGTCAACCTCGTCGGCGACGCGGGCGAGACGCTGCGCCGGCTGCTCCCACGGCTGGAGCGCAAGGCTGACGGCGGCTGGCGCAAGACGATCGAGGACGACGCCGCCCGCTGGTGGGAGGTGATGCAGCGCCGCGCGGAGGTGACGGCGGACCCGGTCAACCCGGAGTACGTCGTGCACGCCCTCGACGCGCTGCTGCCGGACAACGCGATCATCGCCGCCGACTCCGGCTCGTCCGCGAACTGGTACGCCCGGCACCTGCGGATGCGCGGTGACATGCGCGGCTCGCTGTCGGGCACGCTGGCGACGATGGGGCCCGGGGTGCCGTACGTGATCGGCGCGAAGTTCGCCCACCCCGACCGGCCGGCGATCGCGATCGTCGGCGACGGCGCCATGCAGATGAACGGCCTCGCGGAGCTGATCACCGCGGCGAAGTACTACCGGGAGTGGGTCGACCCGCGCATGGTCGTCGCGGTGCTGAACAACCACGACCTGAACCAGGTCACCTGGGAGATGCGGGCGATGCAGGGCGCTCCGCAGTTCGAACCCTCGCAGAGCCTTCCGGACGTGCGCTACGCCGACATCGCCCGGACGTTCGGCCTGGACGGGGTGCGGGTGGAGAGGCCGCAGGACGTGGAGCCGGCGTGGCGCCGGGCGCTCGCGGCGGACCGGCCGTTCGTCATCGACTTCCGCACCGACCCGGCCGTACCGCCCATCCCTCCGCACGCCACCTGGGACCAGATCAAGGCCGCAGCGCTGTCCGTTCTGAAAGGCGACAGCGACCGGGGCTCCGTCGTGCGGCAAGGGGTGAAGGCCAAGGTTCAGGAGTTCCTGCCCGGCAGTGGAGGGAACTGAGCGATGTCCGAGAGCCGTGACCTGGACCTGACCGCGCTCATCGACTGGACCACGTACCGCGACCGCCTGGTCTCGGTGGATCCCGGAGCACGGACCTGCGTGGTCGAGCCGGGCATCGTCCTGGACCAGCCCAACCGCCAACTCGCCCCGCACGGCCTCATGTTCGGCCCGGAACCGTCCACACGCAGCCACTGCGCACCGGGCGGCATGATCGGCGACAACAGCTGCGGCGCGTCCGCCCAGGCCTACGGCGACGCTCTGCCGGGGTCCGTGCCCACCGCCGTCACCTGAGCAGGCACGCGGCGTCCTCGACCGCCCCGGTGTCCCGGTGTCCCGGCGGAACACGCGGACCGGGGAGGGCAGTCGGTCGACTGCCCTCCCCGGTTGTCGTGCGTCCTCGACGGTCGCCGCGCCTGCGCCGGCCGGGGCGGCGGCTCCGCCGTGTCGGACGGTGTCACCCGTTGATCAGCGGGAGCCGCGGCCCCGCCCGGTCAGCCGAGGGGCTTGTCGAGGACGGCCTTGGCGTGGCTGAACGTGTCGATCGAGTACTCGCCGTGGTAGCGGCCCATCCCGCTCTCGCCCACGCCGCCGAACGGCAGCTCGGGGACGGCCAGGTGGGAGACCGTGAGGCCGAAGACGAGGCCGCCCGAGGAGGTCTCGGTCGCCAGCCGCTGCTTGGTCCGCTCCGACTCGGTGAAGGCGTACAGCGCGAGCGGCTTGTCGCGCTCGTTGATGAAGGCGATCGCGGCGTCCAGGTCGGGCACGGCGATGATCGGCAGGATCGGGCCGAAAATCTCCGACCGCATCACCGGCGCCTCCGGGGAGACCTCGGCCAGCACGGTGGGCGCGAGGTAGCGCTGGGCGCGGTCGTGGCCGCCGCCGATGACGGTCCGGCCGCCGCCGAGCAGGGCGGTGAGCCGGTCGTGGTGGCGCTCGTTGACGATCCGGCCGTACTCCGGGCTGCTCGCCGGGTCCGCCCCGTACAGGGCGTGCACGGCCTCGGCCAGGTGCGCCTCCAGCGCGGTGGCGGTGTCGCCGATGGCCAGGACGTAGTCCGGGGCCACGCAGGTCTGCCCGGCGTTCTGGAACTTGCCGCGCGCCACCCGCTGGGCGGTGACCGCGAGGTCGGCGCCGGGCTCGACCACCACCGGGCTCTTGCCGCCGAGCTCCAGGGTGACCGGGGTCAGGTACTTGGCGGCGGCCGTCATGACGATCCGGCCGACCTGGCCGTTGCCGGTGTAGAAGATGTGGTCGAAGCGCTGCTCCAGGAGCGCGGTGGTCTCCGGCACACCTCCCTCCAGCACGGCCACGGCCTCTCGGTCCAGGTAGCGCGGCAGCAGCCGGGCGATCGCCGCCGAGGTCGCCGGGGTGAGCTCGCTGGGCTTGACCAGGGCGGTGTTGCCCGCCGCGAGGGCACCGACCAGCGGGGCGAGGGCCAGCTGCAGCGGGTAGTTCCACGGCGCGATGATCAGCACCACGCCGAGCGGGTCACGGACCACCCGGGCCTCGGCGGGCAGGAAGGCGCCGGGGACGGCGGCCGGCCGCGGCTGCAGCCACTCTTCCAGGTGCGCCACGGTGTGGTCGATCTCGTTCAGCGTGAAGCCGACCTCGCCGCGGTAGGCCTCGGTCGCGCTCTTGCCCAGGTCGGCGTGGAGCGCGGCCAGCAGGGCCTCGGACTGCTCGGTGAGCAGCGCGCGCAGCGCACCCAGCTGGGCGAGGCGCCAACCGAGCGGCCTGGTGCGGCCGGTGGCGAACGTGGCGCGCAGGCGGGCCACCACGGTGGCCGGGTCGGTGGCCACGGCGGCGACCAGGGCGCGGGCCAACTCGGCCGAGGAGCTGGGGTTCTGGCCGGTGTAGAGGTTGCGGTCGATCACGGTGTGCGGCGTGAACGGCGCGGCCTCCACGAAGTCGGCGCCGAGCTCGACCAGGCGGTCCTGGACCAGCCACTTGGCGCCTGCGGCCAGGCCCACCGCCTGCTCCTCGGCGTTGCTGAACGCCGTCATCCGGTAGCCGGCGAAGGGCCAACTGCCGTCCTCGTGCCGGGCGGCGAGCAGCGCGGCGGGCGCGTGGCAGACCACGCCCAGCGGCTTGCCCGACGCCAGCGCCCGGGTGAGCAGCCGACCGGAGGCCTCGTCCACCGCGAGGTCCTCCATCGGGCCGTGGCCTCCCGGGTAGAAGACCAGGTCGTACGCTTCCGGGTCGACCTCCGCCAGCTTCGCGGGGTGCTCCAGGTCCGCGCGGATGGCCTCCAGGTAGGCGGCCAGCCACTCGGCCTTCTCCTGGCCCCCGCCCGCGGCGCCGCCGTTGGCCTCGGCGCTCAGGCTGCCCCGGTCGACGGGGGCGGGGACGCCGCCGGGGGTGGCGATGGTGATCTCGAAGCCCGCCTCGGTGAAGATCCGGTGCGGCTCGGCGAGTTCCTCGGCCCAGAAGCCGGTGGGGTGCGGGGTGCCGTCGGCGAGGGTCCAGTGGGTGGCGCCGGTGACGACGAAGAGGGCGGAAGTCATGGTTGGTGCTCCAGGTCGGCAGGGGGAGGGAGGTGCGGGGTGGGTGATCGGGGTACGCCGTTTCGGGCGGGAGGTTCGATCAGGAGTGGTCGCGGACGGCCCCGGCATCGGTCGACGCGGTGACCGCGGCGGCGCGCGGCTGCTCGTCGGCCCGTGCGGTGAGCGGCCGGTGGTGCTTGCTGAGCCCGACCATCGCGACCCCGGCGGCCAGCAGCAGCGCGACCGCGGCGATCACGAAGCTGAGGGTGAACTGGCTCTCGGCGGGCAGCGCGGCACCACCGAGCGCGGCGTAGCTGACCGTCTTGGAGGCGAGCAGCGAGGTCACCACCGCGCTGGCGATCGAGCTTCCGACCGAGCGCGAGATGGAGTTGATCCCGTTGGCGATGCCGGTCTGCTCCAGGGGCACGCTGGCCGCGATCAGCGCGGGCATCGCGGCGTAGCCGAAGGAGATCGCGATGCCGGTGAGCATGCCCGCCGCGATCACCGCGCCCTCGGCGCCGTGCCCGAAGGCCAGCCAGGCGAAGCCCGCCACGCCGATCAGCGCGCCGACCGCGAGGGTGGAGCGGGCGCCGATCCGGCGCACCAGCCGTCCGCCGACCGGGGCGGCGGCCAGCGCGATCAGGGCGCTGGGCAGCAGGTACTCGACGGAGGCGCGCAGGACCGAGGCGGTGAAGCCGTAGCCGGTCAGCCGGCCCGGCATCTGGACGAGGTAGGAGATGCCGATGAACTGGGCGAACGAGGCGAAGCCCACGAAGAGCCCGGTCAGGTTGGTGAAGAGCACCTGGCGGTGGACGAACATTCGCATGTCGACGAGCGGGTTGCGCACCCGTCGCTCGACCAGCACCCAGAGGGCGGCGAAGACGGCGGCACCGGCCAGCGAGCCCAGCGTGCGGGCGGAGGACCAGCCCCACTCGTGGCCCTGCGAGATGCCGAGCAGCAGCAGGACCAGGAAGACGGCCAGGGTGAGCGCGCCGAGCACGTCGACCCGGCCGCCGGTGGGCGAACCGCCGTGCGGTACCACGACGGCGACGGCCGCCAGGGCGAGCACGGTCAGCGCGGTGGAGAACCAGAAGACCAGGTGGTAGTCGGGGTGCGAGCCCTGGGTGAGCAGCCCGGTGGCCACCAGCGAGAGGCCGCTGCCGAACGCCAGCGTTCCGCTGACCAGCGCCATCGCCCCGTGCAGCTTCTCCTGGGGCACCTCGTCGCGGATCACGGAGAGGGCGAGCGGGAAGATCGCGGTGGCGGAGCCCTGCAGCACCCGGCCGATGATCAGCAGGGTCAGCGAGGTGGTGGTCGCGGCGATGACCGAGCCGACCACCATGACCGCGAGGACGGCGAGCAGCGTGCGCTTCTTGCCGAACTGGTCGCCGACCCGGCCCAGCAGCGGGGTGAAGACGGCCGCCGAGAGCAGCGCGGCGGTGGTCACCCAGCTGACGCCGGCGGCACCGGTGTGCAGTTCCTTCTGCAGCAGCGCCAGGATCGGGACGACTTGGGTCTGCGCCATGGCCACGACCATCGCGGCCAGGCCCAGCGCCAGGATCAGGGGAGTGCTCCCCCGCTGTCCGGCGGTGGCGGTGGCGCTCGCGGTGGCGGATATCGGCACGGCGCGGTCGGCGGCGTGGCTCATCAGGTGGGGGTCCTTCCAGGAGGGGCCGGCCGCGCGGGGGCATGCGCCGGGCCGGCGCTCGAAGGCAGCGGGCGGAACCTGGACGGTTGAAGCCTGCAAGGTTGATGTCTTCAAGCAATGCCTTGAAGGTAGACCTGAAAGATTGAAGAAGTCAAGCAATCCCGCCTACACTCGACCCATGACCCAGAGCGCCACCCCGCCTGCCACCCCACCCTCCACCGGCGCCGCCGCCCCCACGCCGGTCGAGCTGATGGACCAGGTCGCCGGCGCTGCGGCCGCCTACTACCGCCACTTCGCCGCCCTGGCGGCCGAGCGCGGCCTCACCCTCATGCAGGGCAAGACGCTCAGCCTGCTGCGCGAGCCCCGCCCGATGCGCACCCTGGCCGAGCTGCTGGCCTGCGACGCCTCCAACGTCACCGGCATCGTCGACCGCCTGGAGGCCCGCGCACTGGTCCGCCGCGAGGTGGATCCGGCCGATCGGCGGATCAAGAACGTGGTGCTCACCGAGGAGGGCGAGCGGACCGTACGGCAGATCCGGATCGAGCTGATGTCCAGCCTCACCGGGCTGGCCCAGCTGGACGAGGCGGACCGGCACACCTTCCAGCGACTCCTGGGCCGGGTCTTCCCCGGCTGACCGTGGCGGGATCCCCCGACGGGCGGGGCGCAGCAGCCGGGCCGCCTCCTCGTTCCGCACCGACCAGTGGCGCCAGGGAGTGCCGCTTCGAGCGGTCCGAGGAGGGACGGGTGTCCCCTGACACCCAGGTCCGCTCCTACGGGCCGTCACCCCGCCGGGTGGCGGTCCGTCACGCGACGCCGAGGACCCGGGCGACGTGGTGCGCCAGCTGCGCCCGCAGGTCCTCGCGGGAGGCGTGCTCCGCGCGGGCCAGGTGTTCCACGAGGTCGGCACGGGTGGCCGCGAGCAGTGCGTGGGCGGTGAAGTCGCCGTCGGCCGACCCCGGGATCCGGTGCAGGAGTTCCCGGACGAGGGTGTGCCACTGCTCGTAGTGCTCCGTCCGGTAGGGGCTGTCCGCCCCGGTGCCCTCCAGGGCCAGGGCGAGGTGGCGGTTGTCGAGCTTGAAGCACAGCAGGGCGTCGAGCAGGGCGGGCACGCGTTCCGGCGCGGGCGTGTCGGGCCCCAGCGGGGGCGGGCCGGCCTCGACCGCTTCCGTGAGCGGCTGGAGCCGCGCCGCGTACAGGGCCCGGATCAGGCCGGTGCGGTCGCCGAAGGCGCGGAAGAGCGTCCCCTTGCCGACCCCGGCCGCCGCCGCGATGTCGGCCATGGTGATGTCCTCGGCGCTTCCGCCGCGGGAGAAGAGCTCGTCGGCGGCCGCGAGGGCCGCGGCCCGGTTGCGGGTCGCGTCCTTGCGTGGCTTGCGCTCGGTCATCTGCGTCCTCCGATTGCGATCCGGACCGCCGGTCCGTATCTTGCTTGAAGCGGACCGCTGGTCCGCATCGTATGCGACGGAGGACCCATGCCCGCGAGCACCCCACCGGCGGAGCTGTACCGCCACAGCCTGCGCCAGCTGCTGGACAAGGACATTCCCGCCTGGGTCGGCCTGTGGGCCGAGGACGGCGTGATGGAGTTCCCCTTCGCGCCGCCGGGCCGGCCCCGGCGGCTGGAGGGCCGGGCGGCCGTCGCGGCCTACATGCGCGACTACCCCGACCACATCGACCTGCACGACTTCCCCGAGCTGCGGATCCATCTCACCACCGACGCCGCAACGATCGTGGTCGAGATGCGCGGCGTGGGCCGCGTCGTCCGCACCGGAGACCCCTTCGACATGTCCTACATCGCCGTGGTGACCGTCCGGGACGGGCAGTTCGCCACCTACCGCGACTACTGGAACCCACTCGCCCTCCAGCAGCCCGGTCTCGACTTCACGGGGAGCAACGCATGACGACCGACACCGGCACCGTCCTGGTCACCGGCGCCACCGGCACCACCGGGAGCCGCACCGTCGCACGGCTCGTCGCCGCCGGGCACCGCGTCCGGGCGGTCAGCCGCCGCGCCACGCCACTGTCCGGTGCCGAGCCGGCGCGGTTCGACTGGTTCGACCCCAGCACCTTCGACGGCGCCCTCGCCGGAACCGACCGGGTCTACCTCGTGCCGCCCGTTGGCGACCCTGAACCGGCCGCGGTCATGCTGCCCTTCCTCCGCCGGGCCCGGGCCGCCGGCGTGCGCCGCGCGGTCCTGCTCAGCTCCTCGGCCGTGCCCGAGGGGGGTCCGGCGGTGGGCGTGGTGCACCGTGCCCTGCCGGGCCTGTTCGACCAGTGGGCGGTGCTGCGGCCGTCCTGGTTCATGCAGAACTTCACCGGCGCGCACCTCCACGCACACGGCATCCGCGAGGACGGCACCTTCCTGACCGCGGCCGGGTACGGACGGGTCGGCTTCGTCGACGCCGACGACATCGCGGCCGTGGCCGTGCACGCGCTCACCGACGACCGGGCACCCGACACCGACCTGGTCCTGACCGGGCCCGAGGCGCTCAGCCACGACGAGGTGGCCGCCGTCCTCACCGAGGTCACCGGCCGTACGGTCGTCCACCGCCGGCTGACGTACGAGGAACAGCGCGCCCGCCTGGCCGCGCTGATGCCGGAGGAGTTCGCCGCGATGCTGGCCCGGATGGACCGGGCCATCGCGGAGGGCGCCGAGGACCGCACCACCGACACCGTCCTCCGTCTCACCGGTCGCCCAGCGCGGAGCTTCCGGGTGGTCGCCGAGCGGGAGTTGACCGCCGACCGCTGACCCGTGCCCCCCACACGTACATCGGGGAGCCCCGGCCCCGGCCCCGGGGGGGGGGGGGGGGGGGGGGGGGGGGGGGGGGGGGGGGGGGGGGATGGGGGGGGGGGGGGGGAAAATGATGGGGGGGATTTGTCAGGAATATTGGCGG